>JBGOYH010000001.1:0-62105 GCA_041479575.1 Bathyarchaeia archaeon
ATGAACACACCCTGCCAAGACCCGGTCAGCGGAAGCAGCACAGCAGGAGTCAAAACAAATGATGATGCTATGCCCACTTCCATACCTGTGAACATTACGCCACTGGCTAATGCGTATTCCTTGAAGGGAAACCATAGGCCTATGACTTTGGGAAGGTTCGGGTAAGCAATTGAGTAGCCTACTCCACATAAAAACATGGTAATCGCTAGCGTAGGGAAACTTGTGGTGAACCCTCTTAATAGTCCAAAGACCCCCATAATCAGACCGCCGATTACTACGGTAGGCCGAACGCCGAATCGATCTGCAAACATTCCTCCCGGAATGCAGAGTATGACTAAAGCTAACGGAATTAGCGCAACTAGGAACCCAACCTGCTCGAAAGTTATGCCTAGATCTCCCATCATTGTGACTATCATTGGGGTGAAGCAGAACCAAGACGCTCCAAGAGAGAACAACATCAACCAGGTTACTGCAGCCATCACCCAACGATAGCGCGAGACTTTTTCATTCACCTGACTGCCTCCATTCACACTCACGCTGTTCATTCCACAGTAGTTCTTCCCTGGATTCTTTGTATTTCTTCGCACATCAAGAGTTACCCAGATGTTGCAAGTGGACGTCCTCACCGTCTCGGCTAGAAAGGTTTCTGAATCCTCATGTTAGTGCGAAGTAGACTCGCCTATTTTGCTTGCCCTTGTTTTCGGTTTTGAGCACTTTTATCTGGCCGATCTCTTTCAGGTTTTTAACGTGAGTCCCACCGTCGGCTTGTCTATCAATGCCAACAACTTCTACGATCCGAAGGCGTGGTATGTCGGGCGGAAAAGCTTCAGCCATTTTAATTACCCCTGGGATTTTCAAGGCTTCTTCTCTAGGCAGTTCATACCACTTGACAGGGATGTCCTTTCTGAACAGTTCGTTGGCCCTGTCTATGTATTCCTTGAGGATTTTAGGATCGAATTTCTCCAAGCTGAAATCGAAGCGGACCTTGTCTTCTTCAAGCTGGTTTCCTGTGACGAGAGCGCCTGTGCCAGTGCACAAGAGTGAGGCGAAAACGTGGGCGGCTGTGTGGCTTCGCATGAGCCTGTATCTATGCTCCCAATCCAATACACAGTGCACTTTGTCTCCTTCTTTCAAACTCGGACGGTCAACCTCATGGGATATATCTCCCGAGAATTTTCCAACGTAAACAACGTTGAAAGTCTCATTGCTTCTAACTATCTTGCCAGTGTCCCAAGGCTGGCCCCCGCCTTTCGGATAGAAGATAGTTTGGTCCAAAACAACGTATTTTCCATCCTTGACCGAAACGACGACAGCGTCGCATTCTCTTAGGTAACTGTCCTCGAGGTATAATGCTTGAGTCACAGCCTTCACCACGTTACCAACATTGCAACTTCTTTTTAAGCTTGAGGTTGAAACGAGTGACTTGCAGACTAAATGAAGACAAGGCAAGCGGTCTTCCCTTTTCACTTAGCGCGCAGATTTTCAGGTTCACATCCTAACTCTTTATACTGGCGAGCCCTTATGGGAATAGTTGAAAGAGCCTTGGAGGTTTTAGCTATTGGTCAAGTTTGGAGTACATTTACCTCAAGTTGCCGTTGATTACGACACAGTCAAAAGTGTGGCGTTAGAGTGTGAACGTGTTGGATTTCACTCTGTTTGGTTGACGGATCATCTCCTGCCAATTCTTGGGCCTCCGCAACAGTCTTATCTCGAATGTTGGACAACCCTCTCGGCTTTAGCGGAGAGAACCGCCAATCTCAGGCTTGGGACAATGGTGCTTTGTAACCTGTTTCGGCATCCTCCAGTTTTGGCCAAGATGGCTTCTACCCTAGACGTGATCAGTCGCGGCAGGCTTGAGTTAGGTTTGGGGGCTGGCTGGTTCAAAACCGAGTTCGATTCCTATGGCTTGCCATTTCCAAAGGCGTCTGTTAGAATAGCGATGCTCCGGGAAGCTTTAGAGGTGATCAGAAAAATGTGGTCCGACGAGAAACCGACTTTCCAGGGAAAATACTACAGCATAAATGAGGCTTTATGCAACCCGAAGCCAATTCAGAAGCCTAATCCGCCAATCTGGATAGGTACTCTCAAAGGAGGCAAACTCATGTTCGAAACGATCGCGAGATACGCGGACGGATGGGCCGTTGGAAGCTGGTATCTGCCTTCAATCAACGAATACAAGCAGAAGATGGAGCAGCTCAGATCTTACTGTTCAGAGGCAGGAAGAGAATTTGGCAGCTTGAAGAAGGCCCTGGGAGTAGGCTGTATTCTGGCTGAAAACAGAACCAAACTTGACGAAAAGACCAAGAAATTTAGACCGGCACAAGTCTCCATCGAAAAGTGCGAGACAACCCAAACGCAAATATGTGGATTGCCAGACGACTGTGTAGAAATCCTGAGAAAATACGTTGACGCCGGGGTGGATCACTTCATGATGGACTTTCCAGACGTGACAGATCTTGAGACGATACGCCTTTTTGGAGACCACGTCATACCATTTCTCAAATAATACGCTAGTTCATCAGTTCGCAAAAGAGAAAAAGATGGAAAGGCTCTTAGCTAAATCGCAGTTTGAGCCTTAGTTCTCTTAGGATTTGCCGAGTTTCTTTGCCCATTTAGCAAGCTCAGGATCCTTTTGCACTCCTTTGTCCTGGATCAGTTTCCCGTCAACCCACACGGACGTATTCATACAGATGCCATCGGTGTGAGATGGTGCCGGTATCGGTTTGCCGCCTGTCAGCATCTGACCTATGTAGCCGATTCCCCACTCGGTGGTCCCCCAGACTCTCTCGTCTTCCAAGACGTTCCCAGTCAGTTTTGCACCTGGGTTGCATCCGTAGCAAACGTGGGCCATGCTCCGCATGAGAGGATGGTTGAAACTCTTGAGCCAAGCATCGAAAACCATAGCATCTTGACCGCCTTCGATTTTCTCTATTTTTCCTTTCTTGATGCGGAGTATTACTGGTGTTTTGCATAAGCCCAGCGGCGGATTTATTGAGCCATCAAAAACTATTGTACCGTTTATCGTCTCGAAAATGGGCGACCAGCCTATCTGGCCTCCAAGCATGTGGGATCCAGGCGTGTCTGCGTATCCTACTTCAAGTATCATCGGTCTCTTTGGATCATTGTTGAACTCAATATCAGTTCCTGCTGGCGTCGTCATCTTCACATGTTTGGCTGCCTTCGTCAATGCTTGCAGTCTTTCCTCGTACTTTTGCAGTGCCTTTATGTCGACCCTAGCGATCGTTCTCACCATCATGTCCACGTTCATTCCGACATAGCATGTGTGTCTGAGCTTCTTGTTGGCTTCCATGGCGTTCGTATATGGCGTTGAATAAAAGATCCACTCGTTATTGAACTCGCACCACGCGTCCGCAACCTTTAGCACCGCTTCGATCGCTTCCGCAGGCAGATCAGCATCCGCGGCCTTGCCAACTCCTCGCGGGGAGGCGTTCCACATCACCAGAGGCTTCGCTCCGACCGCAAATGCAGCTGCCGCTGTGGCTTCAACTACACGAGGATCAGATTCGGTGTCTCCACTCACAACGAAAGTCTCTCCAGGTTTCAGTTTGAACCACTCTGCGACAAGCCTGTGTGCTGCTCTAGCCAACTCGTATTCATAGTATTGAGGCAATTTTGTCACTTCCAGAGAGACGTTATTTTTAAGGTCGCCTTATAAATCTTGTCAAAAATCTTTTAGGTGCGTTAACGATTCCATTTTACCGTTGTCTTTGCAGAGGGAAAAGAATGGATGTCTTTGAAGCCATAAAAGGACGTAGAAGCGTTAGGAAATACAAATTGAAGCAAGTTGAGAGAGAGCTAACCGAGAAACTGCTAAACGCAGCCCGTTGGGCACCATCGGGCAGCAATATTCAGCCTTGGCTATTCATAGTCGTAGAAGATCGCGATATTCTTGAGATGATTCGCAAAATCTCTCCAGGCTATTTTGGTGAGGCGCCTTTGTCCATACTTGTTTGTTCTGACAGGACGAGAGCACACCGAATTGGAGGTGCACTGGGACGTGATTACCTGTCAATCGCAGACTGTGCGATGGCTACCGAGAACATATTGCTGGCGGCTTATGCGCTGGGACTGGGAACATGCGTTGTGAAATCCTTTTCCCACGCTGCCATGAAAGAGATAATTGAAATTCCGGAAGGCATAGAACCGGAGCTTCTGGTTATTGTTGGGTACGCTGACAGCGCTCCGGCTCCTCCGCGTCGAATTCCACTGAACGAGATTGTGTATCTTGACAAGTTCGGCCAAAAGCTTCCGCTTGGCGAGGTGTAGACTTGATGAGCGTAAGAAACAAGGGTAACGAATATCTTTTCGAGCTCGCACTTTTTCTGGCTACGAGCGCACAGAACTGTATCGACGAGCCTCCTCTCTATGGCCCCTTCCGGCTGCTCGACGCGCTGAGCAGACTTGCAGACTTTCCAAAGCATTCTGCCGGTATGGATGACGATCCGTTTCTCAATGAAGCAAAAGTATTCGTGGACGAAAAGAAGTTCCTTGTAACCACTGATGTAGAAGGGTTCAGACAGGCGGCCAACGAATTAGTTGAGAGGTTTGCGAAAGAACTCAAGAGAAGGTATGCAGAGGACAGAAAAGGAAAGTAAGCAGGCTTTCTGTAGATGGAATGCTCGTTTACTATTGCAACTCCCCCGATCTACAATTCGGAAAGAGTTTTTAATCACTAGAGAATTGGTTATTGACGTTGGTTTTCATGAATCTGTCCAACCTTCTAACAGTCGTGGATCTTCACACCGCAGGCGAGCCGTTCAGGATAGTTACGAGCGGATTTCCGACCATTCACGGCAACAACATGCGGGAGAAAAACGCGTATGTAGAGAAGAACCTTGAAGACCTAAGAAGGATGGTTCTCTACGAACCGCGAGGCCGCAGTACAATGTGCGGAGCGTTCCTCATAGAGCCTACGGTTCCGGAAGCAGACGCAGGAGTGATATTCATGGAACCTATAGGCCTCGTCCCGATGTGCGGGCACGGATCGATTGCAGTAGCCAAATACTTGGTTGAGACTCGCCAGGTGAAAGTGACCGAGCCTCTTACGCAAGTCAGACTTGACACTCATGCAGGACTTGTAAGCCTTTTTGTGAACGTGAAAAATGGAAAGGTTGGAGAGATAACTCTGAGAAACGTCGAGTCCTTCTCGTACCTTCGAGACGCCACGATCCATACCGAAGAATTCGGAAACATCAAGACTGATATTGCATATGGCGGCAGCTTGTACGCGATAGTCTCGGCAAAAGACGTTGGACTCAAGATGGTTCCTGATGAAGCTGGAAAACTGATCGAATATGGAGAGATCCTCAGGAGATCAATACAAGAACAAATAGGGATGAGACACCCTAAAGACAACAGTCTCGTAAAGGTTCTGTATATCCAATTCACCGGTCCTCCGACGCATCCTAAAGCGGACATGAAAAATGTGGTTGTCGTAGCACCAACAGGGCTGGATCGCTCGCCATGCGGCACAGGTACATCTGCCAGGATGGCTGATCTCTTCGCCAAAGGAAAAATGAAGGTTGGGGACGAACTTGTGCACGAAAGCCTTATCGGAACATTGTTCAGAGGAAAGATCGCAGGCGAGACCAGCGTCGGAGAATACCCTGCAATAATCCCAGAAGTCTCGGGCAACGCGTACATAACAGGCTTTCAGCAACTTGTTCTTGAGCCAGATGATCCATTGAACAGATCATTTTTGCTTTTGGAAACTTCCTAACCTGGGACGCTTGGATGTCTCATCACCTACCAAGACTAAGGTTAATTATTGCCAAATGTTAGATCAGTGGCGAAGCATAGAGTTGAATGAAGGACACAGTCCAGACCTCAGAGGGCGTTAAGTGAACTCAGCATGCAGTGTGCGTTGAGAGTTGACTCGCATCAGACGCCTTAAATCTCAACTTCCTTTCCGATTCCTTCCTTCTTTGCCTTGTCGTAAACCAGTTTCGCCACGGCAGCATCTTCAATAGCTATGCCCACGGCTTTCCAGCATGTTACTTCATCATCGGATGTTCTTCCGGGCTTTTTGCCGCCAACTATCTCGTGGAGTTCAGCGTAAATATCCTCTTGTGAAATTATTCCTCTTTTTATTGGGACAATCAAGTCCCCAGTTTCAGCAAGGACACCTTCCTTGGTGTCGACAACGATTTTTGCCTTCTTGACTGTTGTGTCGTCGAGTTCTCTTCCTTCAGGCCCAGACACTCCAATCGAATTTACGTGGGCTCCCTTTGTCAGCCAATTTCCGTCTAAGACTGGAACTCTTGAGGTACTAGCTACAACTATGAGGTCAGAGTTTTCAACGCATTGTTTGCTGGTTTCAACGGTTTCCACGTCTAAGCCAAGTTTCTGTGAAATGTCCTTAGCAAATCCTTCCACTCTTCCAGGCGAGACGTCGTATGCTTTTACTTTTGCTATGTTTCTAAGGACTTCAGTCATGGCCCAGACTTGGGTTCTTGCCTGAACGCCTGTACCTATGACGCCTACTACTTTAGAATCTCTTCGAGCAAGGTACTTAGTTGCAACTCCGCTGGCGGCACCTGTCCGTAGAGCAGTAAGATAAGCGCCTTCCATCATTGCGAGCGGTTTGCCGTTCTGCGGATCGCTCAGAAGAATTGAGGCCAGTATTGTTGGCAAACCATACTTCAAGTTTTCATCATATTGAGCAACTATCTTGATTGCTAGTGACTCACTCTCACTGAGATAAGACGGCATATAATACATGAGACCCTTGTGCTTAGCCACATCAATGATTAAGCGCTTCGGGCAGACCGCTTTTCCTTCATGGAACTCGAGGAAGACCTTCTCTATTGCCTTGATAGCCTCCCTCATATCCACCAAGGATTCAACATCCTTTCTATCGAGGATTAGGACCATCTGACTGCTGCCTCAACCCTAAGGCGTGACTTTTACACTTAACTTTTTTCGTTTCAATAGAACAACGGAAAACAAGCACATTGCTGCCTAGAATTGAGCCCATGCCAAGAATACCATGCGCATTACGCAAGTCATGAGCCCGTGCGGGAGCGGTTCTTAGCCAGGTTCGCCAAGCATACCCCTACTAGGGTGAACGCTGAGCCGAGAAGTGATTCGACGTTGAGGTTCTCTCCAAGGAATTGCCATCCGAAGAGCAGGGCGACTGCTGGAACGAGCAGGGTTGAACTTGAAAGGGTTATTGCCTCTTCATCTCTTAACAGATGGAGCCAAAATACGTTCCCTAGAGCCAGTCCGCCTGCGGATGAATAGGCGACTATCGCTATGTACTGAGCGTTTGTCGGAAAAGTGAGACTGTTCATACCCAAATCCAGGGCGGTGAAAAGTACTGAGCCAATGGCCAACTGCAGGAAAACCGCAATAAAGGGGTCTACATGGTTAAGCAATTTCTTATAATAGATGACTGAGACTGCCCACAAGAATGCGGCGAAAAACATGATCAGACCAGACCCAAGAGTGAAAGAACCTGCTGTGTTAAGGAAGAGAATGACGACTCCTGTGAACCCCACAGCGACTCCTAGAATCTTGTTGGCCGTAATTTTCTCGTTTAGGAATAGTGAGGCCAAACACAAGACGAGAAGTGGTTGGGTATAGGTGATTACGGCGCCGATGCCAGAGCTCTCTCGAACCAGTCCGACAATTTGCGCTGTGTTCATTGATACGTAGATCAGGCAATAAATCGTCAGCTTCGCTAAAGTTCCTAGGTCACGAGGAAGCTTCTTCCGAAACATAAAGAAAAAAGGAAAAAGGACAACTACAGAAACCAGAAATCGTTCCAGGAGCAAGGTTGAGGGTGAAGTGAAACCCAAGGCTATCTTCATCAGAGAGTAGTTCGATCCCCAAAGTAACACCACGGCTATGAAGAGCGGCATGTTTCGCAACTTCAAACCGTCTTTCCCCTCACAGATTCCTTTTGAAACGCAAGGGTGATATAAAAACCAGATATCAAGAACGCTCTTGCGCGCAAGGTTTATACACCTTCCACTGGCGTTGAAGTAACTGCTGGGAAAATCATGGCTGAGCATGATGTTGTCATAGTAGGGGCAGGAATTCTTGGCTTGTCGACGGCCTATCATATCAAGAAAACACACCCTGACACAGATATCTTGGTCATAGACAAATTGAGCGGTCCGGGTCAAGCCAATACGGCCCGGAGCGCCGCTGCCTTCCGCTGCATATTTTCGTCACGAACAAACTATGCTCTGGCTGATTCTTCCATCGAATTCTACCGCCATTTGCAGGAAGACTTGAACGTGGATCTGAAACTGCAGTGGCTGGGCTACCTTTGGCTTTTGACCCAAGAAGACTACAAGGAAATATCCTCAATTTTCAAAGATTTGGCCCGCAAGAACAATCTTGAATACAATGAGTACGAGGGCGCCGAGCTGGCAGAGAAATTGCGTATACAGACAGATTTGGCAAAAGAGGAAGAGGCACAATCGATGGGCATGGAGAATATTTCCGGAGGTATCTTGATCCCCAAAGCAGGTGTCATAAACGACGTCAGTTCACTCGTCAAGTTTTATGAGAATGAGTTCCTGAGACTCGGTGGTAAGATAAGGTATGAGGTAGAGGCCAAGAGTTTGGTTGCAGAATCGCGCCAACCTATAAGCATCCCAGGCGAACCCTATTTTTGGCAGAACAGCCGAGTCTCAGGCGTGAGTACAAATGATGGTGTGATCAAGGCAAAAAAAACCATTTTGGCGGCTGGAGCCTGGGTCTCGCAGATTCTGGATGCGGTAGGGATTGAATGCCACATTAAGCCTAAGAAAAGACAATTCTTCGCTATACCAGCCAAAAACGCAGCGCTGCAAAAACTGCTGTTTACCAAGGGGTTCAATCCTGTTGACTGTTTGCCTTTCACCATTCTGCCAAAGCACAGAATATACATCCGACCATTTTCCAAAGAAGAAGTCTATTGGGTCGGTTACGCTGACGATTTCCCAAGAGCCTTCAAACTTGAGGAAGATCCTCAACCAGAGAAGAACTTCTATGAATACGGCATTTATCAAGTGCTGACAAAGTATTTTCCGCAATTTAAGGATGTCCGTGCATCTCAAGCACCCAATCATCCGTGGACAATGCAAAGCCAGAACCATGTGCTACATCACAAGCGAATTTACCCATGTGAACTCTGCTACTTTCCTTATAAGCTTAACCCACCACCTTTCTTAGACTCCTTTCTTTGGCTGCAAGAAGGCATACCACTTACCCATACGAGGCTTTCCCTCATCATCGTTGCCCTCCGGCACCACGTTAAAAGGGCACACCGCATTTAGGAAACACGAGGTCATAACCCTCATAAATTCGATTGCGGCTCAACCCCTTAACCCTGATACGGCCGCTTCTCCCTCAACACCCAATAGACAATCTTTAACAGCTTAGCAGAAGCAACTACCATCGCCTTCGCATGACCCTTCTTTCCAGATAAACGTCTGTAAAACAATGCCACGCTGCCATCAGGCTGATTCCTGATGTGAACCCACGTACACTGGTTAAGAACCCATCTCAAGTACGGACTACCAGCCTTCGTTATCCTGCCATGATAAGTAGATCCGCCGCTGCTATGCGTTGAAGATGCTAAACCTGCATACGACACCAAATGCGCCGAATCAGGAAACCTATCAACGTCCCCAATCTCGCTCACAAGCAGCAGAGCCGAGTAAAACGAGATTCCAAGAATCGTCATCAAAAGCCTAGCATTTTCATCGTTTGAAGCTTCACTGCAAATTATCTTAGACGCTTCATGAATCTCCAGATTCAACCTCTCAATAATCCTCAGATAGCCTTCAACCCTAGCATCTTTGACGCTTCTCAGCTCCTCCAAGAAACCCTTAGTGAACGGCGAGTAGCCTATCTTTATGTTGTTCATTAGAAGGTAAGCGTGCACTCTATTCTTTATCGCACCTCTTATCCTGACCAGATTCGCTCTGTAACGTACGAGCTCTCTAAGGCTCATGACACGCCTTGAAGGAACATAACTCTCAGCTATATAACCGCCCAGTAGCAGGTTTGCCAGCATGAGCGCATCCACCTTGTCTGTCTTCAGTTTTGCAGAAGCAATCGCTTTCGTCTTGGCCGGATTAGAAAGCACAACCCTGTGCCGCTTAGATAATATTTCATAAAGCCAATACCAAGACGACGATGACTCTAACACCATGGCGGCGTTGCTTAGCCTGTTTGAGAATTCTTCGATCCGCCCTGGCTCATTCTCTATTCTCTCCTGTTCTGTTACTACTCCTTCTTCATCGACAATGGCCACTTCAGTATACTTTTTATGAACATCTAACCCGACGAACATACGCATGTTATCGTCTGGTCGACTAATATTCCTCTTGTTCACATCCGATTAGGAACAGGCATGCGCGCTATTGCGTATGTTATCAGCTAATTTATCAACCAAGCCGACTCTAGGCTCAGCAAATCTACAGGAAGAGAGTAACATTTCGAAAGTCTGGTTTTGGCTTGTTGGAGGCTCTCATGTTTTGCCAAGCGCACGCTAGTTGGATTACATGCTGACTTCACTTTGAACCCTTACCTTTCAGATTGCCAGAAAGATAGGATTAAATCAATCCTGCATAAACAAGGTCTGTTGAGTTTCACAAATCTTTTCGAACCAACAAACTTAGAAAAATCGAACCTAAAATCACTCGAACACTTAGCCCGATGTAACATGCCGGACTTGTAGAGTCTAAGCATAGTGTGCTAGTTTAAGAGACTTATCTTTAGAGCTAGGGCATAACAAGATTTCAGAACGATTGTATCCCATTATACTTTTGCGGGATTTGGACATTCAGACGGCCTTGGGTTTTGAGAAGACCGTACGTTTGTAAGCAATTTGTGGCTTTCTCTTGTATTTCTTCCTTCCATATTTTGAGCGGCTTCAGTTTGCTTCAGCATCTTTCCTCAATTCGGCAGTTGCCTCTGCTACTCGAACCATTGATTTTCCAAGCTCTCTAGCTTCGCCAATTCCGTATTTATCTTTGGCTACATCTCCCTTTGCAGAGGCTAACACTGTCACAAAAGGACCTACAATAATCATTCTTGCATTCGCCAAAAACAGCAAGATTTCAGATGATGCCTGAGTCAAGCCTTGTCTTCCAGCCACAGCCATTGCGCCACCTATCTTGTTTCTCAGAGCTTTTCTTTTCCTAGCAATGTTCAAGTATCCAACTCTGTCGATAAACATCTTTGTTTGCGCGCTTACATTAAAGAAGTAAACTGGGGTCCCAACGATTACGCCATCCGCTTCCATCATTTTTTCAAGTATTTCCTCTGCATCGTCTTCTATATTGCATTTTTTCGTTTCAAAACAAGTTTGGCAACCGTTACATGGCTTCAGAGTAAAATCAACCAAACGTATCAGCTCTATTTCGGCTCCTTCTTGCTCACCAGCCTTCAGAATTTCCCTCATTATGATCTCTGTGTTGCCACCTTTCCTAGGGCTTCCAACAATGCCCAACAATCTAGTCATTTTATCACCGAACTTGAGCACAGTCTAAAGAAATATCCTATAAAAAGGTTTGGCATGTGTATGCTCCAAGTGAAGAATCGAGTTTGCCAACTGAATCAACGCGGGTTCATCGCGAATTACAGGAAAATTTAGAAAAGGTACGTTGGTAGACGAGTTAAGTGGTTGAAGACAAGGAGTCCTTGGCTAGAGAATAATCGCAAATTGATTTTTAAACACAATCCAATAGCGCCGATTTCTTTATGAAGAGAAATGAACCGCAACCAGGATGGCAGTGGCACCTTTGCAGGCAAAAAAAGCTTGTCGTAGAGCTGACCTTAGGATTAATAGAAAGTGCCTTTGGTCTATTCAGATAAAACAGCTATGCTGCAACCTTGATTATTGCTTCTTCATTGTAGCCAGTAATTATCCTCATATACCCTTGCAAAAGCCTGTCAATTTTTCTGTCACCTGTATCTACCAGCAGTGGTTGACCTATCCCTATGGAGAGAAGCTTGTTTTTTGTCGCTATGATTATTATGTTATCTCTCCCGATTTTCCTAATCACTCTGGGGCTTATTTGTTGGTTTCCTCTGCCAAATATGAAGCCTTGGCCTCCAATCGGTGAAACAATTATCTTTACCTTGGTTTTTCTTTCAATCAACCGCAACAATCTTTCCTCGTTCAAGTCCATGGCTACTATCTTTCCATTCCTTACAACGTCCACTCCCAACAGCGCCTTCTTTATCCCAAGTTTGTCCGCTACGGCTGTTACGGTTGTCCCGGAACCCAATATGTAGTAAAAATCTCTATCCATCTTCTCCGCGATATATTCCGCTATTGCTTCTTGCTCCTTTTTTTCATCCAGTATGTCGAGGCTGCCGCTTTTCACTTCTTGGACTAATCTTCTTTCATAGGGGACTTTGAGGTACCCACAAAGTCTGGCGCGTAGACTGCCTTTTCTGAAGGCATCTTCGTCAATGTCCATGACTTCTGCTTCACGAAGCGAAGCATCTCCTTCTAGAAACTTCACACACAATTCGCCGGCCTTGCTAGGATTTATTGCAAATATACCAGAATGCATCTTGACGCCAGCAGGTATGCCTAGAACAGGAACTTCTTGACCGACGGCTTCGTAGATATCTCTGGCCGTTCCATCGCCCCCTGCGAAAAGTGTGAGATCAACTTGCAATTTCCGCATTTCTTTGGCTGCATTCTTGGTGTCAGCGGCAGTGGTCTTTCCGCTTATGATTGAGCCTATGACTTTAGGACTTAGACCACACTTTCCAGCTTCCTCTTCGCCCATCTCAAAAGGGCACGTTACCAGCTCAATCTCGTCCCGTATGCGGGCAACCCTTTCAAGCGCCTCAACCGCTCTCATCGGTGCGACTGGCGTCGCCCCCATCCCTATCGCTTTTTTGACAATTCTTTCACTGTCAGTCCCCTTAAGACCTACCCTGCCTCCCATTCCAGCAATAGGATTTACGATGAGGCCCAATTTTTTCTTTGCCAACAACGTCACTTATGTTTCTTTAAGTGCGCTCTCCAAGTCATAGCCCATTTCTTAGGGTTAGTAGAAGGAGTTGGATCAATCTTCGCTATTGCAGCGTTGTGAGGTGCCTTTCTGACTACTTCGGGATTCTCATACGCCTCCCGTGATATTTGATGGAAGATTTGAACGAATCTGTCAAGGTCCTCTTTCGAAACTGATTCAGGCGGCTCAGGAGTAAAAGGCTCGGGAACTATCCAAGGCTCATGACTCGTGAAGCATCTTTGTACACCGAAATCCACTATCCTATGATTCACGTCGTCGATTCCTATACCAGTGTCGTTTTTCATCTTTTCCAAGCTGAATCGGGCCTCCTGCATCCTGAATGGGTGATGCCCACCCCAGGGTAGAGTTACTCCGCGAACCTCCAAAAGTTTCTTTACAAGATAGTTGTTGTTCATCACAGCTACTTCAGATGTTTCCTTCAAGCCCTCGGCGCCCAAACTCATTATCCAAGCATAGGCTTTCACGATGTTTGGAACAACTCCGTAGAATTCTGCTACTTTTCCGATACTGTGCGGTCTCTTATAGTCCAAGTAATACTTGTGTCCGTCAAATTCCAATGCTGGAATTGGAAGGAATTTGGCAAGTTCCTTCTTAACTCCAACGGGAGCACTGCCTGGTCCACATGATCCATGAGGAGTCGAAAAGGACTTGTGAAGGTTAAAGTGGCATAGGTCAGCTCCTACATCCGCAATTCTTAATCTACCTAATATGGAGTTGGCGTTGGCCTGATCGATTGCCACAAGTCCGCCTGCTTCATGTACAATCTGTATGTACTCTTCGATGTTGCTATCAAAGACCCCTGTGTCGTAGGGGTCGGTGATCATCATTCCGGCGGTATGCTTCGAAACGGCGGCCTTCAGAGCCTCTACGTCTGGAACCCCAGTTTCATCCGGGTAAAGAGTTATGATTTTGAAGCCGGCCACTGCGGGAGAAGCAGCATTGCAAGGGTGTGACAGAACGGTTGTGATTATTTCGTTTCTTTGTTCAAGTTCCTGATTAAATTTGTGATATGCTTTAATCATGCATGCATTCGTAAATACAGCGTGAGCTCCTCCCCGAGGCTGAAAAGAAAAATCATCCATCCCAGAAATCTCACACAGCCACTTCTTGAGTCTATACATTATTTCAAGGATACCTTGGACACTTTCCTCATCTTGCAGTGGGTGAATGTCGGATACTTTGGGCGATTTGGCTAATACTTCATTCACTTTAGGGCTGTATTTCATTGTGCATGTGCCAACACCCACATTACTTCCAGAATCAACACCAAAAGTCTCCTGGGACAAATGAATATAATGTCTCACAACCTCTGCTTCTGAGACTTCTGGAATTTTCGGAGTGTCCTTTCTCCGCATTTTCTTCGGAATATACGAAGCAGTATATCCCACCGTGGATCTAATTCCATCCTCAATTCTCGGAACAATAAAGCCTCTTCTTCCCTTTCTTCCCAATTCATATATGATAGGCTCGTGCCAAGCCACTGCGTGATAACCTGTCACATATTCATCCGGTTTATCTATTACTTAACAACCTCCTCCAGCGCGACAGCAAGCTTGTCGATTTCCTCTTGGGTATGCACCTCGGTGACGCAGTACAATGCAGTTTTGCCTAGCTCAGGAAACTCTTTTGTGATATCTTTTCCTCCTTGGATTCCATACTTCAGTAAAGATTTGTTCACACCCCGAACAGCTTTTTTGGTTCCTTCGAAACGTACAGTGAATTCTTCGAAGTGAGGAGATTCGAACACGGGGGCCACAATACCACCAATTTCAGACAACCGCTTCATTGCATATTGCGACTTCTGTATGATAATCTCTGCAAGTTCCCGCATACCTTGAGGACCCAGTAGTGACATGTAAACTGCGGCGGTTATGGCCCATAGAACCGTGGCAGTTCCCGTGAAAGTTCCAGCTTTCTCTCTAATCGCAAACATGGTTCTTTCAGGTAAAACATAGGTAAATCCCCACTCGCCCTTGCGCTCAGTCGTAGTAATTGTTACTAACCTGTGACCTGCTGCTGATACAAACTTTTCGTCGTCAGGAAATGCGAGGAAACCTAAGCTGCCCCCTCCAAAGGACATGTGCACTCCTAGAGGCTGGCCTGTGCCACAAACTATGTCTGCACCGTATTCGCCTGGCGGAGCTAACACTCCCAAAGAAAGCGGTTCGACTCCTACTATAAACAGTGCTCCATGATCATGGGCTATCTTGCTGATTTCTTCGACCTCGGTCTCAATAAATCCGAGGTATGCTGGGTTCTCGATGTAGACGGCAGCTGTCTTTGATGAAATGTTTTTCCTTAAGCCTTCTAGGTCAAATTGTCCGTTCTTAGAATTATAGCCTATTGAATTAATATCTGCCAGCGATTCACAGTAGGCTTTCATAACGGATGATCTGTCAGGGTTCATTATCTTTGGGATCAGAATTTCGTGCCTACCAGTAATCATCACTGCCATGCGGGCAGCGTCGCCTAAGGCTGTAGCCCAGTCATATACAGGAAAAGATACAACATCCATTGCAACGAGATCGCCTATCATGCTTTGGAACTCGAAGAGCGCTTGATATCTTCCCAAATCTGAATACTCGTTGCCCGTGTATGCCGTTAGAAATTCTGACCGTGAATTAATCTCGTCACAGACTGCTGGAACATAGTGTGGCCAGCAGCCCGCTCCCAAGAATGTTAGTATATCGTTGCATGTCTTGTTCTTGGACAAAATAGCTTCAATGTGCCGCCTCACCTCGTATTCCGACGTCGAACTTGGTAATTCCAATTTTTTCTTCAATCTAATCTTTTCTGGGATTGCGGCAAAAAGTTCATTCACATCCCCTACACCTATCTCGTCAAGCATTTCCTTTTTTATTTCCGGAACGCTGTTCGGTATATATGGATGAGTTGGCATAAATCCCACATCTTAGGCAAATTCTATCCTGAATGTTGAACTTGCTGGTTTGGTCTATAACAGTCCTGTTTAAAAATCTATTGGCTTCGGCTACAAGCCAAGAGTCAAAATTGGTGAGTCGTGAATCCTACATGTTACCGATGAGAAACGGTCGTTGAAGTTGACGCTCATGCTCCGAGTTGCCCGAATACGATTGCATTAGCTATTATTTTGAAAGGCAAATACATGAAATCATTCTATTTGACTGGAAGTGAGAAGGTTAAGCAAAAACTACAGATTTCCGGTATGGCTATGCCTCAAATCTAGAAGCCATTGAAGAGCGTAATTAATACACCCGCATGTGGATTCACACTCTTCTCTTGTAAGGGTCAATCCTTCCGCAGTTGATCTTTTGGCTGACTTGTTTGCCTGATTCATAGGCCTTTTCATTGATGTCAAGCAGTCTTTCTGGTATTCTATGTCTTAACTCTTCCTTCAGCAATTTGTCAGGAAATGGAAGAGTGTTGGAAGAAGCCAGTGCTCCGAGCATAACAATGTTCATCGTAATGGGATCGCCGGCTTTGCTTGCTAGTTCCACAGCGTCAAAAGCAATCACTCTGCTGGCGATCATCTCAACGGGTTTTATGAGACTATCCAGTGAAGGGTATTCTACAAGCCCAGTTACCACTTCAATCGGATAGACAGGGACAGTGTTTATTATGGCTAAACCACCTTTTTTCAAGTAGTTGAGCCTTCTTCTGGTTTCAGCTGGTTCGAGGCCGAGCAGAACATCGGCTTCGCCTTGACATATTAAAGGCGACTTCAGTCGATTTCCTATTTTCACATGGCTCATGACTGGTCCTCCTCTCTGAGCGGCCCCATATGTTTCCCCCACTCTAACGTCGAGCCCTGCTCTAATCGCGGCAGATGCAATTATCTGAGACATTAAGATATTGCCTTGACCGCCGACCCCGGAAATGAGTATGTTGCACGTTTTAGGCAATCTCATTGTGACTTCCCCTTGACAATGGCTTTCGCTGGACAAATCTGAGCACATACACTGCAACCCGTGCAGAGATGTGATACTATTTCGGCCTTTTTCCCCTTTTCATTCCATCCAATAGCAGGGCAACCGAACTGACGACTGCATAGTCCACATCCCCCGCATCTTTCTTGATCGACGTGATAGGTCGCCGGTCTTTTCCCTTCTCTTCTCATTCTTCTCAAAGCTTCATTGGCGCACATCCGTCGCGAAATTACAACGGCTGTACCATCAAATTGGAGCATCTCTCTGAGAACTTCAAAGGTTTCCTCATAGTTGTATGGATCAACAACTTTCACGAAATCCACTGCGCATGCCTTCACTATTTCTTCGATGTCGATTGCCTTGGTTTTCTCACCTGTCGCATTTACTCCTGTACCAGCGTGGGGCTGAAAACCTGTCATGGCGGTGACTTTGTTGTCAAGAATCACAAATTTCGCCTTCGCTTTGTTATGGACAGCGTTGATTAAACCAGGTATTCCAGCATGTAGGAAAGTAGAATCGCCCACGATGCCTATGTGGATCTGATCTGTGCCAGCATGGTACCTTCCTTGGGGTACTGAAACACTAGCGCCCATGCAAAAGCTCATATCGTTAAGTAGGAATGGGGGACCCATCAAAAGAAGGTAACAACCAATGTCGTTATCCACTACCGTCTCTGATCCGCGAGCTACCTTAGTTATCGCCTGTTTCAGAGCGTAACCAGTAGCCCTGTGTGAGCATCCAGCGCACATAGTGAGCATTCGTTGAAACAGGTTTATCTTGGGCGTTGGTTTATATGGTTCCACGATTCCAAGAATACGTGCAAGGGCGTTGGCAACCACCTCTGTGCTAAGCTCACCCTCACGTGGAACATGTCCTGATATTTTGCCGTAAATCTTCAAGCTAGGGTTGACTTCTTGAGCCAATGCCCTGACCTGAATCTCAACAAACGGTTCCAGTTCCTCTATTACGACAAGCTTCTCAACCGCCCCCAAAAAAGCAGATACCCTTCTTTCAGGCAACGGATAAGGAGTTGCCAATTTCAGGAGAGCAACCTTACAGTCTAACCCCAACTTTTCTACACCTTCAGCCGCGTAGTTATAAGCCATGCCTGATGCTATGATTCCGAACTCATTAGCCTCACCGAATTCAAGCTTATTTCCATCAAACTTTTCAAATTCCTCCTTCGTCATCTGTTCTTTCCTGTGCAGATTCTTATCTATCACAGGATTCCAAAAAGGCGAGGGCAACGCTCCTTTCTGCATTAATCTGCTGAGGCTGAACTTTTCCAAGTCAAACCTTGCAATTCTCTTTTCTTCACTTATTTTTCCCAGCACCGTATTCCCGCGCATATGGCTCAATCTGGTTACGGTTCTAATCATCATAGGCAGACTTGCCTTTTCTGAGAGACTCAAAGCGAATTTTACGAAGTCTTTGGCCTCCTGAGGAGTCGAAGGTTCAATAATTGGAATACATCCTGCTCGGGCAATCCAGCGAGTGTCATGTTCGGTCTGGGAACTGTGCATGTTTGGATCATCTGAAGACACTATGACTGTTCCTCCAGAAATGTCCCTAAGACCTATGTGGGTCAGCATGTCGCACGTTGTGCTAAGACCATTATGTTTCATTGCGCATAACGATCTGACCCCACATTGGGCAGCTCCAAAAGCCACTTGAAGAGCGATATTTTCGTTTACAGACCACTCCACGTGCATTCCAAACCTTGGACCCGCACTAGCCAGTGTCTGGATAATTTCAGTTGCGGGCGTCCCTGGATAACCAGCTGCAACCTTTACTCCCGCCTCAATAGCTCCCCTGGCTATGGCCTCATTTCCAAGCAACAACACAGTTCTTCCGGGAGAATTAAGAACTATTTCTTCTACGGACATATTAGAACACTACCACCTTCTAACATTCTGCAATCGCGCAGGTTATGGATTTTCTTCAGAGTAGTTTCATCTTGCACTTGCAACTGATAAACTTTCCCTGCAAATCACCCATTTCAGCCCTTATGTATTCTTTTAAGATGGTACGATCCAGGCTGTTGTTGCTGACAAAATTCTTGCCAGATACATTTAGAACTGAAAATACGACAAGTTCCAAAAGAAGCTTCGCTTTTCCCGTGTTCTCAATCGGATGAACGTCTCTCCCTAAGCAAGAAAGCGACGGGCACCATTGCCTCTACGACAAAGATGAGGATGTCTATCCCCACAAGAAATGAACCTGTAGAGTCCCTAAGATACCCTATTAAAGCAGGTGCTACAAAGCCGCCCATTTCCCCTAACGTGTAGAGCATACCAACAGCACCTCCCATATAGGCAGGACCAACCTCTGGCAATTCCATAAGATAAACCAATACTATGGAAAAGACACCTCCGCACATGAAACCATTGATAACCAAACTTATCAACGAAAATGGACTGCTATCAAATCGTGTCGGTAACAGGCTTATTCCTCCTAACAAAAGCATAGGAACTAGTAGACGTTTTCTTGATGTTACGTGATACGATAGTCTTGACATAACAAGACTTGCTGGGATACTTGTAATCGCATAAATCGATGCAATCCATCCAGAAACCGCTGGTGTCATGCCCCTCGACTCCAAAATTGTTGGGAGCCAGTTTCTCAGACCGTTGATCAAGAAAAATCCTGAAAAACCAATTATGATAGTCAACCATACATCCCTATTTTTAAGAAGGGCTGACATAGTCTTGAAGGTGGATGGTCTTTGACTCTTTTTTCGTTCACTTAAGCAAGCAGGCTCCCTCCCGGCCAAAACCCAAATCATTAAGACTATGACTCCAAATAAGGCATACACGTACAAAGCCTTACGCCATGTTCCCGCTAATGGGAGAAGAATGCTGTTGGCTACGGCCAAGGAAACTGCAGATCCTGCTGTAATACCAGTTACATAGATGCCTACCGCAGTGCCCCTCTCCTTACCAGAGAAACATGCAGCTACAAGTTTTGGCAAACCTATTGAGATCAACGGCCCACCAACGCCAAAAATAGCAACAGCCACCAACATCGTCTCAAAGCTAGTTGCAGCTCCTCTTAACGCCACAGAAATTGAGATAAGAGTTATCCCAAGAGTCAAAGAGTCTTTTACTCGCACACGATCCATCAGAATACCAGCGGAAAACGCCACTGCTACATAGGCTAACTGCCAAGCGCCTAAAACGGCGCCTGTTTGAGAGTAGTTGAGGCTCAAATCTTTAATTATTGAAGTCAAAAATGGCGGAATCGACACCATGATCATGCCTAAACAGAAGTAAATCAGCCATGCTAAGAACAAGATCACCCATCTGTATCTGGTATTATCTCTTGAGAATAGTAGTGAGGCACTTGAAATAAGACTTCACCTTTCGTAACCGTCCATGTACTGAAACACTTGAGACGCCATCCCTTTAAGGTATTTCTCCTTTTTGTTCTGTGTAAACCTCAATTTCCAGCTCACCATCACTATTGCCGCCAGAAATAGGCTCCCTGAAAGCCAATGCCAGGCGGCATCCGAGTTCCCAACTCTTTCTATTCACTTGATTTAAGTTCACGAACCGTCTTTTCTAAGTATCGGACAATTAGTTTCTGATTCCGATGAATCATAGGAAAATCTGCTCGCCAGAGGAATTCTTTTCTCCAGATTCTTTCCAAAAGTTGAGGCCTTGACCGCTCTTCATCTTCCTTCAATCGCCCTGAAAAAAATGACAGAAAAACATATTAATGCTTCAAACATATAACCCGTGCATTCGAAATAGAGGTGAACCATGTGAAGATCTTAGATGCGCACAATCATATTGGTTATAGTGTTGCCTACGGAGAGCTGTCTGCTGAAGACCTGATAAAACAGATGGATGCAGCGAAAATAGACATGGCTGTGGTGTTTTCTATAAATGTAGCAGGCAAGGTTGACAATGATTACGTAGCGAAATCAGTAAAAAAATATCCTAACAGGCTTATTGGCTTTGCATTGGTTGATCCGCAATGGGGTGACGACGCCGTGAATGAACTGAAAAGATGCGTGACGAAGCTTGGAATGAAAGGGCTGAAACTACATCCAGACATCACTGGCTATGCTATAGACAACCACGCACTTACTGATCCGATTTTCGAAATATGTACCAAATACAAGTTGCCCATCGTATCGCATGCGGGGGGAGATAACCCAAGAACAATGCCGCTTCAATTTGAAGAAATGGCGAAAACCTTCCCTGACGTGAAAATAATGATGGCTCATATGGGCGTCTGGCAATCATTCGAGCCAGCTCGAAGGGTCGCGAAGAGAAATGACAACCTCTTCTTGGATACTGCTGGAAACCCATTTGTCCTTTCAATCAAAGATGCCGTGGAACAGGTAGGTGCCGACAAGGTGGTGATGGGAACTGACACGCCATCAGGAGATTTTCAGGTGAGTCTAAAGATCATCGAAAGAGCAGTCGCGAAGGCTCAAGACAGAGAGCTCGTCATGGGAGGAACCCTCAAGAGAATCCTTGGAATATAGGATAGTATGCACACGTGGGCAACGTGAGATTCGAATCCACCAGTCAGCTATGTACGGGTTTCTTTGATAGTGAGCGTTCTGTACATTGTTGACTTTAGGATCCAGTATGGATGATGATGAATTGGCCAGACCAACATTACCATGAAGATTTAATATCCTCACGACTGAAAGAAAAAGGATATCGAAGTAGAGCATTAGTCGAGTGATTGGATAAAGCAAATGTTTCGTCTGATCAGAAAATAGAATCACCGATTTAGTTTTTGATTGATCCCTTGAGCTTTTCGTACTCGCCTTTTTTCATGTGAAAAGTCTGTTCCTTCGTCGGGAATTCCCCGTCTTTAACTTCATGTCGGAAATTCATGAATGCATCAAGGATGACTGAGTGTAGATTGGCATAAGGCTTTGCATGTCTAGGTATTTGTTCAAATATTCCTAGCAAGTCGGCTGTAACTAATGCTTGCCCGTCACAATATGGACCTGCCCCGACTCCTATTATGGGTACTGAGGCGCCTTCTGTGATTATTTTCGCCACTTCGCTGGCAACGTACTCTAGAAGAATGACAACCGCGCCCGCTTTTTCCAAAGCTTTTGCATCCTCCATAAGAGCCTTTGCTGATTCGGCAGTGGCCCCTTGCAACGAGAGTCCGCCAATTTTGATCGATGTCTGTGGTTTCAACCCAATATGTCCATGAACTGGGATGCCTGCCTGAGTTATCGCTTGCACGTGCCTTGAAAATTCTTTGCCCCCTTCCAGTTTGACCCCGTCAACGCCTCCCTCCTTTATAAAGCGCCCAGCGTTCTTAACAGCTTCTTCGGTGCTAACATTATAGGACATGAACGGCATGTCTCCCCAAACGAAAGGATTTTTGGCTCCTTTTGTCACGGCACGGCAATGATGAAGCATCTCATCCATTGTTACCGGCACGGTACTTTCATAGCCTAACGCTATCATTCCTAGCGAATCCCCTACATTGATCATGTCTATGCCTGCTTTGTCAAATAGTAGAGCAGTAGGGTAATCATACGCAGTCGCATGCGTGATAATCTCCCGTCTTTTTTTCATCTCCATAAATTCGTTCACGGTTTTCTTTGGCATGTCAAATCCCGCAATCCTTCTTAGAAATCAATAGAATATTAGATTTTCCGTCAAGAATACGTTGATTTCACAAGCACGCATCAAAAATTCATCTGCTGCCAAGATTATGAGGGCGACCCCAAAGCCAACCTGCCGACTGCATAAACGTGTTCCGTAAATTTAATATAGAACCAGCTGAGTCTTGGGACCAACAACATAGGTCAAGAGCATTAAGATCCTGAGTTCAAGGAGAGGGGTCAAATGGAGAAGGAAAACCTCATCTGGGCATCAGAAATACCAAAGAATGAATTTGAAGACAGACTCAAGAAAATCAAGACCTCCATGAAAAGAGACGACATTGATGCCATCCTTATATATTCATATCCTCGGCAGTTTCCAGCCTCTAGAGCAGGATTCATCCGTTATGTGTCGAACTGGGATGGTGAAAATGTTTATGCTCCGTCACTTGCAGTAGTTCAGGCAGAACAAGAGCCAGTGTTGATGATAAGCAATCCTAACTTCCTTCACATAGTCAAGGACGTATCATGGATCCAAGATGTCAGATCGGGAAAAGAACCCGACTTTCCAGAAGAAATCAGCAAAATTCTGCCTAGCGATACAGGCAAAGTGGGCTTAGTTGGCCTCGAGGAAGTTCCTTACAGAAGCTACGAAGCTCTTCGCAGAGTTCTACCCAAAACACAATTCATAGACGCCACTAGTATCTTGGAAAACCTAAGGATGATCAAGAGCCCAAGGGAGATGGATGCTATTAGAAAAACGGTACGATTGGCAGACTTGTCATTAGAGGCCTTCGTCGATGCAGCAAAGGAAGATGTATGGGAATACGAAGCTACCGCAAAGCTAGAGTATGCAGTGAAGTCAAGAGGTGCCCAAGACTGTCGAGTGTCCATAGCATCAGGACCAGTTGCGGGCTTGCAGCCACCAAATCCGATGGCTAGAAAGTTCAGGAAACGAGACTCCATTGTTGTTACCCCAATACCCTGCTACAAAGGCTACTGGTGCCAGACTGTAAGAACAGGGACGATAGGCAGACCATCCAAGGAGCAACAAGATATCTTCGACATTATCACCGAAGCCCAGAACACAGCGGTCAAATCCATAAAGCAAGGAACACATTTCTCAGACGCTTACAAGGCTGCGGCCGACATTATTGAAAAATCAAAATATGTAAAATATAAACACGTTCATTTCAGGTTTGGCCATGGCATCGGACTGGATTATACAGAGAGGCCAGTGATCTTTTTCGATTCTCCACAAGACCTTGCGATGGAAGTGAAAGTCGGAATGACAATAGTCATACATGTGAACTTGCACATACCAGAACTACGTATCGGAGCGTCCGTTGGCGACACAGTCTTAGTAACTGACAGAGGCGTGGAACTCCCATCAAAATTCGAACGTGGACTGTTCATCGCATAAGCGCTATGCTCTCGTGGCCATTTACCGAATAAGCCTTTGACTATGCACAATTCTTGCGTTGCCATCGTTTCTTCAAGAGCCTGCTTTGCTGTCGTCACATTGTCACCTGCAGAATGCAGACACAGAATTGGGAAGCATGTCACACAAAGTCTGTAGATTCTTCAACTATTAATTCGACGGAAATGTTAATGAAGGAATTTCGGTTGAATCTCCCACGAGTTAACCAGTGCTTTGCTGGCAGAAGGATGGTTTGAATTGGAGTATGTAAGGTTAGGGTGGTCCGGATTAAAGATTTCTCCTATAGCAATCGGCGGCGGGTCCTTTGGAAACGATGAACCGTGGAGGATCGAACTAGATGATGCCAGAAAGGTTGTGGAAAAAGCACTTGATCTGGGAATCAACTACTTCGATACGTCTAACACATATTCTGCTGGAAGATCTGAGGAAATCATAGGAGAACTGCTGAAGGACGTAAGAGAAGATGTAGTAATCGCCACGAAAGTTCGCCAGCCTGTTGGCAACAAGCCGAACCAACAAGGCCTGTCCCGAAAGCATGTGATGCATGAAGTTAAGAAATCACTTAGAAGATTAAGAACAGATTACATTGACCTTTATCAGACACACAGATGGGATCTTGAGGCATCGTGCAAAGAGGCATTATCCACTCTTAATGATCTTGTGAAAGGAGGTCTAGTCAGATATTTGGGAGCCTGCAGCATGATGGCATGGCAATTTGCAAAAGCATTGTACATAAGCGAAATGAACGGGTACGAGAAGTTTGTGAACATGCAAAACAAGTACAATTTATTGTACAGAGAAGAAGAAAGAGAAATGATACCTCTATGCAGGGATCAGAACACAGGAATCACTCCTTATGATCCCACAGCAGTTGGAGTTCTCTCGGGAATGTACCTAAGAGGAGGAAAGCTAGCAGTGGGTGAATCAGGCATTAAAAGGCTACAGCCAGATGACAAAATTGCGCATATCTATTATGAACCATACATAAAACCCCCGCAGAACGCAGAGATCGTAAAAAGGGTTGTGGAAACAGCTCAAAACAAAGGAGTACGACCAACACAAATAGCACTGGCATGGCTGTTCCACAAAGGAGTTACAGCACTAATTATTGGTACCACAAAACCAGAACACCTTCAAGAAGCAGTTGAGTCCAGGGGCATCAGACTCTCTGACAAGGAAATCCGCTACTTGGAAGAACCCTACAAGCCACTTCCAGTATATCTATAAAATCTTCGATTGACTCATTCACATATTCAGTCTTGTAAGTCGTTTCTCTCGCTTCGCGCAATGACTTGCATGCGTACTGAGAATTAAAAAGAAATGGCTGTCGGAAAAAATCTGACTTTACCGGAGCGAAAACTATGTTTTCTGTTCGTTGATGTCAGGGCTTATCGGCCCACTCGAATTTTTTCCTGTAGTCTCCAGCCCATTCTCCAAGTATCAACTGCTTTATTGTCTTGCCTGCCAGGAACCACTCTTTTTCCTTGCTGTCAACCTTCACAAGTGCTTCAGCGAGTCTCAAAACCTCATCTGCATTCTCAATAGGAACAGAAACAACTCCACCGTCGCTGCCTACAATTATGTCTCCTGGCCTCACTACAACTCCTCCGCACACAACGGATACGTTAAATCGATCCTCTATTCCAGTGGGAAAGTTGATCAATGCTGGACAGATCGCTCTTGCAAAAACTGGGAATCTGAGTTCCTCAATTTCCTCCACATCTCTTGCTCCTCCATCTATGACAACTCCTTCCACTCCCTTTCTCTTCATGTTCCATGAGACAGCGCCGCCCCACACGTTGAATTCCTCGCTTCCTTTCTCATCGATCACAATAACATCTCCTGGCCCTGCTAGTTCCTGAGCTTCCATCCAACCTTCTGCGATAACCCCCGGAGCTGTTTCGACTGTGATTGCAGTCCCAGCTATCTTAACTCCACGAAACAGTGGTTTTATCTTTGGGTTCATTGCTCCTCCTATCTTCAGCCCTAGAGCCGCCCAGCCTTCCCAAACATGTTCTATGATTATTTCTGGTCTCCTGAATCCTTCCAAAAGATTGTCAATTTCTTTCTTTTTCATTTATGTCCCGTGGTACCTTTTGAATTTGACGTGTTTATAAGGCTTTTTGGCAGTATTACTTCATTTCTCTTTGGCAAAGGCCGAACAGTCTTGAGAGGCATACCATGATCCTGTGATCCAAATGACATGGAAGCCCAAGGCCAATCTAAGACATGTACTTTCCGCCATCCACATCCAATGTTACACCAGTTAACCACGAAGATCTTTTGGAAACAAAGAACAGGACAGCATTCGCTACATCAATAGGCTTGCCTACCTCACCTAGAGGAATTAGTTTTCTCGCTTCTTCTATCTCCCTTTCTGTCAGTAGAAAGCCAATGGTTCGGGTACCATCGGAATCTGTACCCGAGATATCTCCTGGTGAAACACAATTCACCCTTATCTTATGCGGTGCAAGTTGTCTAGCTAGTGTTTTGGTTAGGTTGATTACTCCTGCTTTGGAGACACCATATGCAGGACCAGAACCGTACATGCCCATTCCAACTCTTCCAGCGCCAGATGAAATATTCACAATATTTCCGGATTTCTGTTTCTTCATGATGGGGACCACAGCCTTGGAGCAAAGAAACACGCTTTTAAGATTTACATTCATTATTCTATCCCAATGTTCTTCTGGGTAGTTCTCAATCAGTCTCTGCTCAGGAGTTGAGTAGCCCATGACTCTGAGACCGATTCCAACATTATTCACCAATATGTCTATCCTTCCAAACATCTCAGCCGTTGCTTTAACCATCTGGTTTACCTCGGTTGCTTGCGAACAATCAGTCTTAACCGCTAATGCTGTCTCCCCTTCTCCTCTCACTTGCTTAACTATTTCATCGGCTCTTTCTCGGTCAACATCGGCGATTATCACCGAGGCTCCTTCCCTTGCAAGAACCTTGACAATCGATGTTCCTATTCCACTTGCGCCTCCAGTAACAATCGCTACCTGTTCACTCAGCTCTCCCATTCAAAATCCACCATTTCAGATGCCTATGACGATTGCAGTAATCAGACAATCTGAAAAACTTCATGCAATTCAACCCTGCTTTAGCTTGTGTCTTCTGAAAATTCCGTATCGATGTTACATCGGAAACAAGCCACAAAATGATTCTTTTCATCTTCGAGCTCCATAAGAGAAGGGTTACATTCCACACACTTACCTCGCTCCTGTGCCTGATATCTGCATCTCGGATAGAACCTGCAACCATTAATTTGACTCCCATCTAGATGGTATGTTTCCGCATCACCAGAAATGGTATCGCGTATCCTTCTCTTGAATGGGTTCGGTATTGGAATAGAGGAGAACAGAAGCTCTGTGTAAGGATGCCTTGGGTTTTTGAACAAGGTTTTAGTAGGAGCCAACTCGACAATTCTGCCTAAATACATCACTGCAATCCTGCTACAGAAATACTTCACGGTACTAAGATCGTGTGATATGTAGACATATGTTAGCTTGAAATCGTTTTGAAGATCTTTGAGCAAGGTGAGTATTTGCGCTCGAATAGAAAGATCCAGAGAAGAAACTGGTTCATCCAAGAAAATCAATTTTGGCTTCAGGGCCAATGCTCTTGCTATGTTTACTCTCTGTTTTTCTCCTCCGGAAAGTTCATGCGGATATTTATCAAGGTGATACTCAGCAAGTCCTACTTTTTCAACAAGACCGGTAACTTCCTCTTCTCCATTCAGGTTGAGATAATCATAGGCCCTAAAAGGTTCCAAAAGTATATCACGAACGCTCCTTCGGGGATTGAGTGAGGATTGAGGGTCCTGAAAGACTATTTGCATATTTCGTCTGGCTTTTCTCATTTCGTTCTTAGACAAACTGAAAATGTTGTTCCCTTCGAAGTAGACTTCTCCATCGGTTGGTGGAATTAGTCCGAGGCTTACTAAAGCGAGCGTGGTCTTGCCGCAACCACTTTCTCCGACTATTCCTAGAGTTTCTCCAGATTCAATCTCCAGATCTACGTCATCAATAGCAGGTATCACTTTTTTTTTCTTTGACAGTAACTTTTTGATAAAATAGTACTTCTTGAGGTTTACGCATCTGTATATTGGATTATTGTTGTCCATGCATAATTGCGTCCTTGAACATTTGACAGGCGACAAGATGGCCTTTGTCCACCTCTCTAAGATCTGGCATACATGCCTTGCAGGATTCCCTAGCGTACTTGCACCTTGGATGAAAACGACAACCTGGAGGAGGATTAATTAGGTCGGGCACTCTTCCAGGAATAGTTTCGAGTTTTACTATATCCATATCTATCCGAGGAATTGAGTTTAGTAACGCTTGTGTATAAGGGTGAAGAGGGTTCTTGAATATTTCGCGGATATCTCCGTACTCCATAACCCTTCCTGAGTACATAACAGCGATCCTGTTGCAAGTCTCGGCTATTACCCCTAGATCGTGTGATATCATGATTAGCGACGCGCCTGTTTTTTCAATGAGATCTTCAATCAACATTAATACTTGTGCTTGGGTTGTGACATCTAAACTTGTCGTCGGTTCGTCAGCAATTATGATCCTGGGTTGACGTGAAATGGCGATGGCTATCATAATTCGTTGTCTCATACCCCCGCTGAATTGATGAGGATACCTCCCCAGTTTTTCTGAGGCGTCCGAGATTCCCACGTTCTCTAGCACTTCAATGACTCTCTCATTGACTTCTGATTTGCTTATTTTTCCGAATCTCTCTTGTATGCCTTCGCCTATCTGTTTGCGTACGTTCAATACTGGATTGAGAGAAACCATTGGATCTTGAAAAATCATCGCAATGTCAGTGCATCTTAGCTTTCGCATTTCATCTTCTTTGAGCTTGAGGATGTTTTTGTCTTCAAGGAGTATTTCTCCAGCCACAATATGGCCTGGTGGTTGAGGAATAAGCCTCAATATTGACAAGGCAGTCACGCTTTTTCCTGAACCCGATTCTCCAACAATTCCTAGTTTATCATTTTTCTCTAGCGCAAGATCTACGCCATCTGCGGCTTTTATTACTCCTTTCTGGGTGTAAAAATACGTTTTAAGCCCTTTAATGCGTAGTATTGGTCTAGCTTCTGTGACCATTTAGGTTCCTCTTAGACGCGGATCCAACGCGTCTCTTAATCCATCACCAATGAGGTTAAATGCCAGTACGGTTACGAAAATCATTAAACCTGGAAAGACAGATAGCCACCATCCACTTCGCATCACAGACCGACCTGCATTGAGAGTGGCAGCCCAATCAATTGCTGCTGGGTTACCTATTCCTATGAATTGCAACGCCGATGACCAGATAATTGCATAACCTATATTCATTGTAAGGACAACAATTATTGATCCCATGGCATTTGGGAGAATTTCCCTGAAGATTATTCTTGTGTCGCTGGTTCCTAGTGCTCTTGAAGCTTTAACGAAGTCTCTTTCCTTGAGGGAAAGGAATTCAGAACGGACAACCCGGCACATGGTAGGCCACATCAAGAGTGCCATCACTGAGAATACTATTGTTGGGTCATAACTTCTGAATGACGCGAAGATGAGGATATAAAAGAAAAAGCTAGGTATAACCATAGTGAAATCCGTTATTCTCATCATTAAATTATCCAATATTCCGCCTCTATATGCTGAGTACGCGCCGACCGCTACTCCGATCAAAGCCGCCAAGAGAGATGCGCCAAACCCAATGTACATGGTTTGTCTTCCACCCCAAATAATCCTACTGAGGACATCTCGACCTAAAGTGTCTGTTCCTAAAGGGTGGTCTAAGCTTGGGGGCTGAAGATAGCTAAATCTCATATCACGAGGGTCGTAAGGAGCTAATAGAGGTGCAAGCAAACAAATGAATGTTATCACTATTATTATGAGTAGACCTATTGTTGCTGACCTATCTCGACGGAATCTACTGAAAAACTCAGCGAATCGTACCTTTGTCTTGCTCAATGCCTTTGAACTCCTAATACCTTATCCTCGGGTCAAGATAAGAATAAACGAGATCTGTTATCAAAACTGCAAACACGATGACTGAAGACGTTAACAGAAAGGCTCCCATCATCGTTGAATAATCTCTCTGAAAAGAGGCGTCAACTATTAGGCGACCCATACCCGGCCAAGAAAATACAGTTTCCACTGTTGCAGCACCGCCGAACATCGCTCCCATTTGCAGACCTATCACTGTTACTGAGGGCAGTAAGGCATTTCTAAAGGCGTGATTGTAGATTACAATTCTTTCTTTGATACCTTTGGATCTTGCAGTTAGAATGTATTCTTGCCTTAAAACTTCTAGCATGGCTGATCTAACAATACGTGACAACAGACCAGCATAGTTCGTTGCCAGGACGAAGGCAGGTAAGGTTAGATGCCAAAGGAGGTCCATAACACTACCTGTCCCAAATAGGGATTGAGCTTCTGTATTCGCGTATGCTCCTCCTGAAGGAAACCAATTAAGGTACAGCGAGAAAATTATAATCGTAATCGCAGCCAGCCAGAACCAAGGCATCGAATAGAAAAAAACTCCAAACAATCTTGCTGCATAATCTGTTTTGGAGAATTGCTTGACAGCTGAGACTACTCCTATTGGAACAGCTATCAATATTCCTAGAGCCAAACTGGTCCCTTGTAATTCCAAAGTCCACATCGCTGCTCTTCCCACCACCCCTGATACTTCCGTTTGCCAAATGTAGGACCTGCCTAAATTACCTTGAAGAACTTGACTGAGCCACGCAAAATAGTGTATCACAACTGGCTGGTCAAGACCATATTGATGTCTGAGCAATTGTAACGTCGCCTCGTCAAGATTTCCGGCTTGGACGCCATAGAAAGCTAGGATAGGATCACCTGGGGCAGCTCTCATCAGAGCATACACTATCACGGATGCCATGAACAGTGTTACGCACGCCTGTATTGTTCTAAAAGCAATGTATTTTTTAAGTCCCATTCAGCGACGCAGCTTTTATTAACTAGATTTTGGTGCGCATATAAATCTTGCCAAACCGGGGTTCTAGTGCACGCTAAAGGCGTTAAGAGCACAACAATCAGCTTTATCATACAAACTATCCCCCAAACAGCATTTAATATTCCTTTTATCCTCTGTCTGTAGCATGTCCAACAAGTTAACAGTATCGTTTTAGCCTATGACGGCATAGAACAAATCAGGTTGCATGACCCCAAGTCTCGATGAAAAAACCGCAAGTTAGAAGTAAAAACAGTAAAAACACAGAAGAATTTTGTGCCAACCAAAGAACAGTTTGAACAGTTATCTAACGTCTTGCTTAGCATTGTTGCGTTTAACGGAAAACTTGAACTGAGCATCAACCGAAAGTTGACATGAACCCAAATCAACCGAGGACTTGACAGAACCCTAAATAGAAAGGGCATTGATGAAGAATGAAAAAATCGACAAGTCTTAAATATAGGCGCTCTCAATATCGCTAAGTCGTGAACATTAAGGAGTAAGGAGGAAAAGTATTGACAAAAGCACTAGTAGTAATGATTATAGTGACAACATTGCTGTTAAATGTCGCGGGCAGTATGATCTACATGGTCAATGCACAGGACGTACAGGGGGCATTTTTCACCTTAAATCTGGATTGTGAACCACGAAGGGAACGCTTTGCAACGAATCTTGCACAAGCTCTCTCACAAATAGGCATTAATGTAGTAGTGCACGTAGGTGAGATGCAGTCTATTTACGCTCGTGTAAGAGCACCTGGATTGCTTTCGTACGATCAGGGAGGATGGGATACGTATCTGGAAGGCTCGACTCCACCGATAATCGATCCTCATGCAACGCTTACATATCCGCAATCCTATGTCAGATCGCTAGACTGGACAGATCGTTCCTTCGAGGACGAGATTTATGCAGCTTCAATGGAGACAAATGATACTCTGAGAACACAGAAGTATTCTTCGATCCAGAGTCGGTGGCTAGATCTAATGCCATACATACCGGTCTACTACGAACAATATGCGGTTATCTTCAATAAAGCAGTTCAGAACACTGAAGCGTGGAGGCGATATTACATTACAACAGTTGGTGATCGCAGCGGGATGATTTGTCGTAGCACATATGATTCAACTGGAGGCGTGTATGTTCCAAACGTGGATACGTTGGTCATCAGCGAGCCTAACGCTATTCCAACTGGCTTATCTGTATTCGGCTTCTCTTGGGCTGAAGGTCGATTCCTGCGGCTCGTACGCCTAGATCCAGATGGTAGCATCAAACCCGAAATTGCCCAATCGTGGAATATATCGCAAGATGGACTTACGTATACGTTTCACTTAAGACCCGATATAATGTGGAGCGATGGTGTAACATTGACAGCTCATGAGGTGCTCTGGACATATGACGTTCAAAAAGATCCTGCGATCGCATCATTGAACTATAAAGACCTTAATAATTGGGTTCAATCCATGGAGGCGCCAGACAACACGACTTTCATAATGCATCTCAAACAACCCGTTGCTATGTTGCTAAACTACTTCGCAGCCTATTATGCTTGGCAAATCGCACCTGCACATGTCTTGGAAAGCGTACCACGCGCGGACCTCCGCAAAAGTGATTATCAGACTAAACCATGGACGGTCCCTGTTGATGGTTGGATAAAGATTCAAGAAGAAGTGTATGGTGACCACGACCTATTCGTAAGGAATGATAACTTGACGACCAAATACTTCACCCCAATCAGGAACAAATACATTCTGTTCAAAGTAGTGCCAGACATTCAAGCCGCTCTCGTAGCAACCGAAAAAGGTGAAGTTCACATACCCAGTCTCTATTATGAATTTCACAACCAATATCCGACTATAATCGCCGATTCTAATCTCAAAGTCGAAAATGTCACGTCGACAACTGTCGCTCAACTGAGAGTCAATCCAAAGAATCCACTCTTAGGCGATTCACTCGTGAGAAAAGCTGTTGCATATGCAATTCCAGTAGAGAACTATATCTCTCAATTAAACTACGGATTTGGCGTATTTACCTCAGTGCCTGTTCATCCCAACACGCCTTACAAAGATCACACGCTTGAATCTCAATATTACCACTACGACATCCCCAAAGCAAAACAGCTAATGGAACAAGCCGGTTACAAATACGACTACCTAAAAACCCCAGAATCGCCAATGCCGCTTATTGCCGCAGCTTCAGTAGGGGGACTAGCCATAGGCGCTCTCGCTTCCTTTGGTGTCTCAAGATTCGTGCATGCGCGCGCTAAGAAAAAATAGCATCATCCTTCCTTTTTTTGTGGAAAAAAAGTCGATATTTGCTTTAAAGTTTCTCACAGTCATGACTTCTATAGTCTCTGCTGGGAGCGATTCTCATCTTTCGAATCAAGTTTGCGCTCTATTACTGATGTGTCTCCTTCGCTCAATGTTTGCTACATCAGGAAGACATCCCTAAAAAGACCTAGTTTAGCGGGCTGAAACAGAATTGAGGCTTGCGTTTTCTCAAAGTCTAGGCGCGTTCCCAAAATGAGGATGTCAGCAATCTCCTATTTTTGCATAGTTTACGTGAAGCGATGAGTCGCAAACCAAAAATATTATTAACTACTTTCGAAAAACATGGGGGCCACGGAAATGGTGAAAAAAATGAAAGTTAAGATTGCAGTAGCTCAGCAAATGATTTTGGAACGAAACAAGGAGAAAAATCTGAAAAAGGCATTAGAGCTCTTAGAACAAGCTGCCAAACAAGGCGCGAAAATTGCTTGCTTGCCCGATTGGTTCCTGACTGATACGCCAACTATGGACGATACGACAGAAAACATTAGGAAACTGGCGGAGACGATCCCGGGTCCAGCGACTGACAAGATCTGCGAAAAAGCGAAAGAATTGAAACTGTTCATAGTTGCTGGAACAATGGCTGAGAATGGAGAAGATGGTAAGCTATATTTGACAACCCCAGTAATTGACGCACAGGGGAAACTAATTGGCAAAGTTCGAAAAATACATCTGGAAAGAGCTGTCCCAGCTAAATATGAGTATGACATTGGAATCTCATATGGTCCAGAGGACTATCAAGTCTTCGATACAGAAGTTGGTAAGTTCGGCGTTATTGAAGGAATTTCACCAGAGACTCCAATAATCCTTGCCATGAAAGGAGCAGACATCCTCTTTCATCCATATAACATTAGCACCCGATATCACAACTACTCGTTGGTGATGGCAAAATGGTATTCAATAAACACTTGCGCTTACGTTGCAGTTTCTGGTCGCGTGGGCTGGCATAGAAACGTACCGATCTTCGATCCCGCGTTCTTTGGTTCAAAAAGAGGAGACCTTGTTTTCGCAGGTGGAAGTCAAGTTATTTTTGGTGGGGAAACTTTGGTGGTGGTGCCTGACTTCACCGAAGGCGTGGCTGTAACGGAAGTCGACCTATCGCGGCCAGCTGAGGATAGAAAGGTCCTTTGGCCTGTTGTATTTAAGAAATCTAGCCTATTTGCAAAGTATATGAAGTAAGCCTCTCACAATCTAGCACACCTTTCAAAGGTGCCCTGATTTTTTATTATTCTGTTTTCCTTTCAATTAGGGTTACCGCCCCAACAGGGCAAACCTGTGGACACAGTTCGCATCCTTGGCACTTCACTGGATCAACGTGAGCTCTTTTGTCTCTGATTAAGGGGGCTTCATTAAGGCATACTTCAGCACAAATTCCGCATCCAATACATTTGCCTTCTTCAACATAGGCTAGTTTTGGAACGAATGTCTTTTGTATCTCTTCTTTAGAGAGTAGGTTTTTGACACCTACTCCTTTGAAGGCATCAATCTTTTTGTGGTTTTTTCTTTCCATAAATGCTGATAGCCCATTTACAATTTCACCTATAACTCTAAATTCTTTGATATATACTATTGTGCATATCTCCACGCGCGCGCTGTGCCCCGCGTTGTCGCCTAAGAGATGTGTAGTAAGAATTGAATATGCCACCACACCGAGTTATGCTAATCTTGCTAGACTCTCGCGTATCTCACTTTTAAGGTCTTCTTTCAACGCATTATGATCGGCGATTCTAAATTGTTCTTTAAGTAAAGAGATGTTTTCGAGTTCAGTTGCAGAGATAGTTTGTCCTGATATTTTTTGATTTGCAAATCTCTCTACAATATTCTCAAGAGGAGCGAACGCAATGAAAATTCTGGATGTGCATAATCATATTGGCTCTAACAATGGTGGGCGTAAAAGACAACGAGTATGTGGCGAAATCGGTTAAGAAATATCCCAATATGCTAATTGGTTTTGCACTAGTTGATCCGCAAAGAGGTAGGGAAGCGGCGGAAGAACTGAAAAGATGTGTGACAAAGCTTGGCATTAAAGGGTTGAAACTGCATCCAGCATTTATGCACGTTAAAATTTGTGAAGGATATTCATAATTCATCACGATCAAATGACTTAGGAGCACCGAGATGTAGAAATACTAATAAAGTGGCAACGAAATCAGTCATTATTTGCAGAAGGAAAAGGGTGTTCAAATTGGAATATGTAAGTTTGGGCTGGTCTGGTCTCAAAGTTTCTTGTGTTGCTGTCGGCGGCGGCTCATTTGGGCATGATGAACCGTGGAGAATTGAATTGAATGACGCAAGAAAAATCGTGAACAAAGCACTTGACTTAGGGATAAATTATTTTGACACGTCCAATACATACGCATATGGAAGGTCAGAAGAAATCATAGGCGAACTCCTCAAAGATTGCAGAGAAGATGTGATAATCGCGACAAAGGTTCGCCAGCCAATGGGACCTAAGCCTAATCAAAGCGGCCTTTCGAGAAAGCACGTGATGCATGAAGTGAAGGCCTCCCTTACGAGGCTGAAAACAGACTATATTGACCTTTATCAAACACACCGATGGGATAATGAGATAACGCATGAAGAAGCCTTGTCGACTCTTAGCAACCTTGTCAAACAAGGCATTGTTCGATATTTAGGTGCTTGTAGCATGACGGCGTGGCAATTTGCTAAAGCGCTGTTCCTAAGTGAAATGAAAGGCTTCGACAGATTTGTGAACATGCAGAACAAGTATAATTTGCTGTATAGAGAAGAAGAAAGAGAAATGATACCCTTGTGCAAGGATCAGCACATAGCACTAACCCCTTACAACCCGACAGCTGTCGGAGTGCTTACCGGGGCTTATCTGAAGGATGGGAAAATAATTGTGGAAAAAACTGATATTAACAGACTACAGCCAGATAATGCGATGGCGAGAATATACTACAAGCCTTACGTAGAGCCTATCCAAAACGCTGAAATAGTGAAAAGGGTTGTAGAAATAGCTAAGAGCAAAGGGGTGAAGCCCGCGGGAATTGCATTTACGTGGTTGTTCCATAAACAAGTTACATCAATAATTGTTGGCACTACCAAGCCCGAACATCTTGAAGAAGCAGTTGAATCCAAATATATCAAATTAACAGACGAAGAGATCAAGTATCTAGAAGAACCTTACAGACCGCTACCGGTATCTTGGTAGGCCGGAAAGATTAGTTACTGTAAGAGCAGCCACAAACAGGCAATAAATCATTATGCATGATGAATGAAATTATCTAGCATCTCATGAAAAATTTCTGAGGCAAGAGCCGAAGCAGAGACTTCTAGAAAGATTGCAGGCAATAAACAAAAAAGCTTATGAAGCTCGTAGACAAGCTGTCAACGAATCAGTTGCTGATAACAATTCTGTATTCACCAGTTTTGCACTGCTGCATCAACTTCTTTTGTTTTCACTCGACCGTTCTGAAAGCTCTTAACTTGATCAGTTCAACATAAAGAGCGGAGGGGGAAAAGATCCGTGGGTTACTCAATAGCGCGCGGGGGTCTGACCCTTAGCGCCAAATCAGAGCGAACAACAACTATCGTGCATATCTTCTCAAAGCTAGATTTCGATACAAGGAGCGCGGATGGGGGAATCGGACATCTTCTTTGCCTCACCAGATCGATTATCAGTCGAGATCAAAAATCCTTCCAGGGTTCAGAATGTTGTTAGGGTCGAAGAGGCGCTTTACCCCTTTCATCAGCTCAATCTGTGTCTTCTCCAGCGGCATGGACAAGAATCTCTTCCTGGTCAAACCGACTCCATGCTCACCTGAGATTGTGCCATTCAGGGAGACACTAAGCATGTACACCTCTTCAATCAGCCCAGGTATTTTCCCATTCCATTTCTCTTCATCCATATTCCCCCTGAGCACGTTAGTATGGACGTTTCCGTCTCCAGCGTGACCGAAGTTCTGGCACTCCACTCTGTACTTCCCGCTGATTTCATTCAAGCCCTTAATGAGCTCAGGTATTCGGCTACGCGGAACCACACAGTCCAATACCTCGATAAACCCCTCAGCCTTCGCAGCGTCAACTATGCAACTACGACCTTCCCAAATCTTTTCCTGCTCATGTTTACCGTCCGCCACTATAACATCCAGAGCATTGTTCTTGATGCAGATCTCTGCAACAGCATTGTAATCAACATCAACAGCGCTTTTCTCGTTGCCTTCCAGACGGACAAGAAGGTAGGCTGGGACATCATTCCTAGGCATCGGCCTTCCCAAATGTCGCTCAGCCACCAAGATTGAAGAGCGATCAACAAACTCGACTGCAGGTGGAACTATTTTGTTCTTAATGATTTCTGAGACTGTCCTTGACGCGTCTTGAAGACTCTCGTAAGGGGCGTAAAGCGTCACGTTCATCTTGGGCAACGGAACAAGCCTGAGAGTCGCCCCAGCAACTACACCGAGGGTTCCTTCAGACCCTATGATCAGGTCGATCAGAGAGTAACCTGTCGAATTCTTAACGGTCTTCCCACCGAGATGGATGACCACACCAGTCGGAAGAACCACCTCCAACGCCTGCACGAAATCGCGTGTCACGCCGTACTTGACACCGCGCATGCCTCCAGCATTGGTTGAAATGTTCCCGCTGATGGTTCCGTCCTTCTGCCCGGCCAAGCGAATACTGTTTCAACAGTCGCTGCGCCACCAAGCATCGCCCCCATTTGGAGGCCAATAACTGTCACCACGGGCAACATTGCATTTCTGAAGGCATGAGTGTAGATTACAACTCGCTCTTTTAGACCCTTAGATCTTGCCGTAAGTATGTACTCTTGTCTAAGAACCTCTAACATCGCGGATCTAACCATGCGTGATAGAAAACCAGCATAGCTAGCAGCCAGGACAAGAGCTGGTAACGTTATATGCCAAAGCTGATGAAGTAGAGTGCCTTGGCCAAACCGAGCTTCGATTTCTGTGGCTGGATAGGCTCCACCCGGGGGAATCAATCTAGATACAACGAGAAAAGAATAATCGCCATCGTTGCCAACCAAAACCAAGGCATGGACCAAAAAAACACTCCAAAGAACCTGGCTGCGTAATCTGTTTTCGAGAACTGTTTTACGGCTGCAATCATTCCTATGGGAACTGCAATAAGTATTCCCAAGGCCAAGCTTACCGCCTGTAATTCTAATGTCCACACAGCCGCTCTTCCAACAAGCTCTGAGACTGACCGCTGCAGAATACAAGATCTACCTAAGTTGCCTTGAAATACCTGCGCAACCCACTCAAAAAAATGTATGAACACGGGCTTATCAAGTCCGTATTGATGCCTGAGGAGTTCCAACACCTTTGGATCAATATCTACTCCAGCTTGTGCGCCATAAAATGCTAGAATGGGGTCTCCAGGGGCAGCCCTCATTATGGCGTATAAAGCGGCAAAAGCTGCGAAGAGTATGACAAAAGCTTGTATGATTCTCAACAGAAGGTACTTTCTGAACCCCAATATGAGCCTGATCGATCGCATTTACGTGGTTGCTGGAAGTATGTTTGAAAAAGGAGAAGACGGCAAGCTATACAATACTACTCCGGTCATCGATTCAAAGGGGAAGTTGATTGGGAAATCCCGGAAGTCACATATGGAAAAAGATGTCCCAGGTAAGTACGAAATTAACATCGGTCTTACACCTGATCCTGACACTTATCCAGTTCATAACACAGAGTTCGGTAAGATCGGCGTCATAAGGGAATCTCGGTCGAAAGACCTATAGTATTAGGCATGAAAGGAGCCGATGTCCTGTTCTACCTCTACAACATCAGTACTAGATTCCACGACTATTCAATAGCAATGGCGAAGTACTGTTCGATCGCGAGTTGCGCGTATGTTGCAATTGCCGGTCGAGTGGGTTGGCACAAGAACGTTCCAATTCATGACTCGGCTTTCTTTGGAGAACAAAAGCGGGATTTGATTTTCGCTGGCGGGAGCCAAATAATCTACGGCGGGCAAGCTCTGGCCGCTGTACAAGACTTCACAGAGAGAATAGCTGTAGCGACAATAAACCCTGAATTACCAAAACAAGATAGAACACAACTTTGGCCTATCGTGTATAAGAAATCTAGTGCTTTCTCCCAATACATGAAGTAGCATGCAGGACATAGGCAGATTCTGCGCGCTACCAACCGACTTCCTTTTTTCTTCTTTAGGATTGCTTTACCAATTTTCTACAGCATAAAGAGCAGACCAAAACTCTAGCTTTCTCTCATTCTTAGCGATATTGCATTGACAGGACAAACTTGAGGGCATAATTCACATCCTTCACATTTCTCCGGGTCAATAAGCGTCTTTCCAGCTTGAACATAAGGGGCTTCGTTGATACACACTTCCTCGCAAACTCCACATCCAATGCATTTCTTTTCATCAACACATGCTAGTTTGGGAACAAACCTTCTCTGTATATCTTCTCTGGAAAGGAACTTGTCAAGGCTTGCTCCTCTAAAATCATTGATCTTCCCATAGCCTTTTCTTTCCATAAAAGCACGTAGCCCATTAACAATTTCGTTTATGACCCTGAACCCTCTAAGATAGATTATCGAACAAATCTCTGCCGCCGTTGCGCCGACCATCAGGTACTCGACAACATGATTCCATTTTGTTACGCCGGAGATCCCGGCAATAGGAATCTTGGTGGCTTGTACTGCCCTAGCTACCCATGAAAGACTAAATGGTCTAAACCAAGAACCGTAACACCCTAAATAATGGTTGTCCAAGATAACCTTTCCAGTTTCAACATCGATTTCCAAGCCCTTAACGGAAGCTGCTCCTCCAACCGCGACGATCATATCCACTCCTGAATCTTCCAGTCTCTTCACAGTTTTCACGGGATCCTCCCAAGCAGAAGTGATTTTTGCTGATACTGGCAGACCTGTAGTTTTCTTTACAATTCTTATTGCGTCGGCAAGGGTAAACTCGGGCGGTGCTTCTCCATAGAGGATTGTGTAGTGAAATGGATCAATAATTTCTATCGCATCTGCTCCAGCTTCCGCGTTCATTCTTGCCATTTTTTCGATTTCATCAAGCGATGTCCCGATTATGCTTGTTATTATTGGGATACCAATGATTTTTTTCGCTCTTTTGACCTGAGGCACGATTTCTTCGGTTTTGAAAGTCCCTGCTGGACCACCTATTGCTAAGGTATAAAATGCGCCTTTCGCGGTCAGTCTGGGATCATATTCTTTTTCCACATTTATTACACGGAAGAGTTTACGTCTCCTTTCTTCACATAATCTATTGTCTGAGGGAAGGGTGAAATGCTGTGTCTTGACGGTAATCGCCCCTGCTCCAACATCGGCCGCCTTCTTCATCAGACTTGCAGACCATGTTATGTCAGATGGCCCGACTATGACGGGGTTTCTTAATTTCAAACCAGAGTAGTCAACTGATAGATCCAAGTCCATTTTTGACTCCTTCTACGATAGTCACTAGGCTAGAGACCTTACCTTTAAGGATGAGAAGTAAGAGCAATTCAGACGAGTCTTGTGAAGTCAAAACCAAATTCTCCAAAAAACAAGGATTATCAAGAACAACAAACCCATAACTAGAAATAGCGGCATCAGATTTATGAGAATAGCTATGACCATTGCGACTACGTCCTTGAAATCTATTTTCTTATCGTCTTCATCATCTGAACCCATGGCTGTTTCTCTGTTTGGGCAAGTTCTCGCCGCTTGATACAACGTTTCAAGTGCGTGTGGCAATTGTTCAAAATCAGCCATGTTAGATTTTCTTGCGGACATATACCATTTCTTGGCCTTTAAGCCATATTCTTTCTCCCACTTCTTTGATTCTATCAAGTGGCCAGCCCCAACCGACGACGTAGGTGTTATCCAATTTCGCCAGAGGATTGAATGGTTCTGAAAGACGCAGATTGTGTCCATAATAGAAGAGCATTGCCCTGTAATGTGACTCCGGATTGAATACTATGTCTCCTGTTGAAAAATTCATTCTCTGATTCTCTGGTTCTATCTTCGTCAAGTTCGTTTTGAAGAAAAACTCCTCTCCGGAGTAGCGTGCATTTGCTGCGAGCCCCTCTATCGGCAAATTATCCCATAATATCGCACAAGTTTGAGGAGCTTCACTTTCAAGCAGAGTGGCTGTGAATTTTCCTCCCCTTTCAAACTCAATTTCAATCTGCTTTGCCATATTTCTGTCCCCCACACGACGATTTTTCATTCAAACCTAACTCTAGTTTTTCATATATTTGTTTCGGTCACTTCCCCGATACTGAATTTAATCGGTGCAACACTTCCCTATTCACCAAATTTCTCGGCATTTCCCCCTTGATGATTCTCGTGATTTCCTCTCTGATTGCTTTCTGACTTTTCTCTGTCGCCTCTCTTGTATTCCAAGCTATGTGTGGAGTTACAACTACGTTATCAAGGCTCAGCAGCGGGTTGTCCCTGCTCGGTGGTTCTTCTTCAAGCACATCCAAGGCGGCGCCAGCTATCCACCTTTCTTTGAGAGCCTTTGTCAGGGCTTTCTCATCTATCACAGACCCTCTAGCACAGTTGACTATGAAAGCAGATTTCTTCATTGCCCTAAGCTGTTTCTCTGCAATCATTTTCCTTGTAGAGTCAATCAATGGAACATGGATAGATACCACATCCGAATCTTTCAAAAGAGTATCCAAGTCAATCAGAGGGATTTCCAGTTCACGTCCTACATCTGCTGTCACATATGGGTCGTACGCGATGACGTTCATTCCAATCCCTTTGGCTATTAGCGCCAGATGTCTTCCAATTCTACCTATGCCCAATATACCAAGTGTCTTTCCTTGAAGCTCAGTTCCTTCAAACTCTTCTCGCTTGTTCCAGTTACCTGATGTCGCAGCTAAGTGAGCGCTTACGATTTTCCTGTTGGTAGCGAACATTAGTCCTAACGCATATTCTGCGGCAGCAACTAAAGCGAAGTCTGGGACGTTGGTTACGAAAATACCTTTTTGCGTTGCAGCGCCAAGATCAACGAAGTCTACTCCTGTACTACTACAGACAATTGCTCTCAACTTCTTTCCAGCATTAATCACGTTCATCGTGATGTTTGGGATACCAACGCCTACGAGCAACAAATCAGGGTCGTATAGACGCATATCACCGATGAATTCATCTTCGCTGTGGACCCCTTTATTACCGACAACATCTACGATATCTCCGAGAAGCGTTCTGAACATTTCAGTGAGTGATTGATCAAAGGGGCTAAATAGCTTAAGTTTCAACATAACAATCACGCCCTAGCTTTCGATTAATTTCGTATTTAAGCATTGCTTTCGTACATTTCTTTTTTGGAGGCCTTCCAAATAATCGTGTCAGAGGAGTAAGCGTTTTCGACACGGATCATTTCAACATTTCCGCATACCATGCAAACAGCTTTGCATGAACAGTTGGAAGAGTGAAGAATTTGCTTCAAAAACATTGCCTTTGTATTTCTCAGACGACCAAGCGATTGTGTGACGATTATTTATCAATAATCTCTTAGCGCTATCAAATAGGTTGCAGCCTATCTGCATCAAGTGGCTACAGATCACAAAAGGAATCAAACCTCATAACTAGCGATTTGCTTGAAAATTCACGGTAAACGGGTTGAAAATGCTCTAGCACTTTAAGTATTCCATGGGAACGATGTTTCCTACGTTTAAAATGCGGTTGGGGTCTAGTGCTCTTTTTATCTGTGCAATGGAAGATAAGCCCTCTCTTCCGTACATGATTTCTAAGTATGGTTTTCGTACTTCGTTTTCGACATAAGTCTTTTTTCCCACTCCATGCTCTCCAGAGATGGTGCCTCCAAGCTCCACTGCCTTTCTCAATAAAATCGTGCATGCCTTTGATGCTGCCTTTAGTTCCTCTTTGTTTCTAGGCAGAAAATTGAAATGTAAATGGTTGTCACCGATATGTCCAAAAATTACATACGGTATGCCTAGTTCATCTCCTATTTTATGATAGGTTTCCATCATAGTGTCGAGAGCCACATCTGGAACGACGATATCAGTTGCCACTTTGTAACCCCCATGCGATCGGATGAATGAGTTTACCTGTTCTGGAAGAGCATGTCTCATTTCCTTTGATTCTCTTTTCCAATCTGGTTCTGTAGAAGTCAACGTATTTGAGACTTTGCAACGTTCAAGTAGGGAAGCAGTCTGTTCGAGAAACTTGACCATCTCATCTTGGCTTGGAACTTCTTGTTCGAAGAACACCAATCCCTGCGACTTCTCTGGGACTTTTGGTGGTGGATATTTCTGTCTGATCAGATCAACAGAATTTCTGTCGAAGAATTCGATTGAAAGCACATTTATGTTCCCACTTCTTGCTGCTTCCCGAAGCTTTCTTACAAATTTCAATGAATCTTGCTCCTTTTCGAAACTAGCAAAGATTGGAATTACCACTTTCGGGCTTTCTGTTAATCTGACTTCCACCTCGCTTATGACGCCCAACGTGCCTTCCGAACCTATAAATAGATCTATTAAATCCATTCTAGGCTCCACGTAATAACCAGCCGCGTTCTTGACGTTCGGCATTACGTAACTAGGCAACTTTATCACTAAGGTTTGTTCTGAAAGTAACGTGATTATGAAAAGACCCTCGTCGTCTGCAAACACCTGTCCACGTTTGATTTCCAATACATCTCCATTAGATAAAACAATGCGCAATCTTCTAACATAATCCCGCGTGGAACCGTACTTGAATGTTCTAGCACCAGAAGCATTTGTGGCAACTGTTCCTCCTAGCAAAGCTGTGGTTTCAGTCGGGTCAGGAGGATAATGGAGGTTTCTGGTTTCAATAATCTTCTTAAGAATTTCAAGCGGAATTCCTGGGGGTGCGATAGCGAGATACTCATTTGATCCAATATAGGTCGTTATGCAAACTGAATATTGCACGCCATTTTCTTGATATTTAATCACGTTTTCATTCGTACCTTGAAGAGTAGTCATTCTTTCAGTAGATAAAACAATTCCTCCTTGAGGAACCCGTGAACCCGTGATACCAGTTCCAGCACCAGATATCGTCACTTTGATACTTTTTTGGTCAGCCTCTCTTAGTATCCTAGCGATCTGCTCTTCACTCCTCGGAAAACAAACCGCTTCTGCATATCCAGTAATAATTCTACTCTCATCATTACAATAATTCTCGATGACCCTGACATCGGTCGTTTTTTCTATAGTCGCTTGATCTGCATCTTTTCTAGGTTCTACCGCAGAAATACGGTTAGACATGATTCAATCAACCATTATTCCGATTCTGTCAATCTAGGCCCAAGTTTCTTGCCCTCAGCTAAGGCCCCACTGTACCCATGCAGACGTATACTTCACATTGATCTTATTTACCTTTTCTAGCAACATCGCACTTGTAAGCACATTAGCGTTGACAGCAAAGACGGCGGATATTGAGACGGAAGCAGACCACAGTCATGATGCTGATGACGTTTCTATGCGATCTCTAGTTGTGAAAGCAAGCGACCGGTCGTATCTTTCACCTTAAGGCATAGCAAAAGTCATTTCGTTCTCTCGTTGGGAGTTTGAGGTCGGTAGATCCTGAGACTTGTATAGCTAGCCGAAAGAAATAAGAGGGCTTACCTAGAAAATATGAAGTAGCCAACCAAGGGATGTGTCCAAAATGCTTGGAGGATACAGAGGGAAATTTCTTAGAGTGAATTTGAGTTCTGGGCAGATAAGGGATGAGAAGATTCCTGAAGAGACTTTGAGGAATTTTATCGGAGGAAGAGGATTAGGAGTAAAGATACTATATGATGAGCTTAAGCCCAGAATAGACCCACTGTCACCAATGAACAAAATAGTGATATTGACAGGTCCGGTGACTGGAACACCTGCGCCTGAGAGTGGGAGGTGGTGTTCAGTTACCAAGTCTCCGCTTACAGGAACAATCCACGACTCTCATAGTGGAGGAGATTTTGGTCCATTTCTCAAGTTTTCAGGAGTTGACGGCGTAATCTTTGAAGGAGCATCTGAGAAACCCGTTTATCTTTGGATTGAGGATGGACACGGCGAGCTTAAAGACGCATCCCACCTGTGGGGTAAAGATGTCTTCACAACCACGGACATGATTATAAAAGGAGACAAGAAGACCCGTGTTGCATGCATAGGTCCCGCTGGAGAAAAGTTGGTGAAGTTCGCGAACATCATGAATGAGAAGCATAGAGCCGCGGGCAGAGGAGGACATGGAGCAGTTCTGGGCAGCAAGAAGCTCAAGGCAATCGCTGTAAGAGGCGATACGGCTCCATCCATAGCTGACCGAGGCGCCCTGAAAAAGACAAACAGTCACGTAGTGAAGAAGATTCGCAAGATGTCCTCCACTGGCGACCTCCTGCCGAAACACGGTACATCTGTTCTTGTAAACAATATCAACGAGGAGGGAGGCTACCCAACGAGAAACTTCCAGACAGGAGTCTTCGCAACTGCCGACAGAGAAAGTGGGGAGACTCTAACAAGCACTTTGTTAACTGGTAAAATGGGATGCTGGGGATGCGTAATCAAATGTGGAAGAATCTCGAAGGTTCCTCCATGGAGCCCATATAGCGGAGAAGGTGAAGGCCCGGAATATGAATCCATATGGGCTTTAGGTGCCCAATGTGGAGTGGACAATCTAGAGGCTATAACGAAGACCAATTATCTCTGCAATGAATTAGGGTTGGACACTATAGAAATGGGGAATCTCATAGGACTAGCGATGGAGCTATATGAGAAGGGATATATAGATCCAGAGTTGACGCGCGGATTAGATCTGAAGTTTGGTAATCCTCAGGCACTAGTAGAGTTAACATGGAGAACCGCCTACAGATCAGGTTTGGGTGACGATATTGCTGAAGGAGGACTAAAGTTCGCTAGGAAATATAAAGCCCCAGAGCTTTTCATGGGAGTACGCGGACAGGGGTTGCCAGCATATGACCCTCGAGCTTTTCAAGGTCACGGCCTGGGGTTTGCTACGTCCAACAGAGGAGGATGTCACCTCAGAGCGTATATGATAGCGGCTGAGGTGATCGGGGAGGTTATGGGAAAGAAGACAAAGTTAGATCCTCTCAAAACAGAAGGCAAAGCAAAATGGGTCAAAATCTTTCAGGATCTATACGCGGCTTGCGACAGCCTAATCTTGTGCAAGTTCAATACCTTTGCTGTGGGGGCTGAAGAATTCGCCTCAACATTATCTGCCGTGACAGGATGGCAGTACAAAGCAGAAGATATAATGAAAGTCGGAGAGAGAATTTACAATCTAGAGAGAGCCTTCAACATTAGAGAAAGAATGAACTTAGAGCAAGACCAATTACCGAAAAGATTCCTTAAAGATCAACTTCCAGAGGGACCAAAGAAGGGACAAGTGTTGAAACTTGATCAAATGTTGGAAGAATACTATCAGCTTAGAGGATGGACAAACGGTAAACCTACGAAAACCAAACTTGAGGATCTTGGGTTAGATCGAGCTGCCAAAGATGTAGGAGTCTAAACCGCCTTCTTCCTTTCGTCTAGGAGGGTGTGCAGCATTCTTATAAGAGTTCGATTCTTCGGAGAACTAAAGGAGTATATGAAGAAGAGCTGGATAACGTTAGAGATCCCCGAAGGAAGTTCAGTATGGGACTTCATGACTAAACTTGGCGAAAGCAAGGGTCCACGCCTTCTTAAGAAATTGATGAAAAAAGATAAGATTCGTTCAGAGATCAGAATACTGGTAAACGGAAGAGATATTACTTACCTGAGGGGATTGAAGACCAAACTCAAAGACCACGACCTAATCTCTGTTCTGCCCGTTGTAGGTGGAGGATAGAACAATCATCCAAACATCTGCAAAACCACAGGAAAGAGGCAATTTCAGTCGCATCCCCATAACAGAGTAAGTTCAAATCCCAACACGTTCGTCCACAAAGACACTATAGCGCGCACTGGAAGGTACTGGGGGAAGCTTTTATAATGGTCATTTGCGCTTCCTGAATATCTTGTTTTCATTGTATTCGTAGACGCACTCGAAACCAGCTTCCACGGGCCAGCAGATCCCTTCATCTGAAGTGGCAACCTTAGCAGTGAATTAGTCGATTTTACAATGACGAAATGAGTGCAAATCACTGTATTCTGCATGTTTCTATGACCAAGTAATCGGATTGCATGTCTCGGGTCTTGTAACATTCTATCGTTGTTTTCCATTGTCTGAAAAAGTGGAGGCTCAGCTTTGGACGTATTGGAGCTACGTACAACCGAGCAGACGAGACAAGTGAAACCACAAGTCCTAATCTTCTTCTAAGAGATCTGTCTAATCGATTCCGGTTCAATTATTCTTGACTTAGCACATCTATTGTTCTTCCAGATCAAAGATCTTTCCTGGATTTAGGATATTGTTAGGATCGAAAACCCGCTTTATCTTTTTCATCAACTCTATCTGCGCTTTCTCAAGGGTGAGTGGCAAGAACCTCTTCCTGGTCAAGCCGATTCCGTGTTCCCCTGAAATCGTGCCGCCGAGGGAAATGCTGAGTTTGTAAACCTCTTCTATGAGCTTCGGCACTTTCTTGCCCCATTGTTCATCACTTATGTCCTTCTTGAGCACATTTGTATGCACGTTCCCGTCGCCAGCATGGCCAAAGTTCTGGCATTTTATTCCGTATTTACCAGCGACATCGTTCAGACCTTTGATGAGTTCTGGAATACGGTTGCGGGGGACGGTGCAGTCTAATACTTCGATGAAGCTTTCTTCTTTGGCAGCGTCTATTATGCAGCTTCGTCCTTCCCACAACTTCTCCTGTTCCGATTTACCATTTGCCACAAGAACATCCAAAGCTTTGTTCTTCAGACAAATGTCTGCGACTGCATTGCAATCGACATTAACACTTTTTTCATCATTACCATCTATTCGGATCATAAGATAGGCGGGAGTGTCATTTCGAGGCATGTGTCTTCCAAGATGGCGCTCAGCAACAAGGATCGAAGACTGATCAATGAACTCGATTGCTGGGGGAACAATTTTATTCTTGATGATATCAGAAACAGTCTCGGAGGCATTTTGCAGACTCTCGTAAGGTGCATAAAGCGTGACATTAATCTTCGGAAGAGGCACAAGTCTAAGAGTTGCCTTTGTGACAACGCCAAGAGTTCCTTCAGATCCGATGATGAGATCTATTAGAGAATAGCCCGTCGAACTTTTAACTGTCTTACCGCCAAGATGGACTGCTTCTCCGCTTGGCAGAACCACCTCTAACTCCTGCACAAAATCCCGCGTAACGCCGTACTTCACTCCTCGCATTCCACCTGCGTTCGTGGAAATGTTCCCGCCTATCGATCCGCTTTTCTGCCCCGGGTCAGGCGGATACAAAAAGCCGTGCTTCTCAACATAGTCATGCACATCTTTGATGAAGACGCCAGGCTCCACAGTTACCATCAAATTCTCCTCGTCCAATTCGAGAATTCTGTTCATCTTATCAAGGCTCAACAGAATGCCTCCCTTAACTGGAACTGCTCCACCGCACAGCCCTGTCCCGCCACCTCTGGGCGTGACAGGAATTTTCTCGCGATTGGCAAGACCCACTACCTTAGAGACCTCTTCTGTGGTTTCAGCCCTCACAACAACTTCAGGGTAATGAGGTTCAATAGAACTCTCATCGTGAGTGTAGTCAACGATGGTTTCTTCGTCAAGGAGGACATCGTCAGCTCCGACGATGTTTTGCAACTGTTGTAGAATTGCTTTATTCACCTCAGGTGCCTCTATGTGATCACTTAGCTAATGCTGGGCATAAAGCATTTTGTCTACAGCAACCTTTAGTCCAGCTCCGTGAACGAAGTGGTATCCCAATTCTGCTAGCGTCGCTTCTATTGCTCCTGTCGTGGACATGATGTCATTTTGGTTCACGTTTCCCATATGGCCAACTCTGAAACCCTTTCCTTTTAGTGGTCCTAGAGTTGCCGTGACCACGATTCCGCGCTGTTTCATTGCGTTTCTAAACGTGGTGTCCTCAATGTTCTCTGGGTAGTAAGCCGCTGTAAGGGTGTCGGCCGCACATTTCCTATCTGCTACAAGCTTGATGTTGATAGCTTCTAAGGCGCTTCTGAATGCTTCAGCAAGAAGGTGATGTCTTCTGAACCTTTTTTCTAACCCTTCATTGAGCAGTAGTTTCAGTGCTTCAGAGAGGGCATAAATCATGTTGACTGGTGGGGTGGCAAAGTACTTGGATGGATCCAGCATTACGGGCAACCAGTTTCTCAAGTCGCCATACCAAAAGTTCACAGGTGTTTTCCTTGTTTCCAGAAACTTCAGGGCTTCATTGCTCACTGAAAGCATTGCTAAACCTGGGGGAACACCTAGGCATTTTTGAGATCCTGACACGCAAAAGTCTATGTTCCAATCGTCAGTCCGAACTTCCATGCCGCCGAGCGAACAGACCGTGTCAACAATGTAAAATGCGTTGCTGTTTTCTTTGACAATCTCCCCTATTTCTTTGATCGGGTTCATAACCCCTGTTGAGGTTTCCACATGAGTCACTGTAACAGCTTTGTAATCGTCTTCTTTCAGAGCATCCTTGATCTTTTCAGGCTTTACAGACTGTCCCCACTCAACTTCTAGAACCGTCGGAACGGCTCCATGAGCCTTTGACATTTTTACGAAATATTCACCGAAAAAACCAGTTACAGCATTCAAAATTTTGTCTCCAGGCTCTATTGCGTTGGCAATCGCCATCTCTAGTGCCAAGGTTCCAGATCCGGATATGGCAAAAACCTGAGTGTTCGTCATGAAAACTTCCTTCAGATCGTCCAAAGTTTCTTTAAAGATCTTAACAAACTCCGAACTTCCGTGTGACAAGGTTGGTTTGCTGAGGGCTCGCAAGACTGCAGGGTCAACATTCGTCGGACCAGGAATCATCAGTAATTCTCTTTCGCTCATTTAGCCATATACCTCTATCTTTCTAACCATTTCGGCTGAATGAAGTGTTTTCTTGGTTCTATTATAGCTTTGCCATTCTTACCTTTATATTCCTTCGGACAGACCTTCAGTCTTTGCTTGTGGCAGGAGTGAAATTAGTTCTTCGCACTAGACAGCGCGCGCTTCAGTTACAAAAGAGCCCGTTGTGAACGTGACAAGATTGCTGGATCACAAGAGTGTTTACAATACGCTGATCTACACTCAACTGGTAGACTTCAAGACTGAAGAGCATCACTCAGCCACAGCATTTAGTGTAGACCAAGCAAGAAAACAGACGCAGGATATGGATACGCCCGTAACTCTGGAGAGGATACAGAAAAGGAAGAGTACCTGGTTGTGAGGCCTCAAAACATCTTTACTCAAGGAATTTGTAGGAAATCGACTGAACTATTTGTAAGGCAGATTTGTCATGCATTGATGCGTAAGAACTCTTCGAGTGATGAGATGAACTGCGCTTTCGCGACTATGTAGCAACTGCGACCATCAGGCAAAACGAGGATGCTTGCATTTGGGCTTATGGTGTCCGAAAGCAAATCCACCATTCCAGAAGTAAGTCGAGTGGAATCTTCGCCTCTTACAAGTAGAACTGGCGTGTCTCGGAGCATTTGCAACCTAGTTAACTCATCTGAATGTTCGAAAAGCGTGTGAGTGTACATGAGAGCGTATCTATGCGAATTCCATACCTGCCATCGTGGCATACTCCGCGGATCCACTTTTGGAGGAATGTAGTTGTCTCTTCTCAGGAAACTTATTAGATCCTCTTCGGTTGGAGGGTGATGAAACCCCTTGACAAAGTCGAAAAGCTTCATAGCTTCTTGCAGTTCTTCCTCAAACTTCCCATAGGCTCTTGCTATCCAGTATATGGTAGGTTCTATGAGAGCTAAAGTTTTTATCCTATCTGGGTAGTTCAAAGCGAAATCTAAAGATACTTCTCCTCCATGGGAAAATCCAACTAAATTTGCCTTTTGAACACCGATCTTATCCAGCGTGTTTTTTAAGACCACACTTTCGGATCGAACAGAATATTCTTTGCTAAGAATTTCATTCCTTTCCGCGGATGCCATATTCAGGAGTTGCACGCGGATTACCATGTGTTTTTTTGAGAGAACTTTAGCATGAGGTGCCCAGTTAAGCCAGCCATCAAAACCTCCAGGAACTAGAACTATTGGATATTTGCTCTTATTGCCTTTTGTTTCAAAGGGTAGAACGGCGTCAGAGAGATTTTTCGGGTCAAACATAGATTCATTCCTCGCAAATTGAATGCATATATTGTTTTCACTGTTATTTAGCTTGACTCTTCTGTTTTTAGGGTTTTTCACTCTATAGAGAACGCTCAAGATATCGCTTGAGGAACAGTTGATTAGATTTTGCAGGTCAAATAACCCAGTTAATTGATCGATCGATCTAAAAAACAAGCCTAGCACACAATCTCTGCTATTTATCAAGAAGAAGATCTTCCTATCACACCACTTATTGAAATCAAGCCAATTAACCTCTCTCACCTTCACTGCATCCTTACTTGCCTAGTCAGTCCAGACTGTTGCGGTCGGCACAGCCCTGAGTATATACCACTAGGCGTTTCAGGAAACTCTAGCTTCACCCAATTGACAAAAACTTGCATGGCAAAATATCACGCGTCTTCTTAGGAGACTCATCACTAACCAATATCTAGTAGATATCAATGGTCGGCATTTACCGGAGTGCGCGTAAAAGTGTTGCAAATCACACGCCGCAAAATTTGAAAGCCCAATCTTCCTCAGCATTCCAACAGAAAAAGAGACATTTGCGGGAGATATCGCCACTCAATTGCCAATCCAGCCTATACGTGCCTGCAGGCAGTACCTGTAGTCTAATCCAAGAAGCACGCGTAACCTTCGGACAGAGGCAAACCAGTTCAATTTATCCTTTGTACGGTTGGAAAAGCTCCGCTCCAGATAGCGCGCGCGAAGAATCATAGGCTTCCAAAGTTTTTCAATCCCCGTTACTTGGGATTTTTCAATGCACCGAACCTGCCTTACAGGTTTTCATAAGTCTTTTTCAGTTGAACGCCATCCTTTTCATACGCAAGTCCTAGGAACCTGTATTCGATTCTGCTTTCAGATATTGCTCGCTTGATAGCATCTCGTAGCGCATGCTGTGTGTCATACTGCGTCAGCATTTGCTTAAGCACATCCGGTTTCACGTCAGCATACTTCAAGAGAGAAATGATGTCCACCCTGTCTTTCAAACCTTTTTCTGCATGCCACCTGTCCTGAGCAGCCTGAGCCTTCAGCAGAAGCAAAACCTCAGGAATCGTCACCTTGAACCCCTCAATGACCGAATACAATTTCCGATCAAACACATCCAAACAAGGAATCACCAGCTTGCTCACAAAAGGCGTGTAAATATCAACTTCCACATCACCTATCAAAGCCTCAAATTCCATCAAACGAACGTTACGCTTCAGCGCATAACCCCTCTGCGTCAACTCAGACTGGAGCTTGTAAAAGTTCTTTTGATCAACGTAGACATCTATGTCCCGACTCTTCAGCTTCCTAGTCCATAAATATACTCCCCAACCGCCAATCAACACAAAATCTGCAAAACCCTTGAGCTCGCCCAAAACGCGCCAAGATCTTTCGACAACTTCATCCCGCCACATTCCAATCACACTCACCAAAGACTCAAACTCGGATACACCAAAGCAATATCCCGCAGAAAAGGAGAAGCCTCAGGACCATCTGCTGAATATATATCCACGTAGACTTGCGGAACACAAACAACGCCTTTCTCGGAAGAGTGAACAAGATGCTCATCATCAACGCGCAAGACAAACACGTTCGGATTAACCTTACGAACTCTGCTCTTCCTGAAACCAAACCACGACTCGAAACTCTCCATATCCGTTACATAAAAATACAAGCGATCATACTCAGCAGGTCTCCGCCCAGAAACGTTGAACCACCCAGAAAAACCAGTGGCCAGCACATCCTGACGAAGATCCTTCTCCACGTCTGCAACTGGATCAAGCCGAAACGACCGCCAAACATCCTTGCCTAAATCACGTTCGGCAGCCCACAAATTCAAAAGCCTCGCGGGTGACAACACTCTAACGCCGCTTCGCGTGGCCTCCACCGCCATAGCCACCTCAAGCTTCTTGACAGTCTTATTGACTAACCCAAGCGAAACCGCACATTCTGAGGCAATGTCTTCCTGGTGCACCAACGAAACCGCACGTAGGCTGCAGAGGAGCAGCTCGCGATAAACTCTCTCAAACTTCCGCAATGTGAAACCCTCGTTCTCAACGAATCAGTTTCACTTCTACAGAAACGCCATATATAAAAGTTTCACCGAAAAGCTAAACACGACACACCACGAAACAGCGACTCTTGCCCATACGCCATCTCTATGATTTGAGTCAAGATTGTTAGTCGGGCGGGCTAGCTTTACACATGCGTTTAAATTCTTCGCATTAATGGACAAGGAGTCGGATGGACTCGCGAAATAAATGGGCATTCATAGGGCAATAATTGAGATTGTAAATAGTTCTATACTTTTTCCAGCACTTTGGGGATACTTGTTATTGTATCGTCTAACTTTGCCCACCGTGGCTTACCTCCCGGCGGGACAACTATTACTATGCTGCCGGGTTTCTTTGGGGCTGACTCTTTCTCTGACTCGTAACTGCCATCCGTTGTAAGAATCTTGGCCCCGCATTCCTGTAGAGCTGTTATGGCCAAGCGATGCGGAAATAATCCTCTTGTTAGCTCAACACCGCCCGTTTGTGTAGTGCTCTCCTCTTGCTCTGTAGATATAACAGCTATCTCTGGCATCATCTTCTCATAAACATCGAGCGGAGCGCTGTGCATACTACCGTGATGGGCAACCTTTAAAGCTGAAGAAGCAAGGTAGTTCACCATCTTTTTCACCAATGGATCATGCGACTCTGTTTTCTCTAGTCGAGGAAACTCTTCGGTTATTTGTGACCAGCTATCGTATTCTGCGTCGCCAGCAAGAATAACGACGGAGCGGCCGGCTTGCCGCTCAGCTTCCAAACTAACATTACCCGTATATTCTCTAGACTTAATCAACATGACATCTTCGGCGTGGTGTTCGAAACGTAGCACGATGGAAGCATTGTTCATATCGACTCCGTATGTGGCATACATATTGCGAAGGCGAATGGATGGCGCTAAGACTGTGACTTGGACTTTCCCGAAATACCTCTCCATTCCAGATGATACTCTGATTGATTTGATTCCCTGAAGCAACAGAGACTGCAGAATCTTAATATATGTCTGGGATTTATGACGAAAACCGCTATCCCAGAACTCCTTGACTCGGTATTTCTCATCTTCCAAGAAGGAATTAATTCCGCTGATATGATCAGCGTGCGGGTGAGTGGCACACATAAACTCCAATTCGGATTTGCCTGGCCGTATGTTCATCAGGCTGTCGAGATACTGCTTGGTCTTTTTGAAATCTCTGCAGTCTACGATTCCATACGAACGTTTATCTGCCTTATCGACAGGAAACTCGACTAGGATATTGTCTCCGAAGCCCACATTTAGAAAATGGAAAACTAGATCTTCCGGTTCTATCGGAGTGGGCAATGCATCATGTCCCCCTGAGAACGTCGGAATATAGGGATTTCACACCCTCATCGATTATGTCCAGCTTGTCTATGCGCAAAAACTTTCTCCGACCAGGGCTAACTTTGAAGTGGTCCAGGTTTGTTTGGTCGCCGATGACCTCAAACTCTCCTGATAGATAGACTTGACCTTCCTGCAAAGTTTCCCAAGCGGGAGCTTCAGACTTCTTAACATAGAGTGTTCGTGAATAATTCCTGGGATGCACCAATTTTTCTTGTTCTTCCTGCCATTTATCACCTTGGTCAGTGAACTTCTCAATTCCCTCTTTCAGTGAGCAGAGTACAAAACGGAAAAGATCGTCACTCAGCTTCTCATCCACTGTGATTCGACGTACTCGCACCTTGCGTAATTCCCCCCTTCATTCATTTACTTTCCTATCGGTTCCAGCATTTCTGCAACTGACACAAACGCAATGCTTGTTTTAGTCGATTATTCTGACATTGATGGCTCTAGGGCGTGGACGAGTTCTGTCAACTTCGAACTCAACCTTCTGTCCTTCTTTGAGTTCATACAGACCACCTATGTCTGAATGATGAACTAAGACGTCTTTCCCGCCTTCCTCTGGCTCTATAAATCCGTAACCTGCACTCCTGACCCATCTTTTGACGATGCCCTTCAACGTCACTCTCACCAAAGAAAGCATTTACCTATCTATTATAATAGTACTTAAGCTTTTTCGGTCCGTTACACTTGTGGTAGTCACGTACGAGAATGTGCCAAAGTGAAGAGATTCCACAGTCTGAATAGCGAGCCAGTGAATCCCGGCAAAGGAAGTGTAAATTCCCAGTTTCATTTGAAACCCAGAAACTGAAAACAGCAAATACGCGGTTGATTGGAAAATAACGCTCCAAAATCGTCTTTTTTGGACAAAATAAGCTTTGGTCGGGCGGGCAGGATTTGAACCTGCGGCGATCCGGTATCTGCATGTTAGCCTGGTAGGCTGGGTGATACCCACCATGGGTGGACATCTACAGCGTCTCCGTCAGCCAATCTTGGTTTTGCGCTGACTCGGAAGCTCTGCCAGGCTGAGCTACCGCCCGGTGCCCGACCGAATTTCTAGAATGGACAGAACGAATTTATGTGTTGCGGAATCATTCAAGAAATCCTTCTCCGCCACAAACAGAATCCAGAGTGTTGAGCGAATAGACCTTGAACCTCATTGAAACTGCGAGTTCCTGACGCAGACAACCCATACGTGTTCTAGCAGAATCCAACATGCAACCTAGCTGAACAGCACCTAAGGAACCAAGCTGAAGACTGTCCAAAGACTCACCACAGCACTGCGTGTGCTGAAAACCTAGGGGGAGGGGGTAGGTCATTTTTGGCTTGAAAACAACCAAAAACCATGTTGAACAGTCCATACCATAGTCCTACCTTCTATGTAAACGAAATCACGCGTTCCGCTTGAAGACGGTCAAAAACCCAAAAAACATCAGCGTGTGCTATGAAATAGAAACAGCAGGAAGCCTTCAGTCTAGGTCTTATCTGCTTCGGCTAAAGTATTTTCCAATCACGCCGCCAACAACTATCAAGACCAGCGCAGACCAGAATATCGTCACAAGCGTCTGACCCGCATCATACATCAATGAATCAAACATACCAGATCAAAAATAACTACCATATCAAGAATTATAAACAAGATTGAGCCTGCTGAAATGAAACAGGAATAAGACATACGTTGAAAAACGATATATACCGAAAGGTGCAGTAAACGCTTTAACAAAGATCTGATAATATTTGCTTTGATCCGAGTGGGAGAGAAGGAGAAGGCGATTACAACTTCCATTCTAGTCAGAATCTACCGCGCGCGCCGTAAGCCACAAAACCGACATATTCGAGCATACTTCAATTAGAAAACAAGAGATTATCCAAAACCCTCACCAAACGTTCTCAACACTACCCGGAAAAGAGACAGCTTTCCAAGCTTGCGCGTCAGAATTTCAGTTTCTTGAAGGCGCTCCTCGAGGGTTTGTCCTTATCTTTGTATGACAAAACTTCGCAGAACTCCAAAACAGCACCGCAATGTTTGCATTGTGCATAACTCTTTTCGCGGTTTGCTGCGAGCCAGAACCCTTCGTTTGAACCGCATTTTGGACAAGTCTTCAAAGAGTTGGCAAACGCTTCAATTTCCTCTAAACTCAAGTTCTGTCCCGCCTTTTTGTAGAGCTTGATGTTTCATTTATGTGTTATGAACCACTCTTTCAGATCAAGGCAAGAAACAAATTTCTGCTGCTTTCGCCCAATCGGATATAGATAGTCGCCGCAAAACTGCAAACTGTGCAACTCTTCCTTAAAATAGAACGAGATTCCAGAAGACATATATCTTTTCCACGGACTCTGTAAAGGGGTTGAGAGAGAAGGACAATTGATTCGAAGAATTGCACCATTGATTCTAGTGATTATCCTAATCCCGATTTTAATTGCAGAACCTCTCCTTGCAGCAACTCCGCCGCAGGCCTCTTTTACATATTACCCCGACCCCCCTCTCGTTAACATAACTATAACATTTGACGCTTCAGCTTCCAAACCCGGAGGAACAAACGCTACACTCATCAATTATCAATGGGATTTCGGCGATGGAAGCCCGAAAGTCAACACGCCAAATAACTTGACCACGCACCTATTCACGACTGCCAACGACTACGCGGTCACTTTGAACGTGACGAACAACCAAGGTTCGTGGAACAGTACGTCTAGGGCCATTAGGATTTACGCATTGAACCTCACCGTTGCGACAAGTAAGGCAAAATACGAAAGGTCTGATGTGGCTTCCGTTAATGGAACTTTTGCGTGGGTTCCAGGCAACTATCCAGTGATGGAAGGACTTGTGGGGGTAGAGATTAGGGACCCTGCAGGTTCTGCCTTCTTATTTAGGACAAGACCTACGAGCTTGTTAGGCGGACAAAACTGGCAGGTCAGCTTCACCCAGTTTTATGCTTGCGACTCAAACCGGGTTCCCAAGACCAGTTTTAAGACGGGAGAAGATATCTGGATATACGCTGAATGGGAAACTTCTGACGTGAGATATTCTCACTTCGTGAGAACATGTATCGTTGCGCTTGATTCAAACTCTGCCCCAATCGGTCCCCCCTACAGTTACTCCGGTGTCGTCGTTCCCAGCATACCTGGATCTGTGTTTTTCAGAGCGACGCAGATTATAGACTCGGGAGTGATCGGAAACGTCATATTGTACGGCAGTTTATTTTCCGATTTCCCTATGAACGATGGCTATCCATACTGTCCAGAATCGACGGCGCAATTCACAGTCTCCGCATCATCGTCTGCTTCCCAAGCAAACACAAGCAAGTCTGCACTTAGAGTAAGCTCAGATGGAACATACGACCTCGCATTCAGATTCCCGCGTGGCGGAGCACGCATGGGGAATTACACGGTCTACGCAAACACTTACTACTACAATACGCTGGTAAGAGGAAACGTCAGTTTCACTCTCTTTACCATGGGGGACATAAACGGAGACGGCGTCGTGGACATCTATGACGCAATCCTACTGGCGAACGCATATGGTTCTATACCGGGCAATCCGCGTTGGAATCCTAAGGCAGACCTCAACGGTGACAATGTTGTCGACATCTATGACGCAATAATATTGGCAACTCACTATGGATAAAACGGACAAGAATATTCTTTTGTCGAGACCATTGTTGGCAAAACGGAATCTGGCCTGTCCCCCAGCTAAGGCCTCAACATTCTTTTTCATTACTTGAAGAGACTTAGCAGATATCTAGAAGGACCCCTCATTCTATACATCGGAAATAGCTCTTCTTGGGATTTGCGGAAAACCTAGAGTCTCGGTCAAATCTTCAAGGTTAACAGTGGAGCACCCTTCTAGCGTTACACCTCGGGCTCGTCCTCACGTCGATCGATACGACGCGCAATGTGGCTTCAAAGCAGAGATACGTGCACAGCATAGTGTCTCCAGCGACATATTACGAAGTTGAAGCGCATGTTTTTCTATCAAATCTGCCTAAGACAGAATGATTACGATGCATCTGCCTCAGAATCATAGAGGAATATTCCATAACCGTCTAAATAGGGCGCTGAAGCACTCTTCAATGAGAGCAAGGAGATTCGGCTAGATCGTTACGATGGTATCTGATTCCAGAAGCAGCGAAGCGGAATCAGTCTTCCCTCAGCCATGAAGGAAAGAAAATGTCAGTGAGAAAGGAGAAGGCACACATCACAATTAAGCTAGCCTTAACGCTGTCTATCATCTTGATTCTTTCATTGCTTCCAAGTGCAAGTCGCTCCTTAGCGACCCCCGGGGCGGGAGCAGTCATTGACATATTCACGGAAAAAACACCCTTCGATGGCAAAGGGGCCAATAAGTCAAGTGATGCTTTTGAGCCTCAAGAGCTGGTCGTTCTTCGCGCACTTGCAACGTACAACGGAGACCCTCAGTGCAATATGCTAGTTGCTTTTCAGGTAAATGGTCCACCGAACGCATTTCAAAATATCTCGGCGGTAGGGGTGGCAACCACTGACGTAAGTGGAATCGGAGAGTTCTCTTTCAGAATTCCATGGCCATGCGCGAACGCTGAAGAAACAGTCTTTGGACAATGGGTTGCCATAGCAACAGCCAACATCGCAGGGCAAGCCGTGATAGATACGATGACTTTTCAAGTCGGTTGGATAATCAGAATAACTGAGCTCACGACCCTGAGCTCTCAACTGAAACCCCGATCAGTATTCTCCAGGCAGGATCTAATAGTTTTCAATATGACTGTTGAAAATATCGCCCTGACAGACAAATGGGCCGTAATAAAGGTCGACGTTGAAGACGCAAGAAAGAACCCAATAATCCACGTACAAATGGAAAAAACGCTTTTCCCACCAGGAAAAAGCAACGTGCAAGCCTCCTCAGAGATACCGCTTTCTGCAGAAACTGGTCTGGCGAATGCATCGGCTGCCCCGTTTACAGCTGCTCCGGAAAGTGGAGGCAGACCATATAGCCCACCTATCTTCACAACATTCACTATTGCTGAAAAAGACATCGCCATAACTGGCATCAAGCTCTCAGCTAGTTCAATCTTTCAAGGCGAGACACTTGGCATAGAAGTCACAGTACTCAACAAAGGCAACCAGTCAGAAACATTCGATCTAACCATCTATTACGATTCTGCTCCCATTGAAACTCGCAATATTGTGGAACTCCCACCTATCGTGGAAGAAGCGTTCAACTTTACTTGGAACACAGACTCCATAACTCCTAGTTCATACAGGATAAGTGCTTCTGCACCCCTTCCTGAGGACGCCAACCCTTCGGACAACACCTTCACCGACGGAATCGTGGAGATAAAAAGTGGAAAGCCACCTGAAAATGTTCATGACGTTGCTGTCTTGAACGTCGTTCCTTCGCCCACAGTAGTAGAGACAGGACAAATTGTGAACATTAACGCTACAGTTAAGAATAAAGGCTTAGCCGTCGAGTCATTCTACGTGACAGTTTATTATGACCACGTACAGATCGATAGGAAGTACGTCGCCAATCTTGCACGGTCGGCAGAGATTCAACTGATGTTCACGTGGAACACAAGCGGCGTGTTCCCATTGAAGTATGTCATCTCAGCGGTGGCTGACACAGTCCCTGGAGAAACTCAAACAGCAGACAACGCGTTTGTTGATGGGACTGTCACGATTTTACCCTATCCTCCATTTTTCCCGACTCTGGATTGGTTGATTTTCATCATCATAGTCATAATAGCAGCAATCGCGGGCATGATACTGCTATTCCTTCTTTTCGCTCTGGACAGAACACGAAGAAGACGGACGCGCCCAGTCTACACCGTAATAGCCCACCCACACATATAGAAAGGCAATCTTGCCGACTAGACCGGATAAGAAATCGTCCCCAATGCTCTTTCAGAATTGTCTATGGATCAAAAAAGGTCCAAAATAGATTAAGCGATTGAGCGCAACAAAGTGGAGTTTGAGCAGTTCAGACTGACTTCTTGACTCAGGCTTCTAGAATGCCTAACTTACTTGAGACGTCTTTTGCAAAGTTTCAAGCAGATTAGGTGCTATCCCACTTGGATACGATATGCCAAAGGGCGATTAGCAGGTAAACAGGAACGGTAATCACTAGGAATAGTCCGAAGAACAATGCCACCAGCCATTGCCACGGTCCGCCGAACACAGAACCATATGTGCCATAGGTTGGGTAGCCCAGTGCAAGCACTATTATTAATGATACCACTAAGGCGATGATCGTCCATACTATTGCAATTGCTTGTTTCGTATTTATCGAAAACTCCACACGTTCACCTCCTATTCCAAAGCCTACCTCTGTTTCTCCTACTCCACATCTTTAACGGTGTTCTCTGTAAATAAATGCTTATGGAGAAATGTTCTATAACCAAACTACTCGAATAGGCAGTCGTCCAACCTGAACAAAAGACATGAATGATTTCTAGATACCAGCGTTGGCGGGCCCGCCGGGAATTGAACCCGGGACCCCCGGATTTCTACGCAAATCCATCGCCTAAAAGTCCGGTGCTCTGTCCTTACTGAGCTACGGGCCCTTCGTGAGCTAATCGTTCGCTTCTAGAAAGGCGGTGAAGGTGTTTTTTAGTGTTTCGATTACTCTGAGACGTTTCCTCTTTTCGCAGTTGCTCATTTGTGATTCGGATCTTGCACTTTTAGCCCTTGATTTTTCCTCGATCCGCAGAAAGAAGCCGTTCTAATCAGTCAGCGATATATCCGCATGTTAACAAAGGTTATTTGCCACTTCGGGCGAAGAGACTTGCACGGTGCAACAAATTGATCTCGTGGAAGCATTCTTTTAGGAGATTAAACGAAGAATATGAAGTAGCTGGGAAAAAGAGGCAAGCATTGGACAATTTACTGAGCACAGGCAGGATATCGCAGTCTACACACGACATGTTCGACAAAGAAATCGACGATGCAATTGCAGATATTGAGAAGCAACAAAAAGCATTGCTAGAGAAAATGGCTACCAAAGTGGTCGAACTTGAAGGACAGGTCAAAACAATGGAGATTCTCCTTGCGAACTTTGAGATTCGCCATGTAATAGGCGAAATAGACGACGAAGCATATCAACGCGAAAACGATCTTCTGTCCATAGGGCTTGACGAAGCCAAACATGAGCTAGAAGAAGTCAAAGAAGCAACGAATCAGCTAGCAAGTGGCGAGTTGCCGCTAGACGAAGAAACTGAGCAGCAGCCAGAAGAAACTGAACCTGCTCAACCAGAAGTCAAGTTCTTGGAAGAAACAGCACCTGTCGAAGAAAAAGAAAGCAGCGAAACGCATGAAGAGCCAGTTGTTGAAGC
>JBGOYH010000002.1:0-36778 GCA_041479575.1 Bathyarchaeia archaeon
GGAGAACTGACGATCTCGCCTCACGGTAGCTATTATCCGCTTCCCATCATGCTTTCAAGCCCAGCAACATTCACCATAGCATCCATAAACTCTACAGTCGCTGTTTTTCCAAACATCGTGTTAGTCATAACCCAAGCATCCTATGACGGCCTAACCGCTCCGGTCGTAGTAAACTGGACCGGCACATCAGGACAATACAACCAGTCCATCTTTCCGAAAGGAGATTTTCAAGCCGTCAGCACTGGGTACGTGCCAGATGCAATGTTGACACCTTTTGACTGTGGAAGATATAACGTTTCAATGCTGAAAGAACACTTGGGCGTAAACGGCACAAAAGACGACACACTATACTACACCTTTGGACCGTTTCTCGGCGGAAGCGGCATAGGCACAGCACCACGGGCTTTCACCATTACACTGCCGTCAACACATGCAAGAATGCTCGTCCTTGCCGTAGCACGATCAGGCGTCTGCGCAGCCTTCTTCAACATGCGCGTCCCACCCTGCCGACCAGGCTTCATCGTCCCAGAAACACCGCCAATCTTCATCGTAACCGCATCGTTTTTAGCCATCGGACTGTACGCTATCAAACGCAAAAGACATTAGCAAACCCCGAACCAAAACAAAACATCAACCGCGCATCTTTTTGTGTCTACGCGTTTATTTGACTCGATACTCCAACACAGTGTTGTACAGTGGATCCGGCCCCATTTCTTGCATAACTCCTTCAACAGACTCTTTCACCGTCATTTTTTCAACGTAAAGATCTCTCACAAGAGTCAAAGTTGCCTGATCCGAATAGGAAAGATCAACGTAACCGTTCCATCCAATGTACGCGTTGACGCCTTTGCTTCTTTACGGTGCAACCGTGACAATCGGCCTAATAACGCTGACAAAAATCCGAAGAAAACCCTGAATAACCACCCAACCCCTCAACCTTTTTCTATTTTCCAAAACACACGCGCGCACACTGTGACAGTTTCAACATACAAACCCAACAAACAGCACACACAGGAACACAACAAACCCCACCCACAACCCCACACAAAGCCCCATCCACAACAAAAACCCAGTAGAGGGGGGTAGGATGTTTTTCGCTGATTTCAAACCAAAAACCATGTTGAACAGTCCATACTGCAGGCATACGCAGCTAAACATGTTCCTTCGCTTGTGTGACGAAAAATGTTTTCTAGTAACATAGCAACTATTGTAACTGGTGAGCGCCCTGAAAAAGAGCAAAGAAGAACAGATTAAAGCTCTCCTAGCAAAACACTCATTCCCACCGGTAGAAGTCATCATACCGATTCTTGAAAAAGCCGGACGAGGAGAGCAAGAACTCACAAACCAAATATGCGAGACCAGCCTGTCCCTGGTCAACGGTGTCAAGGAAATCTTAAGCCTAGAGGAAAACAACATGAAAAACTTGGCCAAAATGTTCGAAGTACTATTCGGCGCAGACAGAATGAACATCGAACCAATCGAACTGTCAGAAACCCGCTTCTCCTTCACCGTGTCAAACTGCCCCATGCTACACGTTGCAAAAAACGTCAGCACAAACGTCAAAAGCAAATTCTGCGACCTAATCTGCAACGCCGGAGCCAAAGCCATCGTCGACACCATGATCGGAACAGCCAACATCTGCACATGGGACAAAGCATTGATAAAAGGCGCCGGCAAATGCACAGTCACAGTTGAACTAGGGAAAACCAAATGAAAATCCCAAAAAACACGTTGCTACTAGTCATCATTCTCCTAGCAAGCACCGCAGCAGTGTTCATTCTAGCTTGGACAAACGCCACATGGTCCGTCCAATATGCCGACCTCGTAACAGTCTTAAACACAACTACCGCAACATTCGGAACCCTTCTGGGAATCATCACTGCCGGACTCATGTTCACCCATGGAAAATTCAGCGAACTCGACAGCGAACTAAGCGAAAAAACCCCCAACTACCTCACCGAAACACTATCCCTGGAAAAAGTGCAACAGGCAGAATCCCACCTGCTCAACCTACGCAAAACATTCCAACAACTTGAAACAGAAACAACCGTTCCCGAAGAAAAAAACCTCTACAACAGAATAACACAAAACACATCATCACTGTTCATTAATTTCGCAGTGCTTCTCAACCTGAAACTACAACAACAAGGACTACGCCTCGACACAAGCTTCTTGGTCTCAGAAATGGACTCACAACTGTACGCAACATACCAAAAAACCAGAAAAAACATCAAAAAAGAATGGCAAATACTCTCCACCTTCAAGCAAATGACAGACATCTGGGAAGGACCAACTTCCACCATTGTTGAAAAACCTGAAAAAAGAACATCACTTCAAACAGACCTCAAAAACGCCATCACCATCCTTGAACTCAAAGAAAAAATCAACAAAAACCCACAAAACCACAGCAGCAAAATCGCAAAAGCACTCAACGAACTAAACGATGAAGTAAACAAGATTCAAAAACACCTTCACCAAGACAGAATCCCACAACTGCTCTCACAAATGAAACAGGCAAGCGCCCTCCGCGGCAAATACTTCTACCTCACACTAATATTCATAGCCGCACCCCTCTTCGTCAACCTCCTAGTACTACCACAACTGTCAGAATCAACCGCACCCTTCTTCAAACAAATCATCCTAGCCACAAGCTCACTCAGCATCCTGGGCTTCGTCTTCCTGCTCGTCTACATCCAGAAAATCCTAAGCGTTTAACACTGCCAGTACAGCACAAAACTCTAGCACTCTTACAACCAAAAGAGTGCTTGTTTCCACATCAGAAGTTAATGAATTTCCCATCCTTGTAAACCAGTTTATCATCAGCATAAATCTCGCCATTCTTTCTCATATCCTTCAGAATATCCCAGTGAACAGCAGACTTGTTCAACCCTCCCGTCTCAGGAATAGGATTCAAACCAAGAGCCATATGAATCGTCCCACCCATCTTCTCATCAAAAAGCATATTCTTCGTAAACCTCGTTATCCCATAATTCGTCCCAATCGCAGCCTCACCTAAACGATCCGCACCATCTATCTTCAAAGGCTGCTGCAACAATTCGTTGCCCTTCGCCGCAGACGCCTTCACCACCCTTCCATCCTCAAAAGTAAGGCTTATGTCCTCAATCTCCTTCCCATAAAACAACCCTGGAAACGTGAATCGAATCGTCCCGTTCACCGAATCCTCAACAGGAGCCGTAAATACTTCACCATCCGACATGTTTTTGTTTCCGCAACAGTTAATCCACTTCCGAGCCTTGACGCTGTAAGTCAAATCCGTGTCTTCACCTATCATGCGGATCTTCTTTGTCTTGTCCAAAAAATCGCACGTTTTCTGCTGTTCCTTTCTGACCTTCTTCCATTCAGCAATCGGATCTTCCCGGTCAACCAGACAACTGCTATAAACAAAATCCTCATACTCAGGCAACGCCATCTCAGCTTCCTGAGCCTCCGCATTCACAGGAAAGGGCAATCCTCCCCACCTATATTTTCCCTCAGCCTCCCTCCTGAACAAAGTCTCAACCAGCCCGCTTCTAGCTGCCTGACGCATCCTAATCTTCTCAGGATTCACGTTCGTCAATCGCTTCGGGTTAGGCTCACAGAAAATCCCTATAGAAACATCAATATTCTCCATAAGGAACTTCTCAAAAGGCGAAACATACTGCAACTGATGCTCCTTTGCAGTCTGATAAAACGTGTACTGAACATCAAGATTAGCCAATATCTGCGGATAAGCATCCGCCAACAAACATTCTCTGTAAAGCTCGTTCAACAGCGGAAAAGCCAGATCGCTTCCTTGTATGAGCACCTTTTCCTTTGGCTGTACGTTCACACTGTAACTCACAAAGAGTTTCGCAAGCTTCTGGATTCTCTAGTCAACCACACTTATCTTCCACCACTTAAAGGAAATTTTCATTATCGAATCCTGCTTAAGGCCTTGTCGTCGTGCTTATCACAAGCTTGCAGCAAAGCAAGACGTTGCAGTTCGACACGCGAAAACGTAAACAGTTGACAACGCTTTTTACCGTAAGAAGGCTACTATCTCACCCAGGAGAGAACCCGCGAGCATGTCATCGTTAAGTGACGCAATAAAAAGAACCAGTGAAGTGCTAAAGCTGGGCGCTTCGACCCAGGTTCTAGACTATGAACAGCGCTTTTCATCGTTGAAGACTCTTTACGATGATCTGCTTTCAGACTTTGTAAGAATGCAGTTCGACTGTGAAAAAGCACACGAGACTGCCAAAGAATTCTTTGGCACCTCCACTGTCCGTTTCGCAGGCGTCGACGGCACAATGTATTCACGCCCATTATTTGACCTTGTCATTTTCTTCGGAGGTGCCTACGCATCAACTGGCACGATAACTTTTCTAGAGAAAGAGCGTCCCCAGGTCAAGTATGATATGAAGACAATTCGGCAAGCTGCCGGGATATCAAGCGTGGTGCCAATTTACGTCAACGAAATTCTTGAAGTAGATCACGCCTTCTTTGAATCTGAAGAATCAGGTGAAATCAATCCAAACAAACCCTTCACTGACCAGTCAATAATCAACAATGCAACCATCGCGAACTGGATAATGACTTTCGCAGAGTACTATCTTGCCTACAAGCTCATCACAGATCCAAGCCAGAAAATACGGATAATGCTGTTGGACAGAAGCTTGTCCATCGAACGTGCAAGTCTCATCTACGACACGGCTAAACGCGAACTTTGGAAGACCCGAAGCAGTTTGATCGGTTACCGAATCGGCGATGAAGAACCGTTTGACATTAACGATTTCACAATTGCGAGGCAGTGCGTCTGCAATGAAGCTCTAGGTTTGCCTCCTCCAAGAGGCGACTACCTTGGACATGCAATCATACAGCTGATCAAAACGAAAGGGCCGCTGACTGAGAAGCAGATTCTGTTCGAACTAAAAATAGAAGATGAAAAGAGAGCCAAACGCGTTGCCCGACAACTCAAACGCTCATTGGACGCACAGATAATAACCGAGAAGAATGAAACCTTCAAACTAGATCCGAAATACCGTGATGTGCTTGAACGCGTCAAGAACCTCGTAACAACACTCGGCGACCGATTCTTTCTTGCTAACACATCGTTAACCAAAACTCCAAGCATCATGAAGGTCCTAAGAGACGGGAAGGAACAATGGCTCACAACCGTCGACATCGCTTTTCTCACGCTTTTCACGTTGCACATGATTATGGAAGAATGTTGGCGAAGACACATTTTACTCATCGGCATGACGAAGGACACCGCGGCAAGAGACTTCAAACGGCAACTCGTTCCGATAATGCAAGGTCAAGGGCTCCTCAAAACATCCGTCTCAAGAGTAGATTTTGAAAAACTACCAAACACCGACCGCATGATCCTGCAGTCAACAAGCATTCTGAACCCTGAAAAAATCAAACCGCCATGGAGCCTCGTAGAGTATGACTCTGCCTTTAGAACGATGGTTCCAGACATAGAGAACCGCAAGGGCTTCGTTTCCGGAGCCATCAAAAACCGAGTCGGATTTGAAAAGACTTTTGTAAAAACATACATTCAACTAGCCCAAGCCAAGACCGACCCGATCCTGCGTAGCAACGTCTTACTGATAGATCGCCTGGTCTATCCAGAGTACGACTGCAAACCTGAGAGCACAGCGAGATTTTGGAATGAATTCGGCGGCGCCAAAGAGCCTCTTCAGGTCATTCTCTTTAAAGACAAGAATGTTTCAAACAGGGTTCAAGAATTGGTAATGACCACGTTGACCGCAATGGCTCCATCCAGCATTCCAGAAGCCTTCGGACACAACAAGCCCCTGTTCATAGCGGACAAAATAGCAAAATGGAACTACAGCCAATTCAAACTCATAGTAGACACCACCGCCGACTGGATACTCAATAATCATAAATTGAGAAAGTTCATATTCTATATGAGCACCTTCAGAGAAAGGAGAGCTTCCATTGAAGCGGCAAGAAGAGAATAAATTCAACGACTCATGCTTCACAAACTTCGACAGCAAGTTTAATGCAAGACTCGCAGCTGTAATCCCAAGATTTTTCGCCACAGGCGGAGACACCACGCTTGCCGGAACAGGCGCACGTTACCAATGCCGAATCAAGGTCGAATACCAGAAAGACTTGATGGCACTCTTAGAAGAAGGCATGCTTCTGGCTGTGAAAAACTTCAAACAAACAGAGAAAGGCTCCGAAAGATACACGCTCATGGAGATTAGTCGCGTCTGGCCTGAACATTTCGGCTTGCGCGGGTTGTCTGACCATGGATATTACCCCATGCAGTTTGAAATCATTGAACAATCTGAAGACGATTGGCAGACAGATGACAGAACAACAATGATGATTCAGATAGACGCAATACCGATAAATTACGATCTCATTCTCGACGAACACCGTGAATTCAAGTTTGTGAAAGGCTTCTCCTACCCCATCGTGGGTTGCCCAAGCTATGTTCTGAACAGTGGAATGATAAACCGAATCTACAACCAAAAAATCGCCGAGAAACTTGGAGCAGACACGACCAAAACAGTTGAAGATGCCAAAGCCGACCCCAGACTCGGACTGATCAAAATGTTTGAGGCAAGCAATACAGCCATCCCCATATACGTTGACTTTGAGAAACTCGTGCGCTACCACTTCGGCGTATTCGCATTCACAGGCGGCGGCAAAAGCAACCTTATGTCAAATATACTGCGGAGACTGTTGTTGCATGCTAACAAAACCTCAAAAATCGTCATTTTTGACATAAGCTGCGAATACGTGTTCCTGCTTTTGGATGTGCTGGCTGATCCCAACGTTCAAGCAAAAGTCATTCTTGAAAACAAAATCGATTCGCTGCAGCAGTTATTCGATTCCGCCGTGAAACCTAGAGAATACGAAAACGATGAGCGCACAAAAATTGGACTGAAAGCAATAATGCACCAAGACAAGCTTGCTTACTATATAAAGCCCAGACAGCTTGTGCCAACGTACGGACAATTCATAGAAGAGCTTGACGCACAGAGAAGTACTTCGACCGACAAGCCTCACTACATGAACGCCATAGACAGAATTCACGATGCAATACGTGACTACATGGACGAACACGGTTTAAGCGAAAACGAAGAGGTAACTGCAGATTTCGTCAACTACATCCACGAGATCGCGTGTGAAGCAGTTGAACAGTTTAAAGTGCACGACAAGAGCGGCTTATACGGTTGGGCAACGACAAGAAGTCTAGTTCTCGATACTCTGAAGAAAAACCGTGAAAGAGAAACCAGAACAACAGATGGGTTGACCGTCGAGCAGGTTCGAGAACTACTTGAGGACAAAACAACAAGCCTCATTTGCATCTCAATTTCCGACCCGTATACAATAAAAGACTTGGCCATAAATTTAACACAGGACCTGCTAGCTCACAGAAAACACAAATTCACAGTAAAGCCTTACATCCTGCTCGTGTTCGACGAGGCGCAGGAGTTTATTCCAAGCAACGGTTCAGGAATGGAAGCAAAATGCTCTGCTCACGTTGAAACTTTGCTCAGACAGGGAAGAAAATACGGGTTAGGCGTGTGCATAGCAACGCAACGTATAGCCTATCTGAACACAAACGCGCTCCAGCAGATTCACACATATTTTGTCGGAACGCTGCCACGTCCCTACGACCGTCAACTGGTAAGTGACACCTTCATGATAGACAAAAACATCCTTGAAAAGACTCTTGAATTTGCTCCAGGCGAGTGGCTCCTTTCAAGCTACATAGCAACAGGCATGGAAAACGTGCCAATATTCATAAAAGCAGACAACGCTGAGCATGAAATAGAAAAACATCTGAAAAAAGCAGCTTAGCCCGTGCTGATTATGCTCGTCAAATACTGTTAGGCTTATTTCTTGACTTTCTCTGCTCTCACAAGAAGATAATACTTGTAAGGCTTGTAGCCAACTTTCGAATAGACCCGAACGGCTGGATTGTTATTGCTCAGAACATGAATCAGCGCTGTCGGAGACTTGTTCAAGATTTCTTTTACTAACGCCGATACTATTGAAGTCGCGCAACCCATGTTCCTATAATGTTCGTCAGTCGCTATGACCCCAATATTGCTTCCAAGATCATCAAAACGAGTGTTGCCAACAGAAACAATCTTTCCGTTGCGCTTTATCCCAAGCCAATACGTCTTCTCCAATGACTCTCGCCTATTCTCAGCTGTTATGTCACCCCACCACTCAGGATCGGCTTTTCTCATCACTTCCGCAACTTCCTCTGCATCTTCAGGTCCAAGTCTCACCGGCTCGTGGATGATCTGCAGTTTCTCCTCTCCTTTTTTCAAGGTCATCAGGACCAGCTCATATCTGATCTGTGGCTTGTACTTCTTGGTGACAATGTCTTCGCAGTCCAAGGGAGCCTGCAACTCGACCTTTTCCAGATTGACATAGTCAAGCAATTCTGTTACAGCTTTTCGATTTCCACGAAGTTGAACAATGAGGTCTGCATAGACCAGCATTAGTCCATGTATCTTCTTTTCTTCCATTGCAAGGAGAATTTTTGTTTGTTCTGGGCGTTGTTTAAGGTCGAGAATGAAAAAGTAGTAGTGAAATGGATCTTGATTGACGAGGTTCCAGAAAGCCTGTTCGAAACCTTCCTCTATGGAAACTACTTTCAGGTTTTTCTCTTCGGTTCTCATAATTAACAGAATGAAGCAATAAGAAAAGGGATTTTATTTAGCTTGTGCAGTCGGTACAATACCACATTTTTTGAGTAGCCGGTTCCATTTTTCGTCTGTTCTGCGTTGTATCTCTTCAAGCATTTTTTCGTATTTTGGTGTGAATAAGTGTCTGAATCGTCCTTGAACTTGTAGGTATTCTTTCACAGGTTTCTTCTTCTGCGGTGCCAATGCTATGACTTTGCTTGGAGTTGAAAGTTGATAGTTGCCATTCACTGCTTCCCACAGTGGGAAGGTACATGTCTCTACTGCAAGTTTCGAAAGCTCTATTGACTTTGAAGATTCGCTTCGCCAACCTCTTGGGCAAGGTGTAAACACATGCAGAAATGCAGGGCCGTTCACTTCAATGCCCTTTCTAGCCTTCTGGATCAGGTCTTTCCAGTAGTAGGGTGATGCTGTCGCGACATATGGCATGTCGTGAGCCACCATGATGTCTGCTATGGGTTTCTTCTGCTCCAGCTTTCCAGGCACGGCAGAACCAGCTTGAGAAGTGGTTGTAGATGCTCCGTAAGGTGTGCCTCCGCTTCTTTGTATGCCTGTGTTCATGTAAGCTTCATTGTCATAGAGCACAAACATGAAATCATGTCCTCTTTCAACGGCGCCTGAAAGCGCTTGTATGCCGATGTCATATGTTCCGCCGTCTCCTGCAAATGCGATGACATCGACTTGTTGGTTCTTGATTCTTCCTTTCTTTTTCAGTATCTTCAAGGCTGCTTCGATTCCTGAAGCGTTTGCGCCTGCCGTTTCGAAGGCTGTGTGTAACCATGGTGCTGCCCAAGATGTGTAAGGATAGATTGTCGAGGAGACTTCCATGCATCCTGTCGCGTTTGTCACTATCGTTGGTCCTCTAGTGGCTTTCATGATTAGCCTCAACACGGTTGCTGGGGCACATCCTGCGCATGCTCTGTGTCCTGAAAGGAACAGTTCGGGTTTTTCAGCGATGTCTTTTGCTGTGAATTTTCCTTCAGCTACTTCCATTCATTCTTCCTCCTTTTCACTCCCTTAACCCGAGATAGTGCACTAGCTCTTCAACTCGTTTGATCTGCAGTATCTTCTGCAGATCTTCGAAGACTTGGCGTATCTGGGTTGGGCTAGTGTCTCTTCCGCCTAGGCCGTAAACGTAGTTCACCACGTAGGGTCGGTTCGAAGAGTCGTAAAGTGCGTGGCGGACCTCGTGGAAAACTGCTCCGCCTCTGCCGCCGAAGCTCATGCTTCTGTCCATAACGGCGACCGCTTTCACTTTTCCCAGTGCTTTCACAATTGCTTCTGCTGGAAAGGGTCTGAAAGTGCGAATTCTAAGCAATCCAGCTTTGACGCCTTTCTCTCTTAACTCGTCTACCACCGCTTTGATGGTTCCAGCAGTTGAACCCACGCAAATCACGGCTACGTCCGCATCGTCAAGCCTGTAGTGTTCAAGTAGACCGTCGCCGTAGCTTCGGCCGGTCAGTTGAGCGTATTCGTCATGGATCGTTTCGATTATTTTCAATGCGTTTCTCATGGCTTCTTCTTGTTGTCGCTTGAACTCGAAATAGTAGTTCGGCATTGCTACAGGTCCCATTGTCATCGGCATCTCTGGGTCAAGTTTGAAAGGCACGGTTTTTCCGTCGTGAGTAAGCACAACTGGAAACTGGCGTGTTTTAACGAACTCTTTGACGATATCATCGGAGAGCACGAGCACATTTTCCAGTGTATGGCTCAACGTGAAACCGTCTAAGCCGACCATAACAGGCAATTGTACGTCCAAATGCTCACCAATTCTGAAAGCTTGAAGCATAGAATCGTAGACTTCCTGTGCGTTTTCTGCGTAGATCTGTATCCAACCGCTGTCGCGTTCGGCCATTGCGTCGGAATGGTCACCGTGAATGTTTAACGGCGCTGACAATGCCCTGTTTGCGACTGCCATTATGACTGGTGCGCGGCATCCTGAAGTCACAAACAGCATTTCATGCATCAACGCTAGGCCGGCTGATGCTGTGGCTGTGAAGACTCGGGCGCCGGTGGTTGACGCTGCAAGGCATGCTGCCATTGCGCTGTGTTCTGATTCGGTGCATACGTATTCTGTTTCAACTTCGCCGTTTGCGACGTACTCGCTGAGTTTCTCAACGATTATTGTTTGAGGAGTTATCGGGTAAGCGGCAACGACGTCGACGTCTGCTTGCTTAACAGCTAGGGCGACAGCTTCGTCTCCGTTGAGCGCGTGGGTTTCTTGTTTTACTATGCTTTTCATTTTTCACATCCCCCTACTCAACTTTCATCACAATTGCTTTGGTCGGGCATTCATTTGCGCATATTCCGCAGCCTTTGCAGAAGTTGAGGTCAAATTCTATGTCGGCTGTCTTGGCGTTCCAATGTATGGCACCGTCAGGACAGTAAATAGCGCATAACAGGCACTTTGTGCACTTCTTTACGTCTCTCACAGGAGTGAAAGATTTCCAATCTCCAGTCAGATAGGTTCGGCTGCTTTTCCAGCAGACTCCTGCGAGTGAGATTTCTTTCCATGTTTTGTCTTTCTGGCTCATTCAGATTTTACCTCCTGATAAGCCTCCTTTACGACCGAGAAGTTTTTCTCAGCTACATCGGGTCTGAAGCGTGCTTTGATCATTTTCTCAATCGTTTCTAGACTTACGGCTCCGGTTACACGTGCTACGGCGCCAAGCATAGCCGTGTTCGTTATCGGCATGCCTAGGATTTTCATGGATATTTCTGATGCTGGAACAGTCCAGATTTTTCCTTTGTCTGTGTCAAGCATTTTTCTTATTTGGGCTGGAGTTTCTTTTGAGTTGACTATTATGTCTCCACCGTTATTGCTCAGTCCGTCAGCGACCTTGACTGTCTTGAGCAGTGTCGGGTCTAAGACAGCTACAACGTCGGGGTTGTAAACTGCACAGTGTATTCTAATTGGTTCAGTGCTTATTCTGGTGAAGGCTGTGACGGGCGCGCCCATTCTTTCAGGGCCGAACTCTGGGAAGGATTGAATGTGTTTTCCTTCAGCGATGGCTGCGCGTGCGAAAAGTTCACTTGCGGTCCATGCTCCTTGACCGCCCCTGCCGTGCCATCTGACCTCTAGGATCTTCTTCAACATGTTACTCTCCAATGGTCTTTCACCCTAGTTGCGGGACCGAACATATACACTTTTCTAGGCGATAACGGAAAAAATAAAGGGTTAAAAGAAACATCATGAGTAAAGCGTGGTCTATGTCGGGGAGACTGCAAGTTGGAAGACAGCGTGGTGCTCACCGCCGATAGCACGTTGATGAGTGACTACCGTAGAAATGAATTTCTGGGTTTTGGGACGTGTGCTCCTTCGAACTTTGTACCAGACTTCATGTTTCGTCGACTGTTTTTCCCTCCGATTAAGACGGAAGACGGTATCGCAGCGTCTGCGCCTTACGGTTTGAGAAAGATTGAAGCCCAGCTTGTGAAGGAAGGATTCAATGTCTTGACGGTTACGCCGGACCATATCGGGTCTTTTGTTCAGAAGGCAAAGGTGCTGGGAATACACGTGATGGACCCGTTTGGTCTGGGCCCTGCATCAAGCACTCTTGCGTCTATTCTCAAAAGGGAGCCGTTTTTGGCGCGATATTTCAGGCATCTTTTTGAGCTTCCTGAGGTCAGGGAGGCCGAGAAGCGGGGGATGAAGATAATTGTTGGCGGTCCGGGTGTCTGGCAGCTTAAGTACAGGCCGAACTTTGTTGAGAAGTATGGTATAGACTGCGTGATCGAGGGAGAGGCTGAGAAGGTTGTGGGCAAAGTGTTCAGGGCTGCGGTGAATGATGAACCGTTGCCTGCGAGTTATGAGGTCGGTATTGAAGAGTCGCCGCGCGTGGAGGAAATCCCGGATATTGTCAACGCTTCTGTTAATGGGCTTGTGGAAATTGGTCGAGGCTGTTGTCGAGGTTGCAAGTTTTGCAGCGTAACGTTGAGACCTTTGCGTTGGTTCCCTATCGAGAAGATACTCGGGGAAGTGGATGTGAACCTGAAGGCTGGAAACAGAGGGGTCATTCTTCATGAAGATGATGTCATGTTGTACGGTTCGAAGACCACTGTGCCTGATGATGAGAAGCTTGTCAAATTGCATGAGATGGTGCTTCAGAAGTGTGACGGAGTGACTTGGAGTCATTGTTCACTTGCGGCTGTGGCGGCGAAACCGAGGCTTTTTGCACAAGTCGCGGAACTTATACGGCAGAAGCAGCGTTGGTGGGGAGTTGAGGTGGGGTTGGAAACAGGTTCTGCGGAGCTTGCGACGAAGATTATGCCTGCGAAGGCTCATCCATTCAAACCGGAGGAGTGGCCTGAAGTTGCGCGCACTGCGATGGGGTTGATGCATGACAACATGCTTGTTCCGGCGTGTACTTTGATTGTGGGTGTTCCGGAGGAGACTGAGGATGATCTTCTTAAGACGATGGAGTTGATTGATGATTTGAAGGGTTGTAGAAGCCTGATTGTGCCTCTTTTCTTTGTTCCGATGGGCAGGTTGAAGGATGAGGATTGGTTCAAGAATGCGGGAATGACGAAGACTCATGAAGAGTTGATGATAAAATGTCTTGAGCATGATTATCGTTGGGTTGACGATCTGATTGGTATGTCTTTTTCTGAGGGGTGGAAGGCGAATGCTATTAGACCGTTCTATAGGCTTTTTGTGATGATTGCGAAGTATAAGATTAGGCAGGCTGGTATTAACGCGGAGATGTAGACAACTAACCTTAAATACCTCTGGAAACCCAAAACTTGTGTCTCGTAACGATGCCGCCGTAGCTCAGTCAGGTAGAGCGGCTGGCTGTTAACCAGTCGGTCATAGGTTCAAGTCCTATCGGCGGCGCTACCCCCAGGGTACATTTATACTACAAACATCACTATCCCTTTTTCTTTTTTTGTTCGCTTCTTTAACTTCGCAAATTTTGAACAAAATTTTCAATTTTAGGGGGGTACAATAGGCTGGATAGGGTTCTTAGAAGGCTGGAATTGCTTAAGCTCGAAGGATTAGGCTTTTCTCAGGCTGAGATTGTGAACGAATTAAGCCAAAAATCTGCTTGTACCAAACGGGCTGTGTACAAAGATTTTGAGACTCGTGAGAATTGGCAGCCTGTATTGCAGTGTGTAGTTAAGCCACAGGCAGTTTTGTTGAAGGTTGTTAATCGTTATGAGCAGATTTATCGTCAGGCAAGCATGCGTTTGCTTACGGGGTCCAATGAGTTGGCTCAGCTTGGCGCCTTGAATATCATGTTGAAGGCTAACTCTTTGTTGTTTGAAACTGCCGTTTTGCCTGAGGTTCTTGGTCGCTTAAAGGATTTAGAGGAAAAAGCGAAGAAAGGAGTGTTTGTGCCTTGAAACCTTGGCAGCTAAACAGAAGAATAAACGGCTTATCTGAGGACTTAGCTGATCCAGTTAAGACTGAAACGAGGATTGACTTCAACTGCTTAAGCGAACCCGAAAGGCAGCTTCTTGATAGAGTTCAGGAGATTGTTGATAAGTATACGCCTGCGAGTCCACCGCAAGATGTCATAGCCAAGAACGCGGATTTGTGGAACAAAGGATTAGAAATCTTCGGTAGGCGAGCTACGGAGTTGTTTGTTGACATCATGCCTACGTCTCTCTGTTGTGATGAGCTTGAAGAGTGGTACTTCAAGCTATACTTCTACAATTTCCTCTTTGACTGGGTTGAAAGCGTACAGCAATTGCGTAAGATGCCAAAGGAGCGTCGAGACGCGTTTCTTTTGGAACGCAGAGAAATGGGCTTGTTAGATAGAGTGTTTCAGATTCCCAGAAGACAGCCTGAAACATCCAAGAAACAGAACGAGGTGCCATGAACCATGAGGCCTTCGCAGTTAACCAAGAGGATTAATGACTTATCTGAGAAGCTAAAGCCCGTGGCAACTGAGGGCATTCGGATCGATTTTGAATCCTTCACTGAACCTGAAAAACTGGTCTTGCTGAAGAACTTTGAACTTCAAGATAAGTACGGTTCAAAGTGGCCACGTGAAGTAATATTGGCAAATAAAGAGTTAATCCTCAAAGCTAATGAGATTGCTGCAAAGCGCGTCACCGAGCTGTTCCAATTTGTCATGCCCAGAGCCTTAATGCTGGATGAAGTTGAGCAGTTTTTCTTTGACCTGCATTTATCCCTTTTCTTAGAGCGTTTGACAGAGTGCCTAAAAAACGTGAAGAAATGGCCAGAGAAGGATAAGGCAGATTTTCTAAAAGACATTAGAGAAAAAGACGAAACAAACAAGGAAAGAGAACAGAAAAAAGAGAATGAAATCTATGGAAAAGAAAACAACAATTAACGTACCCGACGTCTACCTGCCTCTACTGGAAGACATCCGCCTTCTACAAGGAGACAAACAAAATCCAAATCGTACCACCATTAATCAGCAAGAACAAATTTGGAGAAGCCTGCAGAAATACGGTTGGGCATACCCAATAATCACAAATGAGGATGGCGTTTATGCTGATGGTGAACAGCGTGCTGAAGTCTGTAGGCAGCATAACGAGTTTTATGCTCCGGTTCTTAGGTTGCCAGTCAGTGACGTGGATAGGCGGATGCTTCGGCAGATTCTCAACAAGCTCAAAGGCAAGCACAACAAGGAACTCGACGCTGCCGAATACATGCGCATAATCGAGCAAGGCGAAAAAGACTCTTTGAAAACGCTTCTTGCGGCTGTGGGCGAAAAGCTCCCGCACGATCTACTGGAATATGAATTTTCGGTCAGCATCCCAGCAACCTATGAAATAATAGTTGAGTGCAAGGATGAGACTAACCAAAAAAGCATTTTTGAAAAGCTCAAATCGGAGGGTTATAAGCTACGGATTTTGACATTGTAAAACATTGGGAGCAAGCAGACAGCTTCAGAGCTCAAAGCGTGGTTGGCAGTTTTACGCTTTCGGATGTTAAGTTGGAGAAGCGCTTCAAAGGTTCCCTACCCATAGAAGCGGCTGATTGGCAAGTTGGAGTAATTGTTGGGCGAAGCGGAAGCGGCAAAACAAGCATTGCAAAGCAGCTTTTCCCAGACGCATATATAAGAGGCTTTGAGTACACGCAAAAGTGTGTCTTGGATGATTTTCCCGAAGGTCTTGAGACTGGGGAGATAACAAAGGCGCTTTCGAGCGTGGGTTTCGCAAGCCCGCCTGATTGGCTAAAATCGTATGACTGTCTTAGCCAAGGGGAAAAAATGCGTGTTGACATCGCACGTGCCCTCTGTCTGTGTGAGCTGCTGATTGTTTTTGATGAGTTCACAAGCGTAGTGGATCGCGAGATCGCGAAGGTTAGTGCTTATGCGATCAGTAAAGCTGTTCGTCGGTCAAAGAAGAAGTTCATAGCTGTAACATGCCATTACGACGTTGTGGATTGGCTGGAGCCCGATTGGGTGTTCTGCACGGACACGATGGAGTTTAGCCGAAAAAAAGGGTTAGGCCGCCCGTTGAACTCAAGGTTTATCGGTGCGGCGCTTCCCTGTGGCAGATGTTTCGGCAGTATCACTATCTGAACGGCTCCTTGGCTTCCACCGCCCGATGCTACACTGCAGTTTATCAGGACAAGCCGATAGCGTTTATCGCAGTTGTCCACACCCACATGAAAGCAAGATACTACCGAGTAACAAGATTGGTTGTTCTTCCGGACTATCAAGGGATAGGCGTTGGAAAACGGCTTCTCAACTTCATAGCAGACCTCTACACCTCACAAACCAGAATCCCCTTCTACATCTTGACGACTAACCCTCAAATCATACGTGGAAACATGCAAAACTGGAAAGTAACGCGGCTTGGACACGCAAGCAAAGGAACAGGCAACACGAGAATAAACAATGAAATACGGGGCAGCCTAAGCCGAAAACGCGTATCAGTTTCCATGCAGTATGTTCCCTCAAAAAGGGCAAGTGCATCTTAGAAGGCGTCGTTGGTTTTTGGCTGGTCATATCTATGAAACTTGCAGGTTTGTTTTTATGGAATGAGTGGCATGGTTGAACCTTACGGTAAGAATGGTAATAATAGTCTGCGGAAGCAGACATTCGCATTGTTAGATGAAAATCCGCGTCTTACTGCCAAGATTCTATGTGAGAAACTGGGTTTGCCTTACTCGGATTATTCGAATTACATGACTAAAGTGAAGAGTGAGTGGAAGTCTTACCGTTTAAATGAGCGAGGTTCAAAGTGTTCAATTCATGCGTGGCGTGGTTGGTGTTATGTGCCTGATGGTGTTGATAGGGCTCGGGCTTTGGGTGTTGGTTGGGTTCTTAGTAGGGCTCGGAACAGGTGGTTGTTGTGGAAGGATCGGTTGGGTAGGCTTCAGTGGTTTGAGACGGGCAGGGTTAACCTGTATGTTCGTAAGCCGGCTAATTTGGGGAGGGCCTATCAGCTTGTTTGTAACGGGTTCAGTTTTGCGGGTTTGATTACTGACGTTAAGGTGTTGGAAGAGGTTTTGGCAGGTGTACGGTTCAAGGGAGCTCACTATGTTTTCGAGACTGAACACCGGTTGCCTAGACTTGTTATTGGCTTGTTTGAGAAGAGTAACGGGATAGTTATCAAGGTTGGAGACGCAAGCCATCCAAATGCGCTTGAGGTCGCAACGTGCTATCCGGATTGGGCAGAAAGAAATGAACAGCTGTTCGAGGGGATCCGAGGGCTCTTTCTGAAAGATTTTCAAGAGAAAGATTGTTTCAAGAAACCAGATTATGTAACATGATGCTCAGCTGATGAAGGTGCACGTTGGGCCACTCATGGACGTGCTTTGTGTCTTTCATGCACTAGAACTGTGATCGCCGATAGGCCGACTATCATAAGAAACGGCATGAGGACAAGTGATGGAAACTCAGGAATGACCGTGTAGACATAGTATTGTCCAGCATTGTCATTTACTGCAATGTTTCCCGCATTGTCATAGGCTGTTATGCGATATTTCATAAGGGTACCCGCCTCTTGTCCTGGAATGGCAAATTCGTAGAGACCGCTCGTTTGATTTAGAGTCATAGAGAATTCGATTCCTATGTCACTTTTGTTGGTGAAGTATGCCAATCTGACACTCTTCAATCTGCTTCCTGAATCTGTGATATTAGCTGTGACTCTGACGGATTGATTTGGTTGCACGTCTCCAGTTGGATCACATTGAGGTGTTTCAACAGAAGGAATGATTGTATCTAGAAGAATACTGCTCGGATATGTACTGGAAACAAGTCCAGCATAGTCCTTGACTTGAAAATAGACTATCTTGGTTTCGTCTCCAGAAGTCAACGTCCAGGATTTTGTTGGCGAGAAGGATTCCCATAGTTCCGAGTCCCAAACGTCGTCATTGCTGAATCTCATTCCGTAGATCCCGGAGATAGTATCCGTTGCGCTGAGGTTCAGCGTTACAGAAGTAGAATTAGAATAGAAGGATCCGTTGTTGATGATAATAGAACCTGTCGGTATCGTTTTGTCCAGTTTTATTCCTGTCAGCACGTGATGATTTTCTTCATGTCCTGCATTGTCCACACTCCAATACTCCAGAATGTTGGTGGCGTTCTCCGTAACGATGAGTGGTTCTCCATCGATACTTACATTCTTTGTCTGACCATTATTGATTCTGTAGAACGTTTCGTTTACACCACTGTAGTCGTCTGTGGCTGTCAGAGTTATGGCTAAGTCTGTGGTATGCCACAAGCCATCATAGTTATCGCTGGTCACTGGCGGGTAAACATCTCCTGGCTCGACAGAGAAAAGAGCAGATGGGCTTTGCGCCTGTTCATGATCGTAATCACCTTTCCACGAAGCTGAAGCGACCCAAGCGCCTGATTGGTCCAAGAAGAATTGATCTTCATATGCCCCTGAAGAATCTGTTGCGAGTGTTCTCTTCTCAGGCAGTCCGCTAGGCTTCGTGAAGGTGATTTCAACCAATGCTGCTTGATGAACAGGCGTGATCTGCCCGTTGACCTTGGCTGTGTCGCCTGCTGATGGTTGTGGAAGGGTGATATCGCAGGAAATAGAGCTTGACACTTTGCCATTTGAGGCCCCTTTTGTAGATATTTGGAACCTCCAATCGGAGCTTGAGTCAGTGTCTACACCGTTAGGGTATCTGCTCCATGAGTTGCCGTCATTCGCGTCGTCGCTGAGAACAGGAGTCCTATCTACCTCTGAATGTGAGGCATCCCGCAAAACAACACACTCGTTGGAGTTGTCGAGCCACTGAGTATAGTACGTATAGGCGAAGTATCCTTCGGGCTGTATGATCGTTCCTTGCGGAATAGTCACTGTAACCGTTACACCTCCAGTTGTGGAAATAGTCCAGCCACCTATGTTGACGGGACTCGTTGCAGGATTTAGGAGTTCAATCCATTCATTTCCAGAGTCTGTTCCTAGAGGGTTGAGTTCAACCTCGTTAATCACCACATGAAGAGTTGAAGAGGGTTGCACTGAAACCATCTCAACAAAAGACACGTGCAAGGCATCTGCAACCAAGTTTGTCGCCAGATCAAGCGACTCACCACAACGACTCCTGAAAACGGGGTCAGCCCAGTCGTAATTCTGGTCCATCCATACACACGTCTGCGCTCCACCAGCGTCAAAAGTTGTGTTGTTAGCAAGCGTTACTGCAGCGTCATACGCTGATATGTTTTCAAGGTTCCCATCAAAGGTCAGAAAGCTGGAGAATTCACTCGTATACCTATTAGTCCGATCATTCACGTAGTCTTCATAATCCGAGTGATGGGTCTCAGCGCCCCAGTTCGTCGCGCTACCCATAACGTGGCCAAACACACCGACGTCGGAAATGTAATGCGTCATCATGCCAAGCCTTCTCGCAGCACCTGTTAAGTCTCCTGCCTTGAAAAGATTGACTGCGTTGTTCTGTTCCTGTTGGGCTCTCTTGGCTGACACATCATCCTGAACAAGACCGTTTGCGAAGAAGTAAATGTGATGTTTGCTTGTGTCGCCCATTCCTTCCGGGGCTCCACTGTTGTCTGGAAGTTCTGTACCGTATAAGAAGTCTGTCAAAGGTAGAGCGGGCATTCCCTGGACAGGACTCTGCCAATCCAAAGCATGTTGGGCAATCCAATCGTGGGTTCCGAATTTCGGAAGGGCTGGATTGTCACTGTAACCGCCATTACTCCAACCTTGACAGTGGAAGACTAGAGAATTAGAAAGAACAAGCCCAAAAAACAAAGAGAACAAAGCAATCTTGTTCAACTCTAGAACTTCTCCCAAACCCTCAATACCATTGAAACACAGTGTGATATTTCAAGTTTCCCAGTAGACTGGAACTGCCTCTAGCGTGCGCTATCTTCCTTTCAGCACAAAAGACACTTGTGTTAATAACATGATATCCGCGGACTCCAGTAAACTAGCTGACTTGACAAGAATCTGTGGGTTCCTGATGCAAACCAAGACTTGTCTCTTTTGGCCTTGCTGCGATTGAGCAAGAATAATGCCTACTTTCTAGCCTGCTTACTTCTCGGATCACTTCTAATGCTAAGCTCTAATATGACGAAATGGTATCGAATCTCACATAGAACTTTCTTTTTCCTTCTTCAAGCTCGAAGAATTGCTTCAGATTTTCTGGAACAGGGATGAATATCCGACGTTTTGTGAGAATGGTGGTGGTAGGAAAGACTCCTCCTCCTGTGACCTTCCCTGTGTCTTCGAGTATTTCGACATCATAGTAGAGTGAGAATCGTTCAGAAGCATGCGTGAAGATGAAGATGATTCTGCGTCCTCCCCATATTATGCGGGTTGTGTGAGGACTCAAAAAGAAATCATACTCTTCTGCAAAGGCCCGATCAGAAATAGCTAGGAATACTTGGAAGTCATTCAAAGAAGAAAGCTTCTTTTCGGACAGAAGCAGTTTCTTGTCTGTCTCTAGGTCTGTTCGAACGATTGGCGGTGAAGGCCGGAGTTCCGGACCTTGATCGTTTTTAGGTGGTTGGATGGGGCTTGAGACCAAGTCAGGTATTTCAGACTCCATAGTTCCAATGCTGGACTGCGTAATTTCCTGAGTCTGACTTTTCTGAAATGCGTTTGCTGTCCTTACTACCTCTTGGAAACCGATTTTTCCTGCCATGAAATCGGAGAACAAGGATGTCATTGCAACATCTTCGGCTTTGATCTCGTACAGTTCTCTCTTTTGCCGGAGTGTCTTCTGAAGAGCTTCAGCCCCCTCCTTCGTGGATGATGGAACCCGATTTCTGACCTGAGGATAAATGTGCACTCTTATGAAATCTTTTATGAAACCTGGAAAGCAATCATACGCTTCGGAATAGCATCTTAGAATTGGCTGGATTGTGGCATGATTTCTTTGTATGAAAATCTCAACTGCCCCCTGAGTCGGTGATTTGACTATGTAAGGGAGATTGTGAGTCAATTCTGCCAGTCTGATAACAACACTGTCAATCGCATAATCGTCCTCAAGTATGTTCTTTGCTTTGATCACGAAAGACAATTCGTTCATTTCATATTTCTGTTCCTCATAGATTTTCAGTATCTTGGGGATGTCAGCGACTTTCTCCATCGAACAGAATCTCTGAATGAACAAGGATTCCAGCTGTCTTCTCGGGTTAGATCTTGACAGAATTATTAGCGGAGTATCAGGCGTAGCGTATGCCTTCATGATTGATTCATCATTTCCTTCGTAGTAGTAGAACTTTTGTTTCTTAGACTGTTCCTTCAGTTCCCCGAGTGTCATTTCACGGTCAGGAAGGGCTTTGATTACTAGTTTGTCAGCAAGGTTGACCCTGTTTGTAGCAAGTATGTGCGACATGAATGGGGTGTTTCTGTTACATATTTCTGATGAGGAGAGAGTATGAGTTGAGCATTCCTCTGCAAGCTGTAACAACCTAGATGCCAATTCAATGCTTTCGCGAGTTAACGCCTCCCTTCCGGCTGTTGGTGAAAGAATCGAGAGATCTACTACTCCTCCAAAAGAGTAATAAGAACTCAAAGGAATAGGTGAAAGCCCAAAAGAGCTTCTCAGACCCCATAAGTGACCTGCATCTTGTCTGAGATACACGCTGCCATTAACCGACTGTCCTGACAGGTAGATGTTATTAAGTGAACATGAAACTCTGCCTGCGTCGTTACATTGTACAAGTACATCTGCCTTTCCTCCCATGGCTTCATAGTGTTTCAATTCTGCCTGTATCTTTGCTGCATCGTCTCTATATTGTTCTGACATAGGCTTCTGGCTAATGACAGCGCCATTAAACTCAACTTTGACTGGAAGATATTGGACATACAAGGTAAGATAGCTTTGCGCTTTGTCAAGTGTAATTCCTGATTCCGGATCGAGGACAGCTTCCACAGTGGTTCCATATTCACCAGTTGGCTTGACCTGTTCGAGCACAATACAATCCTCAGTCAGCGAGGCTCCAACTGCTCAGATGTTCATGGTTGGCGTGGTTGGTGTTGTGTGCCTTATTATGTGAGGCGTGATTTGGCTTTGCGGTCCGGTTGGGTTTTAAGTAAGGCTCGAAACCGGGGGTTATTGTGGAGGGACGATTTTGGGAGGATGGAGTGGTTTGAGACTGGGAGAGTTAATCTTCATGTTCGCAAGCCTGCTAATCTTGGAAGGGTGAAGCAGCTTGTTAGTAATGGTTTTTCCAGGACTGGCTTGATTGAGGATTTTGAGGTTTTGGAGCAGGTTATGAAAACTATCCATTTCAAGGAGGCTCATTATGTGTTTGACACTGGGCATCCGCTGCCGAAAGGGACAATAGATTTCTTTGGGGAAAAAAATGGCGTAACAATTAAGGTTGGCGACAGCAGTCATCCGAAAGCTGTTGAGGTTATCTCTCGGGTTCCCGATTGGGTGGAAGGACATGAAGTTGTAATGGAAAGGCTTGAGGTTCTGCTCGAGGTTCTTTTAAGCCAGAATGCTTATGCACCTAATTGTGCCAAGAAGCTTGATTATGTAGTTTAGGTTTAGGTTTCTGCCCAGTCTTTGCATAGTAACTTCGCTTGATCCAGCACCGTTAAGGTAGCTTTTTCCTGTTTGTCTGGCGGGTAACCGTATTTCTTGAGTATGTGCCTCACCATTACTCTGAGTTTTGCTTGTACGCTGTCTCTTAGAGTCCAGTCGATAGTGACGTTTCTTCTGACCATTTCAACCAGCTCTCTCGCCATTGCCCTTAGGGTTTGGTCGCCCAAGACTTGTTTTGCGCTCTCGTTGTCGGCTAATGCGTCGTAGAAGGCCACTTCTTCTTCCGTTAAGTTAAGTTGTGCGCCTCTCTTGTTGTCTTCTCGCATTTTTCTGGCGAGCTCGATAAGTTGCTCTATCACTTGAGCGGTTTCGATACTTTTGTTGGTGTAGGCTTTGATGGCTTTATCAAGGAGTTCTTCGAAACTGCGGGCTTGGATGATGTTCTTTTTCTGTCTGAACTTGATTTCATCGTTGAGCAGTCTCTTGAGCGCTTCAAAGGCGAGGTTTTTTTGGGGCATGTCTTTTACTTTTTCCAAGAATTCTTCGGATAGGATGGAGATGTCTGGTTTTTTGAATCCTGCGGCGGCGAATACGTCGATTACTCGGTCGGATATGATGGCTTTGGATATGATTTGCTTAATCGCTGTATCTACGTCTTCTGTTTGGGTCGTTTTTGTGTCGGTATTTTTGACTATGGCTGCTTTTACGGCTTGGAAGAATCCCACGTCGTCTCTTATTTTGAGAGCTTCTTCGTTAGGTATGGCGAGTGCGAAGGCCCATAGCAGTGTGCTGACTTCTTTGAGGTAGCGTTCTTTGCCCTTTTCTTGCTTTAGCATGTGGTCCATTGCTTGGAGCATGATTGACATTCTTTCGTTGGGCGCGGCTGGGAAGAACCTCTTATAGTCAAAGCCGTGGAATAGTGCTAAGACGGTTTCGTATTTTTCCTGCATTTTGGCTACAGCGATTTCTTGTGGGATGCCTGTTAGTTTTTTGTCGCTTTCGGTGTATTCTGCGAGGGCTTGTCTTAGGTCGTTGGCTATGCCGATGTAGTCTACGATTAAGCCGCCTTGTTTGTCTTTGAAGACTCGGTTGACGCGGGCTATGGCTTGCATGAGGGTGTGTCCTCGCATTGGCTTGTCGAGGTACATGGTGTGGAGGCTTGGAGCGTCAAATCCTGTTAGCCACATGTCTCTTACAATAGCTATTTTCATGGGGTCAGATGGGTCTTTCATTCTTTCTCCCAGGTCGTGTCTTCGTTGTTTGTTTCTGATGTGTTCTTGCCATTCTGGTCCGTCGTCTGCTCCCCCGGTCATGACCACTTTTAGGATGCCTTTGTCGTCGTCCTTCTGGTACCAGTCGGGTTTGAGGTTGATGATTTCGTTGTGAAGGTCGACGCAGATTCTTCTGCTCATACAGACTATCATGGCTTTGCCATCGAGAACTGAAACTCGGTTATCCCAATGTTCGACTATGTCTTTGGCTATGCGTTTGATGCGTTCTGGGCTGCCGACGACTTTTTCGAGTCTGGACCATTTGCTTTTGAGGTATTCTTTGCTGTCTACTTCTTCGCCTTCAGTGACTTCTTCAAATTCTTCGTCAATGTAGGGTCGTTCTTCTGGTTTAAGTTCGAGTTTGGCAAGGCGGCTTTCATAGTAGATTCTTACGGTGGAGCCGTCTTCTACTGCCTGTTCAATGTCGTAGATGTCAACATATTTGCCGAAGACCGCGGGTGTGCTTCGGTCTGCTTTTTCTATGGGTGTTCCGGTGAAGCCGATGAAGGTGGCGTTGGGGAGAGCGTCTCGGAGATATTTTGCGTATCCGTACTTTAGAGCTTCTTTGTCAAGGTTCTTTGGGACTTTGAGTCCGAAGCCGTATTGGCTTCTGTGAGCTTCGTCAGCTATGATTATGATGTTTTTTCTTTCCGATAGCAGGGGGTATTCTTTGGTTTTGCCTTCAGGGAAGAATTTTTGGATTGTTGTGAATATGATTCCGCCTGAGGATACTTGGAGGAGTTCTTGTAGTCTTTCTCGTGTTGTTGCTTGTTCGGGTTTTTGCCTTAGTAGTTCGTGGCATCTGCTAAAGGTTCCGAATAACTGGTCATCCAGGTCGTTTCTGTCCGTTAAGAGGACCACTGTGGGGTTTTCAAGCTGTGGTTCCAGAACCATTTTTCCCGTGTAGAAGACCATTGTTAGGCTTTTGCCTGAGCCTTGGGTGTGCCAGACGATGCCGGCTTTTTTGTCTTTCTTTGTTGCGTTGACTGTTGAGGTGAGGGCTTTTTTGACGGCGTTGTATTGTTGGTATTGGGCGATTTTTTTGGAGATTTTAAGGCTGCCGCCTTTCTTTTCTTTTTCAGCCTCGAAAACAACAAAGTGCCTAACCAAATCTAACAAGGTTTCGGGGTTAAGCATGCCTTTTAGAAGGACTTCGAGTTGGGGTACGGTTGAAGGTTGCTTTTTGGTGTTCATGGTTTTCCATGGGGAGAAGCGTTCTTCTTTAGCGGTTAAGGTTCCTGCTTTTGCGTAGGTTCCGTCGCTGATGACTAAGACTTCGTTATACCTGAAGACTGAAGGAATCTCCTGCTGGTAAGTTCCAAACTGCCTAAAGGCAGTCGAAATCGTAGCATTCTCGTCTGCAGGATTCTTCAGCTCAATCAAGACCAATGGCAACCCGTTAACGAATAAAACAATGTCGGGGCGCCGGTTGTGGTGCTCCTCAATAATCGTAAACTGGTTAACAGCCAAAAACTCATTCTCGCTCATATCTTTGAAATCGAACAGCCACACTAATTCATCTTTAATGCTTCCATCGGCTTTCTTGTACTGAACATTAATGCCGTTTGCGACTAACCTGTGGAAAAGCTGGTTGTTTACGACTAAATCTTGGCTCTCAGTCCTCAAAACCTTCTTGACAGCTTCATCAATGGCGGCTTCCGGAATCGACTTGTTAATTCGTCTTAAGGCGTCCTTAAGCCTACCGACAAGCACAACCTCATTGTACTTTCGCTCCTCAGCAATTCCTCCCTCGGAAATGTCAGGACCATAAGCAATGGTGTAGCCAAGGTCTCTTAGCATTTTAAGGCAGAAAGCTTCAACTTCCGATTCAGTTATCGTTGTAGACATCATTAAGCCTCTTGCTTTTCAAGTGGTATTCTGATTTTCCCAGACATAAGCTTGGGGAGAAGCAAATCTCGGATTTGAGCCAAGGTCTGGCTTTGTTTCTCATTCTCGCCTATTTTTGTGTACAATTGATTTACGAATTTTTCTAATCTATTCTTGCAAGTCTCGTATGGAATTACAAACTTTAGCGTGTTCATATTGCCCTGATTGATTTTCGGTTGTACCGCTCCAGTAACTATATGCTGAACATTCGTATTTTTCAACAACAAGAACAATAATTCCGTTGAGACGCCTTTCCCTTGCAGAATATGGGCATGGTTATTTACCCAAAATTTTCCACGAACAAGTTGGAGTACTGGAAATCCGTTTTCATCAATAACTGTTCCGTCTTCACCCATTAAAGCATAGGTACCGTTGAAAATGAAATTATCTACATAATCAAGAATCCCAGCCGCTCCGTAATACGGATAATTACCTTGCATCTTTTCTCGTTCTCTACTCGATAACGGCACGCGTTTTGAGTCAAAATTAAAAGTCATTTCCCCCAAGGTGCTAACTTTCCAATCTCTCGGAATCTCTTTGCCGATTTCTTCGCTATGAACCATTTGTCCGCCTGATGATTTGTAGGGCTTGCCTTCCTCATTTGGAAACTCAAAATCAACAAACCAACGTTTAAAAATAGCCTGACCAATGTCCTCAAGAGTCCTATTCATCTGTCGATTCACGGTAATTTTTGCGTCCAAAACTGCGAGAAATTCTGCAACACTGTGTTGTTCTTGAACCGACGGAAGAGGTATTTTCAGATTCATCAAATCTGATCCTGTAATGCCGGACACAGCTACCTGCCTCAATATCGAATCCAAGAGATGCTTGCCCACACTTGATGAAAAAAAATAATATAGATATTCAGAATTTGCCTTGCCGGAGTCAGGTCTAACTCTGATAATCGAAGATTCGAAAGTTCTTTCTACATTACCCACCACGAGGGAACACTTGCCCGCACCTGAAGCGATTAAAGACCTTCTTGCGAAAACCAAATCTCCGTTTTTGAGCAAGAACCTCTTCTTTTCAGAGTCTGTTAACTCGATAAGCTCCATGTTTGAATCGCCAATTTTATCGTAAGCAAACAGCTCTCCCATGTTTACGATCTTGGTTCCTTTTCCGTGAAATTCTTTTGGCTTATAAAGTCCGTTCCGTGGTTTTTCCAACATCACATCTAGAAAAATCTTGATATCCCAGTCATTGGGAACCCGTCCTAAATCAGCAGTTTGTTTGAAGCGTGATTCTTCATTCATTCATAGCGCGACCGTTACTGTACCATTCTAGTTCGTCATTTGTGCGGTTCATGGAGATACTAAGAAGCAAACCAAAGCTGTAACGATATGGTTCGTTGGTGAAAGATTTCAGTTTATTTTTGTCAAATTGATTATTTTTGTTTGCAGATTTCTTGACTTCGATTACTAGAAGATTATTGATGTCATTGTTTCTTTCATGGACGATTATATCTGGAAAAACAGTCTTTGCCTCTGTATCATCCCAATTAATATTATCACGTGGAACGTCCAACTTCTTGATCTCCTTTCCGTGTCTGTTGTATTCACAATCAACCTTCATAGTCGGAAATTCTACTTGCAAGTATTCACCAAGCTTGTGAGAAATCGTTCGCTCATTTGTATTAGCTTGGATTAGGAAGGTATCTTGCTCTCGTAGTTTTTTGAGAGCCGTTTGCACTTTCTGTTTTACTTCCTCAAAGTTCAATATCCAAGCCTCAAAAGATTTTTCATGATTTCTTTGTCAAGTCTCTCTCCAGTTACCATCTGTTCTGCTAATTCTGAAGTCGATTTCTTCATTTTTTCATCAAAAGTTTCTCCGTCATCCTCTTCTTCTTCCGCGCCAACATATCTGCCAGGAGTCAAAATGTGATTTTGTTTTCTGATTTCGGCAAGCTTTACTGCTTTGCAGAATCCAGCAACATCGGTGTACTCTGCTTTTTGTCCGTTTACGGGTTCGCCTCTCCAAGCGTGGTAGGTGTCGGCTATTTTTTTGATGTCTTCAGCAGTTAGTTCTCGGTGTCTTCTGTCCACCATTATGCCAAGTTTTCTTGCGTCGATGAATAGGGTTTCGCCTCTTCGGTCTCTGAATCTGTTGTTTTGTTTGTCTCTTGCGATGAACCACAGGCAGGCTGGAATCATGGTATTGTAGAATAACTGTGAGGGCAAGGCAACCATACAGTCCACTAGATCTGCCTCAACAATGTTCTTCCGGATTTCGCCCTCGTTTGAAGTGTTGGAGCTCATAGAGCCATTGGCAAGAACGAAACCGGCAACGCCTCTTGGCGCCAAATGATGTATGAAATGTTGAACCCAAGCGAAGTTGGCGTTTCCAACCGGCGGGACGCCATACTTCCAGCGTATGTCTTCTCTAACCAACTCGCCTTTCCAGTCAGAATCATTAAACGGCGGATTCGCAAGAAGATAATCAGCCTTCAAATCCTTGTGTGCATCATTCAGGAAGCTGCCCTCGTTATTCCAAACAACAAACTTCGACTCGATGCCTCGGATGGCGAGGTTCATTTTGCAGAGCCGCCAAGTCGTCTGGTTTGACTCCTGACCATACACGTTTATGTCGTCAAGTCTTCCTTGGTGAACTTGGGCGAATTTCTCGCTCTGAATAAACATCCCTCCTGAACCACAGCAGGGATCAAAAACTCTCCCCTTAAACGGCTCAATCATAGCCACAAGTAATTGAACGATGCTTCTTGGCGTATAGAATTGCCCGCCCTTCTTGCCCTCCGCATCCGCAAACTGCCCCAAAAAATACTCATAAACTCTGCCAAGAACATCCTTGCTTCGACTTTCCCTATCACCCAAACCAATCGTGCCTACTAAGTCGATTAGTTCGCCAAGTCTCTGCTTGTCGAGCCCTTCGCGAGCGTAGTTTTTGGGTAGAACTCCTTTAAGGGAAGGGTTATCGCGTTCTATGGCGTCCATCGCATCGTCAACAGTAATGCCTATTGTCGGTTGCTTCGCGTTTTTCTGCAGCAAACTCCATCTTGCCTTCGTCGGAACCCAGAACACATTTCTCATTTTGTACTCGTCGATTTCCTCAGGGTCAGACAACTTTTCGGGGTCATTCACCAGCTCCTGATGCACTTCTTCAAAGGCATCAGAAATATACTTCAAGAAAATAAAACCTAAGACGACGTGTTTGTATTCTGCAGCGTCCATGTTGTTGCGGAGCTTGTCGGCTGCTTTCCACATCTTCTCTTCAAAACCAAGATTAGCACCGTTACCGCTCTTGGCTTCCTTCATATCCAACCCCAATTGCTTAGCCACAGCCAAACCTCTTTTCGAAATGTTAAAAACAATATCTGCATGTGTGAACTAATAAGCCCTGCCTATTCTCAGTTTGTAGGAAATTTGGTGAGTTTTTGGGGTAAAAACGTGTATTATTGAGGAGCAATCTGCATCCTCATTTTTGAGAATTCTTCCAAATAGGTTACTTGATAAAATTCTTAAATTTGTAAAGCAGAAAAATAGTGGTTAGAATGAGCGACAAATCCATTGAATTAAGAATCTGCCCAAAATGTGGGTCAACTGAATACTTAGAGAACTATCCTGCTCCAGGAACAACGATCTGCTCTATCTGCGCTCATGAAATTATCAAAATAACACTAAAAGAAACAGATGCGAACTTTTCTTTGAAAGACAACTGTCCCTACTGTGGAAAAGGAAGCGACGAAAGCGAAATATTCTATGCTGAAGGGCTTATAACCGTCTACAAATGCAAAGGTTGTGAGAAACTCGATGGCTACTTGGAATTGGCTGAAACATTTTACTGTGACGAAATGCGAAACGACGGAGATTATAGTGGCAAAGCAGCTGCAATTGCAGAAGTGGAAGGGAGCCAAATTTTCTCCGCTTCAAAATGCCAAGAATTCGTTAAAACTCTGCATGAAAAAGAAAAAGACCCTCAAGAAATATGCAGGAAACAATTCAATGCCCTAGTCAGCAAGAAACACCAAACCATGCAAATGTATGGCGTAGAGTCTGAGACTATTCATAGAGCAACTCGGGAACTTACTTATTTCATTGAAAGCAAAGGGCCTTTCACTGGAAAGCAACTCCAAAGCCTCCTTTCAGCCGCTATAGACCTGTCTCAAGACGACCTAATACGTATGCGCAAATTCAAAGGTAACAAAATCACTAAGCGTCAGATGGAAAGAATCTTTGGCATCGACAATAAAACAACCCAAAAATGGAAGAACATTTTGAAAGAAAACCGCAAACCATTGAGGCTTATTATTAGGGCGCATCAAATTAACGAACAATTTGAAGAAGACTTATGGGCTGAGATTCCAAAAGAAATCAAATCAGTGTCAAGACTTGAAAAACCACGAAAAGGCAAATGTGACTGTTGCGGGCAAATCAAATTTCTTAACTGGCGCATAAACTATGCCAACGAATCATGGAGTGACGCGTGCGAAGACGATTATGACTCATTGAAGACTTGCTCATTAAAACATGAATGGAAAATAGAAAGTATCTTCCCGCCATCTCGTAACTAACAAAAAAATCACCTTCGGAATCCCAGAAGGTCAACTCAAAATATGTTTGGCGTATCTAGAAAAACAATCCGCAAATGGAAAACAGTTTTTGAAAAGAGTAATTCATTGTAAAAGCAGCCCTTCTTATGCTGTGATTAGGCTGCAAATTACTGAGACCTCAAACTGAAAGTGCTGCTGGAAATTCCTACTTTTGAAGGAAAGAGCCGACAAAAGCTGAGGGAGAGACTTAACGATGACTGAGTTATTAGATATTATTCGTCCTGGCACTACTCGCGGTTTAGATTTTGTTGTTCTAGACGAATTGCGAAAGAGAACTGGAATTAACCCCAGTATGGTGCTTAGATTTGCTCTGTCTGAGACGCTCTGCAATGCCTTAGACAAAAATGCAACACATATCGATGTCTCTGTAAAGAATGAAGGCGAATTTTTTGTTTTATCCATAACGGATAATGGCAGTAAAAAACTTTCACTAGATGACCTACGTTTGATTCTGGACTTTGAGAACAAAGCGAGCTCTAAACGTGGAATACTCCGGGTTTCCCGTGGTTATCTTGGCAACGCTTTGAAATGTATTTTTGGGTACTCTTACGCTTTGGCTGAGTCTGAAGGGTTAACGCCGCCTCCAATCATTGTAAGCTCAGGACTTTTCAAGTATGAAATTAACCTGAAGCCTAACAGAGTAACTGCAGTTATCGAGTCTGAGATAAAAACACAACAAAAGAATTTCGACGACGGTTACACGAAATTCACAGTAATGTTTCCAAAGAGTGAAACTCCCAACGAAACACAGAAGCAACTTATAGATATAGTGACAGCCGCAAGCATGGTTAATCCTACGCGATATATCACTTATGATATTTTCGATTGCGCATCAAAAAAGTTAGGGCTATGGCAAGGGTCACCGAAAGAGAACGGCGCCTCCAGACATGAAACGTCTGTCTTATGGTACACCCAGAAACAGTTTGAAGCATTATTTGAAGACTATGTTAGAGCAACACCTGAAACACCGCTTAAACAGTTCATGGCTTTGTTTAGGGGATTCACTGGAAAAGCAGTTATCAGGGAAAATCTGCAGGAACTATCAGCGTCAAATCATGATTCAGCCACAAACGGCAATTTGCAGTTTTTACCCAGCACACCCATAAAAGCCGTGTCTAAACAAGCGGCAGCCAAACTATTTTCGATAATGCGAGGCAAGTCTAAGCCTATTGGTAAACGTAGCATCCCGACTGTTCTATCAACTGTAGGCAGAGAAAGTTTTGAGAAACTACAGAGTTATAATGGATGGTCAGACCTGAAATATGCAACAATTTCCGGAGTTAGAAACCATGCCGCTGGAAAATACCAAGATCAAGTCGAATATCCCTTTTTGTTTGAAGCTGCAGTTTTCAAACGAGCTGACAATGAAAGACTGAAAATTTACCAATGCGTCAACTTTATGGCCTCGATGGATGACCTGTTTGGCAGAATGTACAACATCGACTTTCACATAGGGCAAATAGGGATTACTAAGGACCACCCAGTAACGGTTATTGTGCATTTTGTCTGTCCTGTTCTAAGTTGGTTGAACTATGGCAAAAGCGGACTAGACGATGATGCGGCAAATTTTATTTCTTTCAGCAACAGCGACTATCCCGGCAAAGTTTTGGAGAAAGTTATGAATGAGCTTTTACCTATCCCAAAAACTCCTAGAGTTTGGCAGCCGCCGCCACCACGCAAACCGGTTTCATGGGTTCCGCACGGAACAATAGGCAACGAAGCATACGAGTATAGGTTAGCACTATTCGCTAACGAGATAAAAGCTATTGACGCACAAAGAACACACCACATAAAAGTGAGCTCTCGAGGATGGGCCTACGCGCTTGAAGGCCTAGGCAAAATAACGAAAAGCGAGTTTGACGCTTGCCAAAAAGCCATAAACGACTGTAGAAAACTGGGTCTGTTACCTATAAACTTCACTAAAGAAGATCAAGACGAAACGCGTAGATTTGAAGGAATAACTCAGGTTTCTAACCCAGCAATGCAACTTGAGCAAATCCGTGACGACACAGATAACATGCTTAGAACGCTTGCGGAGTCAGCTACAGACTTTTGGCAAAACGAAAGTTTCTACCTTATGATGTGCGTCGAGAAAGGCGATATAAAAGACCTGTTCCAGCCGATATGCAGAGAGTACCACGTGCCTATAGTGAGCTCTAAAGGTTGGGCTCCGATTCTCCTGAGAAGCCACATAGCCAATTTGTCAAGAAAAGCTGAAGAAAGAAACTTAACACCTGTTTTGCTGCTTTTCTACGACCATGACCCCGCCGGCATGAAAATATCTCGGATATTCCGAAAGAATCTAGAAGACTGTGAAAAAGGCACAGGTTGGAATCCACGCGGCCTACAGATTAAGCGTTTCGGTTTGAACGCTGAAGATATTGAAAAGTATAACCTGACGTGGATTGAGAACCTTAGGACTGCGTCGGGAAAAGAAGCTGACGACCCAGATTACATTTTCCATTATGGACATAGAAAATGCGAATCAAACGCGCTTTTCAAAAACGACAGCACCTTAGAAGCTGCTGAAGTGATCTGCAGAAACGCCATAGAAGGATATTATGGCGAGGACGCGAAGGAACGATTCAGACTAAAAGAAGAAGTTACAAAGAAGACTCTCAGCGAGATATACGATAATCCAGTATGGCAAGACTTCCGCAAAAACTTAGACGGCCTTATAGAATCCTTTTCTCTGAAGGAAATTCAGCAAGCAAAAACAGAGACAGAATGCAAGCAAGAAACAGAATTTGACGTTTTTGTTGACAACAAATACTATGGCTTATGCCCTAATTGTGGCAGACAATTTAACTATTCTGAAGACGATGTCGGGAAACTCGTTCGCTGCCGATGCTGTGACGCGCCTATGCGTCTGAAACAAAAAGAGGGGTCTTAATGGAAACCCAAACTATTGTTTGCCCTTCTTGTGGTTCTACGCGATTATACAAGGCTGGAACTCGAGGCAAGGCGTTGGGGGGCAGCACAACAGAGGAGAAGTGCGCTATATGCCTCAACTTCAGATTTCCAGGGTGTCCCCGCCCAGACTGGAAAAACCAGAACCGTAATACTAACGCCGTTAGCTACCCCTGCTTCGCTTTGCTTGATCATAAGCATACAATTTCAAAGGAGGCTTCTTGAGATTTATGGTTGAGGTTCAGGGTAAGTGTAGCTCCTCAAATGTTGCTCCTGCAGGATTGGAAAATGCGCTTTCAGAGGAGTGCAGTGACATCCTTTCTGAGTTCAAGGGACTGATAGTTGTCCGTTATCTTGATCATGTACTCTACAATCGAACTTCTGCTCTGGTTATGAAGCCGCAAATTAGAGAAGCTGTCGGCTGGTTGGTCTATGAATGCGAACAATATGTTACTCTTACTTGGGACCGCGACGCTGAACCTCCCACCCTGAAAAGGGGCGATCCGAAAGCCTCCGGGCTTGTAGTGCTGAAAACAAATATTCTGGAGTTGAAGAAACTTTTCAAATGTTTACTACCGCTAAAAGAAAACTCAGAATGGCACTTAAATTCTCCAGACAGCAAAGGTAACGGTGAGTTCGCGCTTCAGTCAAAGAAGCGAAAAACTCAAGAACAAATAAAAGGAGAGATGGCAACGACATGACCGAAGCCATAACCGAAGCCATACCGCAACCAATACTAAGAACACAACTGCTAACAGTTGAAGAACTGAAAACTTTGCAGTTTCCGATGAACATCCAAGGCGACACAATAATTATCGAGCAAGGCTTGAAAGGATGGAAACTCAAAAAATCAGTAACACTCGACCTTAAAAAGGTTCTCGCCGCCAAAGAAAAAGGCCTCGTCGCCTACATTTTAAGCGCTTTTCTCAGTGAAAGGCCAGCACTTATTCCCTTCGTCTTCGACAATCAAAGCCTACTCAAGATGGCAAGGCACTTTCTACGCCACTGTTCAGGGTCGTTACGCAGTTGCTGCGTCTACACGGTAAACGTCCAAAAATATGCTACTTGGCTTGGCTACAGCCCAGACCTCATAATCCACGACGTCAAACCTATCGGAAACATCCCTGACACCGCAAGAGTTCAAAACCACTCCGGTTACCTCAACGATTACCTGGCAGAGCTTCAAGACGGAGGACTCAAACCAGGAGCTGTCAACAACTGCATCAAAGCTGTAAAAACTTTCTATCGAACAAACAGCGTTAAAATAGAACTTTCCGAGCCGCTAAGCAGAAGAGTAACCTATAAGGACCGAGCGCCAAAACCTGAAGAACTAGCAAAGCTGCTTGACATAGCTAACCTAAGAGACAAAGTCATAATCTCATGTTTAGCTTTAGGTGCATTCAGAGAAGAAACTCTATCAAAACTACAGTACCGCCATATCCAAGAAGACATAGAAAACAACAGAATACCGATTCATGTCCACGTTGAAGCGGACATTACAAAAGGCAAATACCATGACTACGACACGTTCCTAGGCGCTGAAGCAGCCACATACCTTAAACTGTACACAGAACAAAGACGACATGGGTCTGCAGATGGAAGAAACCCGCCTGAAGACCTTACAGACAAATCACCGTTGATAAGGGACGAGACAAGGCACAATCCAAGACCAATAGGGGGCAAGCAGATTCGTAAAGCTGTTCATCACCTCTACGTCCAAGCTGGCCTAATAAAACAAAGCAAAGTACAAATGTACGATCTCAGAGTCCACAGCCTAAGAAAATACTTTAAAACGCAGCTACTTGCCTTAGGCGTTCAACCTGACTACGTCGATTATATGATGGGGCACACCGTCGACACCTACCACGACATACAAAGCATCGGCATAGACAAACTACGCAACGTGTACGCATCATCAGGACTAGCCATAACCAAGAAAACGCAAACCAACAAAATAGAAGCTCTAAAAGAGATCATTCGCGCTTGGGGAATGAACCCAGAGCAGCTCCTAACCAGAGACGCATTATCTGAAGGCGCAATCACGTATAAATCTGCAGACGACTACGAGAACCACCAACTGCAAATCCTAAGTAGCGAGCTAAAGCAGCTAATTAAGCGGGAGGCTTCGAGTTAAATGTTCTCCGCGGGGTATACAGCCTATCGGCGGCGCCACAAAACTATCCGCGATGTGTGCATGGTTTGTTTGCTTCCTGAATGTTGCTGCTTCTGCGGAGCGCGTGATATTGTTGACATAGAAGCTAGGCCTTCAGTCTGGACTGTTCAACATGGTTTTTGGTTGTTTTCAAGCCAAAAATGACCTACCCCCTCCCCCCTAGGTTTTCAGCACACACGGTAATGTGATGAGTCTTTGTGCAGATCTTTTGGCGGGGTTTGGTGCGCCGTTTTGCTGCCGTGCATGTTGAATTTTGTGCGCATTTTGGTTTGTAACATTTTGTTGATGTCAACATTCTGCAAAGCTGCTGAATAAAGCGTGGGTTCTGTTTAGCGAGTGAAGAGAATTTTGCCTTGGAAGCTTCCTTCTCCAACTGTGTTGTAAAGTTTTCTTCATAAAAACCTCTTTTAACGCCTTTCGGCAAGGTGTAGGGATTGGGGGCATGCTTGTTTGGCCGATGAAGAGACCTATTCCCTAATTTTCAGTTCTCTGAAACATCCTATCCGCAGAAAGATATTGCGGATGTTGCGAGAGAGAGAACTGACTTTTTCGCAGATTCTTGAGGTTCTTTCTATTGACAGTGGTCATCTCGGTTATCATCTTGAGAACCTGGGGGATCTCGTGACGCATTCTTCGGATGGCAAGTACAAGTTGTCAAGTTTTGGCTTGGCTGCTGTTAGATTGATGGGTGGAGTTGAAGAACACAATCCACCGGCAGTTTCGATGCGTAAGACCAAGGTGGATACCTCTATCAGAATCTTCTCCATTGTTCTTGCAGTCGTTTTGCTGTTGGTAGGCGTCCACGCGGTAGACTCTACGACGCAAACGTATGGGGAGCTTGTGATAGCCCCCGATATACCGGTGGCTGCTGCTCCTAACCAGAGGTTTGTATATAATGTCACCTTGACCTATGGGAACCAATCGACGATAGGGGAACCAGATGGCATAATAATAGGAGCTCTTGCTCCAGAGGACTCTGTTGTTGAATGGGAAGAATATCACTTTGAGCTCGATTTCAAATACAGCAGCACCATGGATATTGTTCTGACGATTCTTGGTCCCTCTGGAAAAGTCCTTAGTGTTGCTCCTCTGGGAGGTTCACCGGACAACCTTGGCATCGGCATTCCAGCCCTCTTCACACAACCCGGCACCTACAGCATCGAAATCCAGAACGAAAAGTCAGGATGGTTTTACGCTAACATGACACTGCATGTCCAGCAATACCACTTTCAAAGACCATTCTTCTACTATGGACTTGCTGGAATCGTATCAGCATCCTTGTATCCAATAATAGTATTCCTAGCCTGGGTCTTAACGAAGAAAGACAAACAGACCCTAATGCTTTCCAAACAATAATAGAACATTGCTTCCCTGATCCCTCTCGAGAATAATAGAAAA
>JBGOYH010000003.1:0-36258 GCA_041479575.1 Bathyarchaeia archaeon
GAGTGTGCACTTACACGTGGAGGAGTGGAATCTTTGGTGAGGTACAGGCGTAGGTTTGATATTTTGGCAGATATTGTGCGCGTCGCTGGTTCAGGTGCTAGAAAGACAAAGATTATGTACTTTGCTAACCTGAGCTTTGTTCTGTTGAACAGGTATTTGGAGGATGCTTTGCACGTGGGTTTCTTGCGATTTAGCGGTGAAGAGTATTTGATGACGAAGAAGGGTGAGGCTTTCTTGGAGCGGTATACCAAGTTTTCAAGTTGGTACTCCAGTGTCAAGGCAGACGTGGAGAAGTTGGAGTCTGAAGCTGAAGTTTTGGATAAAATGTGCCGGTCGCGTCGCGTCAATGACAGGAATGTGAGGAGGAGCAGATTTGCGGTTCTGGGTTAACGTGCTTGTGGTTAGTCTTTTGATTGTTTGCATCGTGTTTTTTGTGCATGCTGCTTTCGCGGTTACGTATCAGGAAGCTGCAGATCAAGTGGCAGAGGCTGATCAGACGCTGCGTAATGCGTTCAATGGTGTGTTGGATGCCGAGAAAAATGGGGCGAATGTCAGTGCGTTGTTGCCTAGGTTGACTGAGGCGGGTTCTGCTTTGACTCGGGCGGAGGAGGCTTTGAGGATTGGTAACTATTCGGATGCCGTTGATCGTGCTGGTACGTGTAAGTCGTTGGCCAGTTCGGTTGCGGGAGACGCGGTTGTTTTGAAGAGTGATGCTGTTGCGGCTTCGGGAAATTGGTGGATTATGGTTTTGTTCAGCGTCGCGGCTTCTGTGGTTTTTGTGGGGGTTTTGTTTTTTGTTTGGCGTTGGTTTAGGCGGGGTTACTTGAAGAAGATGCTTGGGGCTCGTCCTGAGGTGACTGGTTAGTGCTGTCGTTGAATGGTTATAAGACTTTTTTCATGGCTGTAGGGCTGATTGGCGTTGTTGTTTGTTGTGTTCCGACTGTGATGCGTCTTGCGCCTCCGGTTGGCGGTGAGACTTTTTCTGAGTTGTATGCTTTGGGCCTTGGGCATATGGCCGAGGGGTATCCGTTTAACGTTTCTGCGGGTGGGTCTTACATGGTTTATCTGGGCGTTGGGAACCATATGGGCGGCAGCGTTTATTATGAGGTTGATGTGAAGTTCAGGAATTCAAGTGAGTCTTTGCCTAATGCTACTAGTGGTGAGTCTAGTTCTTTGCCTGTTTTGTATCGGTATCGTGTGTTTTTGGGTGATGGAAGTGTTTGGGAGGCGCCTTTGAATTTTTCGTTGTTGAATGTTGCGTTTGATGGTAACGTGTCTTCGGTTGGCAGGCTTGATGTCAATGGCGTTGTTTCTGATGTTAACAAGATTGCGATGTGGGATAATGAGACGAAGGGGTTTTATTATCAGGTTTTTGTTGAGTTGTGGCGGTATAACGTGACGACGAGCCGTTTGGGGTTTGACAGCAGGTTCGTTGGGTTCTGGCTTAACGTGACTGCGGCTTCCTAGTGTCATGGTGAAGGAGGATTTGTCATTGGATGTTTTGGTGACGGGTGGGGCGGGTTTCATCGGTTCTCATTTGGTTCGCAGTCTCGTTGGCAAGGGTTGGAATGTGGTTGTTCTGGATGATTTTAGCTCGGGGAGAATGGAAAACTTTCATGGGCTTAGTGGTTCCGAAGGTTTGCAGGTTGTGAAGGGGGATGTTAGGGACCGGAAGGTCGTAGATGAGGTTCTTGATGGGGTTGATGCTGTTGTTCATTTGGCCGCGTTTGTTGATTCGGTCGGTTCTGTTGAGAGGCCGTTGGAGACTAATGATATTAATGTGAATGGTACGTTGAACGTGTTGGATGCCTGCGTGAAGAAAGGCGTGAGAAGGTTTGTGTTTGCGTCTTCGGCGGGGGTTTATGGTGACGGTAACCCTTTGCCGTTGCGTGAAGAGTGTGATTTGCGTCCTGTTTCTCCGTATGCGGCTTCGAAGGTTTCAGGGGAATATTACTGTAAGGTGTTCTGCGACTGTTATGGCATCGGCACGGTGGTTCTGAGGTTCTTTAACGTGTATGGCCCCGGACAGGGCGCGAATCAGTATGCTGGTGTGATTACGAAGTTTGTGAACAGTGGGTTTCGGGGTGAAGCGTTGACGGTTTATGGTGATGGTTTTCAGACGAGGGATTTCATCAACGTCGTAGACATCGTTGGTGCGTTGGAGAAAGCTTTGGAGTTCAGGTCTTCCGGGACCGGGGTTTTTAACGTGTGTACTGGGAAGCCCGTGAGCATTAACGATTTGGCCTGTAGCGTGGGGAAGGTTTTGGGGAGGGATTTGGAGGTTTTGCATGTTGAGCCTAGGTCTGGGGATATTATGCACAGTTACGGAGATCCTGGGAGGGCTCGGAGTGTTTTGGGGTTTGAGGCGCGGGTTGGGTTTGAAAAAGGCTTGGCAAGGTATGTTCAGTGCCTACGCGAGTTTTCATAGAGGATATGTCAGGTGTGACTGCAGAAAGACAGTCACATAGCCTTAACTTTCACCGTCGAACTGGAACATGGAGCGAAAACAAATCATAAAGACTGGTTCATGAATGAAAATCCCACTGACTAGTGCCATCAATAAGACGGGATACCTGAGGGGTAATACTCTCATTCTCGATAGAAAAACTTTCTATATTAGCACTACTGAATGGTTTAAGTCCAAGTTTGCTAAGATAATCATGAAAGTCTGCGTTTAGTTGAGAGAATAGAAGGGAGAAGAGCGATTTGATTGCAGGGAACCTGTTCAAGCCAATAGTTTCTGTAGTGATCCCTGCGTTCAATGAAGAAAAGAACATCGCTGACGTTTTAGAAAGAACCTGCAGGGCTGTTGAGCTGAGTGCATTGCCATTCGAGATAATAGTTGTTGATGATGGATCCAAAGACAGGACGAGAGAGATAGCCTTCGGGCACAAGGCAGTTGTATTATGGAACGAAACAAATCAAGGAAAAGGAGCTGCACTTCGCAAGGGTATTTCGCAGGCAGAAGGAGAAGTTGTTGTAACGATGGATGCAGATGGTTCGCACGATCCCGAAGACATACCACGACTAGTGGAGCCCATTCTGAGGGGGGCAACCATGACTATCGGGACTAGGTTTTCCACGGATGAGGGAAAGAAGTCGACGAGCAAGGTTAACCTTGTGGGCAATAAGATAATCAATTTTTCGATTTTTCTGCTTACTGGAAGGCGAGTGACTGACAGTCAATCTGGTTTCAGAGCGATAAGAAGGAGTTTTCTAAAGGATGTTGGTATTGTTTCGAATGGGTTTGAGGTGGAAACGGAATTGTTGCTCAAAGCTTTGATGAACGGGAGCGTTGTCGAGGAGATTCCTCTTGATACTAGCAAGCGCAGAAATGGGCATTCGCATCTTCACCCTCTTGGTGATGGTCTTAAGATTATGAGGGTCGTGTTGAAGTCTAGTCCGATTGTCAGAGCTGATGTCCGCTGAAATTTGCGCTTTTTGTGCTTATTGATTCTAGGGTTCGAGAAAGCTAGCCGCAGCCCACGTTGAAATCCATCAATTGTCAGGTAGTGGCGAAAATTGGTGTTTGGGACAATTACGGATTTATTGCGCTCCAGAAGAAACCTTTTCTTGACGGCTTCAGATTTACGAAAGATACAGATCACGAAGCTGCGAGGGATGGTCATTTTTGCCTACGACAACGTGCCGTTCTACCATGAAAAGTTGAAGAGAGCAGGCGTGCGGCCTACCGACCTCCAAACGCTTGGCGACCTTAGGAAGTTTCCGCCAACAACGAAAAGCGAAATCCAAAATGCTTCGCTGAATGATATGATTGCGAGGTATGTCGAAGTAGGCAAATGCGTAAAGAATCGGACTAGCGGTTCCACAGGGTTACCGCTGACAACGATTGCCAGCAAGAAAACAGACGAGTTTGATCAATCGATGTGGCTCCGTGCTCATTTTAGGAATGGGATGCGCCTTCGGGACAAAATAGTTGTGATCAGAGACCTGACTTTTCACCTCGAACTCCTGACACAAAAGAGTTGGATCGAACGTTTGGGTATTATGCCGAGGAAATACGTTTCGATCTTTGACGACCCAAGAGTAACAGGGAACACGTTGACCAAAGAGAAGCCAGAAATCATCGAATCCTACCCTTCCTCTCTCGTCATCCTGGCGAACTTCTATGAAGACTTAGTGCGCATAAAGCCGCGTTTGGTTTTCACGCTTGCCGAGTTTCTAGATAAAATAGACAGAGAATTGATTACAAGAGTATTTGACACGGAGCTGTTCGATTACTACGGCAGTGCCGAAATAGGTTTGATGTCTTGGGAGTGCAGGCAACATTTGAACTATCACATAAACGCCGACAACATCGTAATGGAGTTTATCAGTGAAGATGGAGAAAATGTTGCCCCGGGGGAAGCTGGGGAAATAGTTTGCACGAATCTGTTCAATTATGAGATGCCACTAATAAGGTACAAACAAGAAGATCTTGGAGCGGTCGTCGACGGCAATTGTCAGTGCGGAGTAAGACTACCATTAATGAAGCTTCTTGGGGGAAGAAAAGACGATTTGCTACGTGCTACCAACGGAAGAATAATGCCACCCACTATATTCTTCCCGTATCCTTTTGAAAGTTTCGAAAAAATAAAACAGTTCAGAGTGATTCAGGAAAGAAAAGACAAGATCAAGATCCAACTAGTTGTGAAACAGAGCTTTGATTCTAGCTCGCGTGCTTCCAATCTTCTTGAAAAGGCAAGAAAAAACATACAAAGTGTATTTGGTCAGGACATGGAAGTTGAATTCATGGTTGTAGAAAATCTAAGTAGAGAACCAAGTGGGAAACTGAGGAAAATCATCTCGCAAATATAGCCACTGTACAAGATGATCATCAAAGACTTGGGCTTGAGTTTGCGTTGCTTATGAGAAAGTAGTGTGATGCTGTAGGCATTCATTTTCCGAAATTCACAATGTTCTCGTTTTCGATATTAGAGACTTCTATACTAAGACTACAGTGGGATTTAAATGGACGTTTAAGTCACGTTGACCTGATCGTACCCACGGAAATTTGATAGTGATTTCATGTTAGGTCCATTACAGATCCTTACCATCTGTCTTCTAACAATTCCTTTGGCAATTATGGGGGTCTATGGCTTGGCACTTGTGAGTTATTACAGACGAAAAGGACCCAAAAAAGGTGTACGCGATTCGAACCAAGACTTCGAACCCATGGTTTCTGTCTTAGTTCCCACGCACAACGAGGCGCGCATTGTTTCGAAGAAAATTGACAACTTGCTCACTACTGACTATCCAAAGGAGCGGATAGAATTCGTCTTCATAGACGATTCTGACGATTCAACGCCTACTATCATACAGGAGTATTCCAGCAACTTTCCAAATATCCGTCTAATTCATTATAAGACTCGCATGGGATACAGCGCAAGCATGATCGCAGGGTGCAAATCTGCAAATGGCGAAATACTGGTTTTCAATGACGCAGGCTCTTTTCTCGAAGAATCAGCTATAAGAAATCTTGTTGGACACTTTCAAGACCCGCAGATTGGCGGAGTGACTGGAAGAGGCATAATGCTTAATCAAAACGAATCTGTTGGTCAGTCAGAAGGATTTTATCTGCAACTTTCCGATTTCATGCGAATCGCGGAAACCCGTATGGATTCAACCTTCCATTTCAGTGGAGAAGCTTCCGCTGTTAGAAAGGAGCTGATAAGAGATTTGAATCATTGCTCTGCCACTTTTGATACTGCAGTTGCGTTTCATATTCGGCAGAAAGGTTACAAGACTGTATACGATCCTGCGGTAAGATTCAAAGAATACGCCCCCCTCACTCACTCAGACAGAATCAAGCAAAAGACGATAAGGGCAACAAATCTTATCAAAATTCTGCTGAATTTTAGAGGCATGATATTCAAAAGAAAATACGGACGGTTCGGGCTTTTCATACTCCCAATGAACTTGGCCATGCTTACAGTTGTTCCCTTAGTCATTCTCTTGGGTTTTGCATCTTTGGTAGTACTCTCCTTTTTCGATCCATTTTTTGCGATAATTATATGGGGGCTCTTGGGTCTGATGTTGCTTCTTTCGACAATCTTCGGAAGAAAGAAGATCGCGGTTACTTTCTTGGACTTTGAGTGCAGTTTGCTTAAGGCATTCTGGCGTGTATTCTTTACGAAAAGAAGCTACGACAAAATCGAGACAGTTGCATCAACGAGAAGGTAGTGCCACTTTATGCATTTGAATAGGGAAGATGCGCGTATGCGAAATCTTCTGTGTAGAATAGAAGAAGTAGAAAAAATGCGTTATTTCGTGCGACGCTCAAACCTTTCCAAGGTGCATAGGTAACTACTTCAGGAAGTGCAGATTGATATGACGAAGAAACAGACTGTTCTGGTAACAGGAGCAGGTGGTTTCATCGGAAGCCATCTTGTGAAGTTTCTAAGATCGAAAGGTTACTGGGTTCGAGGAGCAGACATAAAGTTGCCTGAATTCATGCCTTCGTATGCGCATGAGTTTTGCAAGCTGGATTTGCGGAACAAAAGAAACTGCGTTGAAGCAACCAAGGATATCGATTTGGTTTTCAACCTCGCGGCAAATATGGGCGGCATAGGGTTCATCACGGAAGTAGGTGCTGACGTAATGCACGACAACATTTTGATCAACACGTTCATGCTGGAAGGTTCCATGAAAAACAATGTGAAAAGATACTTCTTCAGTTCGTCTGCTTGTGTATATCCTACTTACAGACAAGATCGGCCCATGGTCACAGGACTGAAGGAATCAGACGCGTATCCAGCTGATCCAGACAATTTTTACGGTTGGGAAAAGTTGCTAACTGAAAAGATGTGCGAAGCTTACCAAAGAGACTGCGACCTTGACATTAGAATAGCCAGATTCCACAATATCTACGGCCCCTATGGAACCTATGAGGGTGGACGGGAGAAGGCGCCCGCAGCCTTATGCAGGAAAGTGGCCGAGGCAGCAGATTCTGGAATTATTTCAATATGGGGGGATGGAAAACAGACCAGGTCTTTCTGCTACGTAGACGATTGCGTTATTGGTATTTACAAATTGATGCATAGTGATTTCACTGAGCCTCTCAACATTGGTTCAGACAGACTAGTCACTATAGATCAACTTGCTGACATGATAATCGGAATATCAGGGAAAAAGATCACCAAGACTTATCAACTCAATGCAGCGCAGGGAGTAAGAGGGCGAAATGCTGATTTGACCCTTATGCGGAAAGTACTCAACATGGATCCTCATATTGACCTTGAGGAAGGCTTGGCTCGGACCTATGCTTGGATTGAGGGCGAGGTCTCTAACGCGCGCTAACTTAAATAAATGAGTAGGATACATTTGAAGAATGCTTTTCATCTCGTTTCGTGCGGCATCTTCTGATCCGCAAGTTGCTGAGAGAACTTTGAACGTAGTGAGACGTTTCGTCTTCATTGGAGATGCGGCAGTGAAACGTGCGAAAATTCTGATCGTAGGCCCTTTTCCCCCTACCGTCGGCGGAATTACTTCATGCATAGAAAAAATAGTGAATTCGCAGTTGAAAAACTTTTATGAATTTGTGACCTTTACAACGAGTAGGCCCACAGTTGGCGTCCGAAGAGATGTTTCCGACTATTCAATACTTTTGAAGATGGACCCAGTACATTTGATCGGCGCTGCAATAGTGACGTTCTATCATCTAATCAAATTTCCTGTCACCTTGTCGTTGGAAGCGCCAAAGCTTGTCCACATCCACACAACTGACTATTTGCCTTTTTGGGAGAATTCGATTTACACGATTGTCACAAAGCTTTTTTCGAAAGGAACGATCATCCACGTCCACGCTACGTCTTTTGAAGATTTTTATAAGAATGGAAACCTAATCATGAGGTCAATAATCAGAAAAATCCTGAAAGTGGCGGATGAGGTCATAGTTCTGTCGCCAAACTCATGTGTCTTCTTCAGGAGAATCGTACCTTCGTGCAAATTATCGGTCATTTCAAACGCCGCGGAAATTCCTGATTTGTCCCTAGGAGAAAAGTCCTCCGGAAAAGCCAACCCAGAGGGTGTCAGAGTACTTTTTGTTGGAGGCGAGGAGGCAAAGAGAAAAGGCTTTTTCGATGTCCTCAAAGCGATACCACTCGTGACCGAGAGATATGGTTCAAATATTCATTTTCTCTTCGTTGGAAAATACGATGAGGAAAAGCGGAGGATCATAAACGAAGCAGAAATGCACTTTCACTGTTTGGAATATATGGGATTTCTTGAAAAAGATGAGATGCATGAAGTTAGACAAACCTCCGACATCTATGTACTGCCGAGCTATGCTGAAGGTTTGCCGATAGCCTTGCTTGAAGCAATGGCTGCTGGATTACCCGTTGTATCTACAAGAGTCGGATCAATATCGGAAGTGGTTGAGGAAGGTGTGAACGGATTCCTCATTGAACCCGGTGATCATGAAGCATTGGCGCAGAGGATAGTGCTTTTGGCCAAGAATCAGAAATTGAGGCAACTGATGAGCAAGGCAAATATCGAGAAGATCCGGAAATTCTACTCTCTTGAGAATGCTATGAAAAATCTGAATGAGATATATTCTCGAGTCATTCTTGAGCACGCAGGATAGATGAAGGCTTAGAGGGAAAATCCACGTACAACGTTATTCTGCAGAGGGTTCTCATGCCCCTTATGCAAATTAAGAGCCAAAATAACCATCTTGAGTGTCTCGGCTACTTGGAGAAAAGCCAATGGCTTTCTCGCAAGGAGATCGAAAAGATACAGCTTAAGCTCATGAAAGAGTTGCTCAAACACGCATATGATACTGTGCCTTTCTACAATTCCCGATTCAAGCGACTTGGGTTGAAGCCTGAAGAAATAAAGACTGTCGAGCAGTTGTCCAAGCTGCCTAAGCTGACCAAACAGGAGATCAGGAGCAATCTTGATGGGATGGTTTCTTCTTCCGCCCCGCGGAGTAGGTTGACGCCGTTTGCGACCGGTGGATCCACAGGGGAACCTCTTCGTTTCTTTAAAGACAACAGGACGATAGGTTGGTCGGAAGCTTCGACAACCAGAAGTTATAGGTGGGCAGGTCTCGATCTTGGAGACAAGTATGTCATTTTGTGGAGCTCGCCTTTTGATCTCAGTACCGCCAGAAAGGTTACAGGAATGGTACATGGTCGGTTGATGAGGTATGTTATGCTTCAATCATCCAACATGTCAGAACAATCCATGGCCGAATACGTTCACCTGATCAGAAAATTCAAACCTCGGACAATCAAAGGATATGCATCATCCCTTTTGCTCTTTGCCAATTATCTCAAAACCAACAGAATTTCAGACTTGAATTTGCACTCCATAATCTCAACTGCCGAAAACCTGTCGCAACGTGGGAGAAAGGACCTGGAAGCGCAGTTCAGTTGCGACGTGTTTGATACTTATGGAAGTAGAGAGTTTCAAATGATGGCAGGCGAATGTTCAGAGCATTCTGGGCTTCACATTTCTTCAGAGACAGTCATTCTCGAGTTTGTGAAAGACAATGAGGCAGTGGCCCCCGGAGAACTTGGAGAGATACTTGTCACTGATCTACAAAATTTCGGCATGCCTCTAATACGATACTCAATCGGCGATGCGGGAAAACCGACCGATGAAATATGCTCTTGTGGTCGAGGACTACCTTTGATCAAATCTGTTGACGGGCGAGTGACTGATTATATTCGAGCTGGTGACGGAAGATTCGTCCCAGGTCCAGCATTTATCTACTTCTTTTCGGACCTCCCCGTAAGAAAGTATCAGATTGTTCAAAAAGAACCCTATCGACTGATTATAAAAATCGTAAAAGAATCCAATTATTCCGAAAGTGATGATGCGAAAATAAGATCTAGAGTTAATCACGTAGTGGGGAATGAAATCACGGTTGAGATCGAGCACGTTTCCAGCATTCCTCGTTCGTTGAGATCCGGCAAATTTCTTCCTGTTCTTTCCGAGCTTAGCTCATTTGAGCACCAATGAATGCCAATCGTGGGTTTGTCCACGCGGGAGAAGAGACTCTCTATTCCTTCGATAGATGAGTCGTAAAACATCTGCACAGTTCCGAATGCTGAGATGACCAAATTGCCAGATCTTGAAAAAGACAAATCGAATCGCGGCAAAAGAATCGTTTTGGTAAGTTCGCTGGTTTTTGATCAAACACTTCACAAGACTTCTAGGATACAGATTCTGGAGAACTTGGCCAAACGTGGTCACGAGGTTTATCTAGTCGGGATGTATTCTCGCGAGAAGCCCTCCCTCGAAAAAAGCGGCATTCACACAATATCGTTTCCTATGCGATTTCAGCCTGTCTTATCACCTGTTCTATATGTAGTTGCGTTAGTGTTTTACCTCCCTTTTTTTCTATTGGTGAAGAAACCGAACTTTATAATAATCGAACCGCAGGAACAATTCTTTTCTCTGGTGCCTTGTGCGATGCTTTTTCCGGCAAAGAGATTCAAATTTGTTCTTGATATTAGGAGCACTCCAGTCTCATCAATCCGCGCGCAGGGATTACTTGGTCATTTGAAGACTTTCAACTTCGCAGTCTTTCTTCATTTAAGCAAAAGGCTCTTCGATGGAATCACGATCATAACTTCCCTCATGAAAGAGGAAGTCTGTGCGCAATATGGACTTGATCGAAATAGAGTTGGCGTTTGGGTCGATGGCGTCTCAAAAGAGCTTTTCAAACGCGAAAAATATGACTCTGATAGGCTTCGGCTCAGACGCAAATTTCGTGTCGTGGACAAGTTAGTTCTTTTCTACCACGGTACCTTTGACGGAAACCGAGGATTGACAGAAAGCATCGAAAGCATGCAGTTGGTAAAGTCGAAATATCCCAAGGTGGTCCTGTTCATGTTGGGAACAGGTCCTCTTCGGCGGCATCTAATTGAACTGGTCAAGCAGAGGCAACTAGAGGATAATGTAATATTTCATGATGCTGTTGCCTATGAGGATGTTCCGAGATATATAGCGATTAGCGACGTCGGTTTGGTCCCCTTGCCCAATCTGCCGTCTTGGAGAAATCAATGTCCGTTGAATCTCATTGAATATCTTGCCATGAAGAAACCTGTTCTCTTGACAGACATTCCTGCCAATCGCGAGATTGTCGGAAGCGAAAAGTGTGGACTGTACATCTCTTGTGATCCATTGAGCATAGCTTCATCGGTGGATTACGTGTACGAAAACCGAGAAAAGCTTGAAGAGTGGGGAGAATCCGGTCGTCACATTGTTGAAGACAAATACAATTGGGAGAAAGCGGCTATCACTTTCGAAGAATATCTTCTTGCTTTAGAATAAGAGCTAAATCAGTCTATCTGCCAGCTTTAAGATCAGCTGTACCAACAGACAGATGCAAAACGCAAAGAGGATTCTGAAATGAAGGAGTATAAAATCGGAGTAGTGGGCGGTTCAGGGTATATAGGTTCAATGTTAGCTAATGAGTTGAGTAAGCGATTTCAGGTGAGGGTCATCGACAAAGTGCCCATTCCAGCATATCTTCAGGGCAGGGTCGAATATAAAGAGTGCAATTTGCTCAATTTCGAGAAGACTGATCAAGCCCTAAATGGACTAGACTTAGTTATTCACACGGCCATCATCCAAATACCTCTTATCACGGAGAAGAAAAGGCTTGGATATGAAGTAAACTTGCTTGGAACTCAAAACGTATGCAAAAGCGTTGACGAATCTACATCCATCAAAGGAATGATCCTTTCTGGCACTTGGCATGTCTTCGGTGAGAGAAAGTTGCAGGGCACAATTGACGAATCTTTTGGCTTCAGACCTGACCATGTCGAAGAAAGAGCTCGCCTATATGCCCTGTCAAAAATAGCTCAAGAAGTGATCATGAGATTTCATGATGAAATGTCCGAAAAAACGTTTGGAATAATACGCATGGGCACTGTCCTCGGAGAAGGGATGCCTGAGAAGACGGCCGCAAAGATATTCATTCAACAAGCGCTGAAAGGAGAGGCAATGACCCCTTTCAAACACAGTATGTACAGACCCATGCTTTATGTGGACTTGAATGACGTGGCCAGAGCTTTCGAGATGTACGCAACAAGAATCCTGACTGGAAAAAACCAAAAAGAAGTTAATAGTCTTTCTCATATAGTCAATCTGTATTGGCCAGAACCCATCACAATAATCGACCTAGCTCATATCATCAAAGAAAAGGTTATCAAGCAGACTGATGGAAAAATACGACCCAGAATACGCGTCGTTGATGAAGGAAAGCCTCTTCTTTTTACGCCTGGAGACAAGAAGAAGATCAAGGTCAACTTAGATAACCTTTACAAACTCTTAGGACTTAGAGACCTGCAGGACCCAAGGAATTCACTCGAAGAAATAACAAAAGCGATGATAAGGAAGATCAGTTGATACTTGTCCAAATATGATCCTGGATTAAAGGAAGAATCATGTCTAGGCACAAAGCGCGCGCGAAATGTTCGTTCTTGACTCACATATTCATGTTCCCGAATACTTCAGATCCGTGAGGCTTCAATGAGAGGAATCGCTTGCAGAAAGTGACGGTTGTTCTTCTCATTCTTCTCTCACTAGGGACGGCTCTAATGGTATCTTCGTGGTGGGCAAGCTATCCTCTAATGATGAGCTCACAATTTGATTTTGTCTTCAACCATGTTTCAATCATGTACTGGGTGAGTCTCCCAATTCTCTACGTCGCACTGTTTGCCTGTGTTGTGAGGCTGAGAAACAAAACAGCTAAGGTTCTTTGCCTCTTTGCCATTATACTTGTCATGCAATCATTGGTCTACTTCTACTACAGAATTCCCGGATCTGATTCACAAGATACTAGGGGTCTGACGGAGTATCTTCTGAACACAGGAAACTTGACACGTACGAGAGCCTATTATTTTCAATGGCCATCCCTTTTCATTCTTGAGACGTCGTTCACCCTAGTTCCAGGCTTAAGTCTTTCAATCGTTGAATTTGCTCTATTTACTGCAATTCTTTTCTTTTACGTCGGCATACTCTACCTATTTGCCTCAAGATATGATTGTACCAATGCTCATCTTCTGGTCATAGGCTTTTTCATAGTAGCACCATACATTTTTGAGTTTCAGCTAGTACCTTTTTTTGTCAGCACAAGCCTTCTTTTCCTTTTGTTTCTAATTCAGTCAAGGACTGCAAGTCGTGAGACAACTGTACTCACGCTAATTCTCTTCGCAAGCGTCTCTTTAACACACGCACTAGTTCCCCTCTTCGCCATTCTTTATACCATAGTGCGGGCACGTGAAAAGAACCACAGAGAATATTTCATAAGGTTAACGCTGATTGAAGTGATCATCTACCTGATTGTTACCATGGCAGTTGCTCCAATCTTCTTTGCCCAATCTATCCAAATTGTTGGAAACATACTTTCTTCAACTTACAGCAACGTCCTTGAACGGACATTCACGGCTGCGCGAGCGGCACCGAGAACTCTGGTTGACATATATGCACAGATGGTTTCTCGTGTCGTTGCTATTGGGACTGTTTCCGTCTTGTGTATAGGCTTCATTGCCTTACTGATGAAAAAGCGGTTGAAACATGTGGACATTTCTCTTCTGTTTGCTGGTGGCGCATACGCCATAGCGGGGTTTGTTCTTCCAATTCTTGGTGAAAGATCATGGATTGTGTTGGTCGCTGTTCTATCTCTGGGAAGTTTGTACTCTTTCGGCAGTAGACACACCAGATGGTTTGAAATTGCTTTGCTTTGTTTCTTGGTGCTGTCTATTTCATTTCGAGTTGATTCGTCTTTCTTTGATACGCAAACGTTTTTCCAGACGAGAGCTGAGTATCAATCGGCAAATTTCTTTCTGGAAAGCGTACGATTAACCAGTTACCCAAATGCGCCAGTTACTGTTCTTTCTCATTTCCGCACGGTCACTTATCTTCTGGCAAAAGGAGGCGGCGACGTTTCGTACACCACTGATTTTTCAAGCGGTTTTCCCACAGATATCAGCGCAAATGACTATGTCTTGTTTACTGTGGGTCTTGGAAAAAGCTTCTTGAGACTGAACGTTTCAGATGAGGAATATGACAGGATCTGGAGTGCGTTTGATATTGTCGAAAATACTGGATCTACGTTCCTTGCTCTGAATATGAACAGTTCCAAGGTCCGCTAATGCACTAGGCGGTATGCCAGGATGCAGTTCTTTCTAGAACGATTCCGGCGTGAGGGCTGACCGTTAGTGGAGAAGTTGCTGGACTGCCGTCCAGGTTTTTGTAGTTTCCGTTCAAATTGACTGCGTATGTCGTGTCCGTAGGGTTGACCAACACCTTCGCTTTTGAATAGTCTCTTGTGTAAACGTGGCTTCCGCTAATCATGTAATAGCTGCCCAACGGTTCCCCGACGTTGATGTCGAACACTGACTGTGTGTGGTTGTCCACGGCATAGCCAAAGTTGAGATAGGTTTTATTGCTACTGACCGCAAGCAGAAGTGAACTGAAAACGTAGTCCACATACTGTTCACTGGTTGTGTCATTCGGCAATGCAACTCCTGGTCGCTCGTAGGGCACGATGTTTTGAGCGACGGGAAGGAAGGATTTTGTGCCGCTTTTGTTGAGGAAGTTGTTTTCAAGCCAGACTGCGAAATCTATGCTTGCCTTCCATTTGCTCTCTGAGTACCATCCGATTGGGTCAAGACTCATGATCCATGCTTCGCTCTCAATACCGTCAATCTGTGACTGGGTCAGCAAATCACGGTAATACTGATTGCTTGAACCGAAAAATTTCTCACCATAGTATACTCCGTTGCCTACGACTAGTTTGTTGCCGATTGTGTTTTTGATCGTGTTAACGATGCTTATTACTGCCTGTTCAAATTCAAGGGCCGTCCACGCCTTCCCCGTTCTAGGGTTAATTGCTGGAGTCGGTGTTGTGCTCCACATTATCTCCGTGCTCGGCAAACAATTATCTAAGAAGGCGCCGTCGTATCCGTACTGGTTGATGTAGCTTTTGAACCAGTTTGCCAGCCACGCCTGGTAAGCAGGGTTCCCCACATCAACAATATAATAACCATAGACTGTACTCGTGATGGGCGTGCCTCCTGCATCCTTAAGGATCCAACTGTTGTTGTTGAACATTTGGTATTCTTCGACTGTGCGTGTATAAACGGCTCTGATATTTCTATACAGCAAGCATATCAGATCGGGCTTTATCGAGTGTATTCTTGGAACCCTGTAGGCGAGTTCAAAGTGATTCATTATCATATCTGCTCTTGAAGCGAGGTCAGAGACTGAGAATTGAAAATCGTCAAACAATATTCGATTGACAAACACGGAAGAGTAGCTTATTGTTCCATTAAATTTCAACGTGTCGAAGGTCGAAGACACATCTGCCATTGTTGATGGGGCAAGCAAGACCGTGAAAGCTATTAAGAGCAGTATCATGCGCGAATTCATGCTTCGACACTCTTTAAACAAAGTGTTTTTTTGATCGAACGTTAATGTAGTGAATATTACGATTACATAAATCTTCTCGTTGATCAGTGCTACAGCAATACAGTTTGCTTCGGCAAAGAATCAAGGTTTTTTTCCGTAAACGTCTGTTTCTTTTTTTTGGGACAAGAGACAAGCTATATTTCTCGCAAGTCTTATCCATTGAACTATTGTTCCTTTTACTCGCCAGTTTGAAGGATAGTAATATGATCGATAATGAGTCCGTCGACGTGATCCTGTGCACTTGGAATAGCAACAAAGTCTATTTTGAAAAGGTCCTGCTGTCTATTAAAAAGGAAGTCAATATCCACCATTTGATCGTCGTTGACAGATATTCGACTGATGGGACTCTGGACGCAGTACAGAGCATTTTTCCAGAAGCAAGGATCTTTCAGACCGCCGCCAACCTGGCGATTGCCCGCAAAATCGGCATAGAACAAGTAGATACAGAATACTTCGCTTTTATCGACGACGACATAGAGATTTCCAGGGGCTGGTTCACTAGCATGATTTCCTTCATTAGACGTAGAAGCTGGGTTGGTGCGGTGCAAGGTTCCGTGCGGTATGATGCGTGCCATATGGGCAAGGCGCGATCGTTTGAACTCGCTCGTCGAAGAGGGGAAGCTACGGAGATCTCAGAAAGAGGATATACGCATAACACTCTTCTCAGAACAGGTACTGTGAAGGATTTTGATCCTCCAAAAATGGTTCATTCATGGGAGGATTTCCTGATAACGCAGCATGTAATTAATAAAGGGTACAAGTGGTTTAAGACAAATCATGCGCAAGCGAGTCACTTTAGAAAAGCTGACCGACGTTTTTTGGGTGAACTTCATGAGAACGTTCTGAGAGCAAGATGGAATGGAGCCGGCGAAAGGCTGGTTCACTTGAATCGTTCTTCGTACACCCGGCAGATAGGACGCCTTCTGCTTGATTCCTTCAAGAGCATCCTCTACAATTCGGCTGTGGGAATTTTCTTCTTGGATCCTGGAATACCATTGCTTGCCTTAACAGGACAGCTAGGATACTTGGATGGGTTTCTGTCTGCAAAAGATCATATCGTACCTTACGAGCTTCACATGCTAAGGCGTTAACTCGGTCGGCGGCGGTGGGCGACACAACAACTTCGCCAATACAGCTCCGAACGGTTCTATGTTTGGGCTCGTTGTTCTGTCGAGAGTTATCCGCACCAACAGCGCGCACGCTCTACGCGCAGTCGGCAAATTTTTGTTGACCGATGCGGGTTTATTCGGAACGATCGACTGTCAAGCAATGTGGGAAAACTATGCGTATGTAATTGTGTAGTCGTAAGCGCGCGATACGATGTTCTAGAATAATCTTCCATATTTCTTTTTAAGATGCTTTTGTCTTCTTTTGCATACGCAATTTCCTACAGTGAAGGATTTAAGTGACAATTCATAAGAAATGTTGGGAGAATTTGAGGGAAGGCAGTTATGGGTAAGCTAGGAACGAATGTACGTAAGCTCGCAACTTTGACGTTACTGATGATGATTATTGGAAATTCTTTCCTTTTGGCAAATCTTGTGAGGCCAGTTCTTGGAGCGTCACAATATCCTCTGCTCGTCTTGGTGAGCGGTTTTGGGACAACTAACGCCACAGGAATTAGTGGACCCTACAATGAGGGCACGAACGTCACTGTTCAAGCTTCTCCGAATTCAGGTTACAGTTTCAGTCATTGGCAACTTGACGGCAACAACTCTGGTTTGATAAACCCATTCACGGTGACCATGAATGTCAGCCACACTTTGACGGCGTTTTTCACAACGCTCAGTCAGAAATGGAGGACAAACCCCGGAGGCTCTATTACTCTAATAGGTCCTCAAGCCGCTCATCTCGTGCCAAACCGAAGTGGAATGCAGATAGTCGTCACCGGTGGTAGCACAATCCATGATGGTGAGGACTACAATGAGGCTAACGCGCACGGTAACGTAACAGTACTTGACGGGACGACTGGAGCCATCATCTGGCAGAAAACAGGGTATCCAATGGGTATCCACCAGCCTTTCGAAATCGCTGACTTAAACAAAGATGGACAACAAGAAATAGTGTTGTCTGCTTTTGGTACGACGATTGCCCTATTTGGAAATAACGGAAACTTGTACTGGAGGGTCAATGCTCCAAGTGCCGACGTAACTCCTGCAATTGCCGATGTTAACTTTGACGGTTTTCCAGAAGTATTCGTCTCGTCTGGAATGGCTCCATATAGAGGAAACGACTGGATTACTTCTCTGAGCTTCGACGGGAACATTCTAAATCAAGCAACGTCTTGGCATCCATGCTTTGGAGGTCTAACCGTTGCTGACCCATCTTTTGATGGTCATTTCATGGTGTTTCAGGGTGACAGAGCGACCAGGTATGGCAGTGACCAGTACAGGGGCGGCGGAAGAGGCGTCCGAGCGTTCGATGCATTGACACTAACGCCTATCTGGAATGACCCTACGATCCTTTGCAGCAGTCACGCACCTATTCTTGCTGATGTTGACAAGGACGGAGTCCTCGATGTCATTGTGGCGGACCAGAGCGCTCGGGGAATTGCAGTCCTGAACAGCACTGATGGCACCGTTTTGACATCCCCCAACGGGACTTATTATCGAAAAGGTGGGACGGGGATGTCCGCGCACTCAGAACCTACGGTTTATGACGTTGACGGTGATGGAGATCTGGAATTGATAGATTGTACATACTCTCAGCCGATTATTTGGGACCTTTATACTTGGACGCGAAAAGGCGCACTTACGGATGAGAATGGAAATCCGTTGATGTGCGCCGAACCACCGAAGATCGGCAACGTCACTGGTGGTCCAGGAATGAACATAATTGCCATGCCCGATTCATCTCCTCAGAATACTTATGTGAATCAAAGAAATTCAATCTACATTTATGACGGCAACTCCAGTCTAGTTCAAAAGCTCACAGGAAACGGTTTGGACGATCCTAGACCTTTCACACTGGTGCAAGATGTTGACGGCGACGGCCTGAACGAGTTGGTCATCACAAGCACCAGCGGCAACGTCTACTGCTATGACACAACCGTGCCAACACCCAAAGAAGGCATAACTTCAACGTCTGAGTTCTACAGTGAGTACAGAAGGGGCGCGGCAGAGTACGTGCCACCACCAGGGCCGAACAAGCCAGTTCTGGCTGGAGAGCAACCTCAGGATGGCTCCGTGAATCAGCCTGTGAGTCCAACACTATCAGTCACTGTAACTGATCTCCAAGCAAACCTGATGAACATCACTTTCAGTACAAACGCCACTGGAACTTGGGCAGCAATACAAAGCTTCAGCGGACCACTTCCGAACAATACTTATACTGCTCCTGGTCTTGGAATGAGCCAAAAAGGAACAACCTACTACTGGAGGTGCGCCGTCACTGACGGCAATAACCATACAAATTCACGGACGTACAAGTTCACCACACAACCAAACGCAATCATTCAGGGCTTTCCTTATTTGGTGAGCATGTCGAATGGAGATCTTGTGACATATCCGAACGGTTCAGATGTCGGCAATCAAGAGAACGTATACAACTGGTACAGGAATGGTACGTCGCTGACCAACCTGCTGCTGCCGTTCGACACGCTTACGGCCAGCAACCCCTTGATCTCGGATGTGCTGTTCAGTGACGGGTTCGAGAACAGCTTCCAAAATTGGAGCGCAAACGGCGCAACGACCTGGATTCTGGATGGAAGTCAAGCGCACCAAGGCTCCTTTTCCGCACGATCCAGCCTAGGAGCCCGCTATCTCACTTCGAACAACATTGACACCTCCAGCGCAGACGGGATAACCGTGTCTTTCTGGTATCGAGACCACGGAACAGGTACTGACGACAACGTATACCTCCAATTCTGGAACGGTGCATCCTACAACAATATTTTCAAACTCGGCAACACCATCAAAGATATCTGGCACCTATACACTGTCCAGACGTATGATCCACAATACAGGATAACGAACTTCCGCATAAGATTCGATGCAACATCAATCGATTCTGGAAGGAACGTCTGGATTGACGAAGTGTCGGTGAAAGCACCGACAAGAACAATGGACTATTCCGGCAAAGGTAACCATGCAACCGTGTACGGCGCCACATGGACCAACCAAGGCGTTGTCGGAGGTGCCTACAGTTTCGACGGCACAGACGACTATCTCTCTCTCCAAGATAATCCAAGTCTGGGCGGAGATGGCACTTGGCCCGAGATAACAGTAGAGTTGTGGATAAAACCCTCGGCCTCGCTGTGGGGTGCCACTGTATTAACGAAGAGAGTTGCCACGCAAAACAACGGAACGTATACTATCGGGTTTCTTTCCAATACAAGTCTTCCGGCAAACACACTCTACTGGGGCATAAACTGTTCATCCGATAACGCTTGGCACGAAATTTCAGACACTTCGACCACAGTCCTGCAAGTTGGAAACTGGTATCACGTTGTCTGCACCTACAAATCAGGTCAAGGCCTGTCCATCTATATTAACGGGACACTAAGAGCGACGAGCCAAACAATTCTGACAGGCAACATTGTACCTGGCCAAGGAATATCGATGTTTAAACAACCGGTTTTCATTGGATACGATGGAGGAGGCGGCAGGGAACGCTGGTTCAGCGGACTTGTTGACGATGTCAGAATTTACCCCAAATCCATGTCACAGTTTCAAATTCTCCAACGTTATAGTGAGTCGATGGGGGGTCTGAGCAACAGTTCGACCATCGCAGGACAGGACACGAGTATTGGAGATGTTTGGAGATGTCAGGTGACTCCGAATAACGGATTCATCGATGGCAACTCGATATTCACGAACAACCTGACAGTGTTCGCAACTCCTGTTCAGTGGGATTTGTTTGTTACTTCTGATCATGATAGTCCTGTTCCAAACGTTGGTCACAACTCTTACAGTAGCGGTTCCTCGGTGGTTTGCAGCGTTACAAGTCCAGTAACAGAAGGGAACTTCGTCTGGACATGCACAGGCTATACAGGTACCGGCTCTGTTCCAAATGGCACTAATACTTCAGTAGCGTTTACCATTACTCAGAACTCAACCGTAACATGGAATTGGAACAGTACTCCCCTTCAATATCAGCTGGTTGTTGGGGTGGTCGGTAACGGCTCTACAGTTCCCAGTGGTGCTCAGATGCATAATGCAGGCACGGTGATCTCTGTTAATGCGACTGCTGGTTCTGGTTCAGTGCTGAGTCATTGGCTGCTTGACGGCAACAATAACGGTTCAGCCAACCCGTTCACGATAACGATGAATTCCAACCACACTTTGACAGCTGTCTTCATTTCAAATTCCTCTGTTGTGTGGGATTTGCTTGTTGGTTCCGATCATGGTAGTCCTGTTCCAGGTGTGGGTCACAACTCCTACAATAACGGTTCATCTGTGACCTGCAGCGTTACGACTCCAGTGCTTGATAATAACACAGTGTGGACCTGCACTGGTTATGCGGGCACCGGCTCTGTCCCATCCAATGGTAATGGAACTTCTGTCACCTTCACTATAAATCAGAACTCGACCATAACTTGGAACTGGCAGGGTACACCAGTTCAGTACCAATTGCTTATTGTAGTGAATGGCACGGGCTTCACCAATCCTCCGATGGGCAATTACAACTACAATGTGGGCATAGTTGTTTCTGTTAGTGCGACAGCGAATTCTGGTTGGGTATTCAGTCATTGGCTGCTTGACGGCAATAATGTCGGTTCGACTAATCCATTGAACGTAACTATGAATGCCAACCACGCTCTTACAGCAGTTTTCATCCCGGTTCAGTGGGATTTGTTTGTTGCTTCGGCTCATGACACTCCTGTTCCAGCCGTCGGCGACAACTTCTACAATGACGGTTCATCGGTTACCTGCAGCGTTACGAGCCCACTGACTGAGGGCAGCACTATTTGGACCTGCGTTGGCTATAATGGTACTGGTTCTTTCCCCTCCAGCGGCGTTGGTTCCTCAGTGACTTTTACCATTACTCAGAATTCAACCATCACATGGAATTGGAACAGTTCACCTAGTTCGTACATTTTTAGCAGTGATTTTGAAACTGGCAGCTTCAGCGAGTGGACTGGAACTTCCGTCACTTCTGGTGAATCTGCAACTGTCGTTCAGACTTTGCCTCATAGTGGCTCCTACAGCGCTCTGTGCACGACGGATGGGGCATCAGCAATTGCTAGAGCCTATTGTTACACGAACCTTCAGACGAGCGCGTCTCAGCTTTATGCTTTGGCTTACGTGTATTTCAACAGGAGCGTCTCGCTTAACAATGGGAATTCTCTGTGGCTTATCCAGTTCCGGGATTCAGGCGGTTCCGCCATTGCTTCCTACGGGATCATAGGAACGAGCCAGTCTTCAGCTGCGTGGGCGTGCATGTATGGCGGCAGCAATCCAGCTTTTAGCACGTCCGGTCCTGTTGCAGGCGTGTGGTACTGCATTGAGGCTTACTTCAACAAGACAGCGTCTGGCAACTCATTAATACTCTACATTAACGGAATACAAGTCGCTTCTCTCAGTTCCAATACGAGTGGCGCCAATAACGTGGCTCAAGTGCGTATTGGAGTAGCTTACAACGACCCAGGCTACACGTTAAGCCTGTACGTGGACACAGTCATCATCGACAACAAATACATCCCACCGCAATCTCAGCCTGTTCAATGGAAGCTTACCGTTGTTTCGGCTCATGGTAACCCTGCACCAAGTGTCGGAGACATCCTCTACAATGATGGCTCCTCGGTGACTTGCAGTGTTACGAGCCCAGTTATTGAGGGTAGCACTGTTTGGACGTGCACTGGTTATACGGGTACCGGTTCGGTTCCGGACGGTGCTGGTTCTTCTGTTACTTTCACCATTACTCAGAACTCGACCATAACTTGGAATTGGCAGGGTGCGCCTGTTCAGTACCAATTGGTTGTTGGAGTGACTGGTAGTGGTAACGGGTCTACCAGCCCTAGCGGCACTCAGCTATACAATTTGGGCACAGTAGTACTCGTCAATGCAACCGCAAGTTCTGGTTCCGTTTTCAGCTACTGGCTGCTTGACGGCAATTATAATGGTTCAGATAATCCGTTCAACGTGACTATGAATGCAAATCACACTCTGACAGCGGTCTTCAGCCTAGGATCTGGTTCGTATCTTTTTACTAGTGATTTTGAGGCTGGGAACTTCGGCGAGTGGACTGGAACTTCCGTCACTTCTGGTGAATCTGCGACTGTCGTTCAGACCTTGGCTTTTAATCGCTCGTACAGTGCTCTCTTCACCACGGATGGCGCATCGGCGATTGCCAGAGCCTATTGTTACGAAAACCTCCAGACGAGCGCATCTCAGCTTTATGCCTTGACTTACGTGTATTTCAACAGCAGCGTCTCTCTTAGTAGTGGGAATTCTTTGTGGCTTATTCAGTTCCGTGATTCAGGTGGTTCCGCCATCGCTTCCTACGGAATAACGGGGACGAGTCAGTCTTCAGCTGGGTGGGCATGTATGTATGGCGGTAGCAATCCAGCTTTTGCCACGTCAGGTCCAGTTGCTGGCACATGGTACTGTGTTGAAGCTTACTTTAATAAGACAACATCTGGTAGCGCATTGGTAATTTACGTGAACGGCACACAAATGGCTTCTCTTAGTACGAATACTAGTGGTGCTAACAATGTGGCTCAAGTGCGTGTGGGAGTGGCCTACAATGACCCAGGGTACATGTTGAACTTGTACGTTGATACTGCCATCATAGACAACAAATACATCCCACAACCGTCCTAGCCAATATCCTGTATTGCTTTGCGCAATTCTTCTCCGATCCTATCATTCAACATCGCACGAGAGAGATGCCCAATCAGCAGCATCTCCCGTCCTTTTGAATTTCCATCAGTTCCGTGAATTCTCTGATGAATTCATGAGTTCAGGATACCGTAAACCCAAACGACTCCCGCTTGTCGGCAGCAATTCTGCCAGCTGAGGAACATTCTGGCGGCTGTCCGAAAACTAGTCTGGACTAAGCTTCTATGTCATCTGACAGACTTTGAGCTTGTAGCGCTTTGTCTTCATCAAACGTCCTGTGCAAATTTGTTTCTTCTGACTCAACGTCCTTGACAGGATGTTCACCGGACAAACGAAACCGTTAATTCTGACAGCGACATGGTTTCCAGACAGGTAGCAGAGAAAAAGAGACGCTGGGGGTTCGGGATGTCGGTCGATCAAGATTCGGTTTCTAGAATATTGTCTGTACTGTCCCATCCCTTGAGAAGGGCAATACTCTTAACTCTGAGCGAAAACGGTGAAAATTCCTTCACAGATCTGATGCATTCTCTGAAAATAGACACAGGAAAACTTAGCTTTCACATTCGAAACCTCATGGGCTTGATAGAACAGACGCCCACTGGCAAGTACAGATTGACCAAGTCGGGTGAGAACGCCATAAGACTGGTCAGAGATTTGGAGACTTGGGTTGTTGGTGCTGAAGTGGCACGGAATCCCCTTGTACTTCCTTTCGCCTCTCTTCGGAAACGAGCTTATGCTTTTCTCATAGATTATGCAGTTGTTTTCTCGGTTTTTGCCTTTGTAGCTATTTTTACCAACTTTCTTGCGGTGATCCTTGGCGGAAGCGCATTTCGTTTGGACGTCAATATCGGTTTTTTTCTCGTGATTTTCTGGATCTATTCCACGCTTCTGGAAGGATTCGCAGGGCAAAGCTTGGGAAAAAGAATCGTTGGAGTTGCGGTAGTGAGGATTGACGGAAAGAAGATTTTCTATGACCATGCGGGTGTGAGAAACATTGGCAAAATTCTTCCATTGTTGCCTTTTGACTTGGTCATTGGGCATAGACTAATGGACAAGAGGTTTATTCGATATTTCGACAAGTTTGCCGGGACAACCGTAATTGACTTACGTCCTCCAAGCTCTCCATGATGGATGTCAATTTTGCTTCGCAGAGATGCAACGTGGAATTCGCAAACTTTGTTCATCGCAGGTTATCAGTTCCTAAAGGTCACTTTTCAACAAATCTTAAGAATATGTCGTTATCATAGGACTCGCCTAAAACCAAAACTAGGAGCCGAAGATGTCTCGTGGCGAAAATGACGAAGATTAGGAGAATACTATATGGGCTTTCAATTTCGATGATTCTGCTGCCTCTAGTGTTCATGCCTATTGGTGGTGCAGCAGGACCTGCAACGAACTTTGTTCATCGCGCAATATTTGAGAGCGCGAGTTACTCTGCACAGCAGATTGCACAATTGACTGATCTGTATATCTGCCACGTTGAGTTGGGATCGAAAGTTCAAAGTATTCACAAGGTGAGACCTGATCTGATCTGCCTCCTGTACCGAGATATACGGGCCGTTAAATCCAGCGCCGAGCGACAGACCTTCTTGGCTAATGGCTGGATACTCAAAGATGTTAGTGGCACTCTGATTAAAAGCATTGACTATGGTTATTATGTTGTTGATGTGGGGAACCCTGCTTACCAGACGTGGCTGGCAAACTGGGTCAAAACCTACATCAACCAGTACGGATACGACGGCGCTTTGCTGGACGATTGTTTGCCGAGCACAGAGATCATGTGGAGCACAACCCCGACGCCAGCAATTAACCCCAGAACGGGAAAGGCATGGACGGCCCTTGAATTTGAACAGGCGGTAATAAGCATCGTTAACACGATCAAAAACACAATCGGCAACAAACTAGTCATAGGCAACGTTGTGTATTACGGAGAGAGATTCTTTGCGAGTTACGCCAACCAGTACTATGTCGATTTATTCACAAAGTCAAGAATCGATGGCGTCCAAAGTGAGGGGTGGATCATGGCTTTGAATCCGGTTGGATGGTACTCAGAGAGCAAATGGAAGGCAAGCATAGATTTTGTAGTCTGGCTTGAAAACAACTTCCTCAACAAGGGAACGCCGAAAATGTTCTTGCCCATAGCTCAAAACGCTGCACCATACGAGCAGTCCGCAGTTGGATTGCCGAGCGGAACAACCAGAGAGCAGTACGTGAACTATGTTTTCAGTTCGTTACTGCTTGGAGTGAAAACCAATTCCTCATACCTGAACTTCGGTTATGCTGTGGACAGTTATACGCAGAGTTTGTTCAACATTGATGTTGGACAACCGCTGGGCAGTTATTACATGATTAACGGAAGCCACGTTTACACAAGAGACTACTCAAAAGTGAAGGTGCTAGTGAACCCCACAGACACAGCGTACACGATCAGTCTGAACGGGGGTTACAAAAACCTAGACGGAACTCCAACGACATCACCATTCACTCTAAAACTGCATACAGGGATAATTCTTAGAAGTCCTGCAAATGTTACCCCACCAGTTCAAATTTCCTTCAATAGTGGTTTTGAAACTGGCGATTTCACCGGATGGGCTGGCACGTACGTTACTGCAGGTGAGACCGCGAAAGTCGTCAATAGCTTACGCTACAGTGGTAATTACAGTGCAAAGTTCACGTCTAACAGTGATTCTTCTATCGCAAGAGCCTACTGCTATGAAGACCTATCAGACATAAGTGAATTCAACTTGAGTATGCGCGTACACATTGACACTGGTCTTCCTATGAAAAATGGTGATACTTTGTGGCTGGTCCAGGTCCGTGATTCAGTTGGCTCCGCTTTGGCATCCTATGGGTTCAGAGGAGGCCAAACATCCGCCAGATGGGTCTGCATGGTGAATAACACAAATGGCTATGCATCGTCGGGTCCAGCAGCAGATACGTGGTTTCTGTTTGGGGTGTATTACAAGAAGTCATCCTCTGGCAAAACGATCGTTTTGAACATCAATGGGCAGGAAGTGACCTCTCTCAGCCTTGAAACAAGCAGCGCAAATGGAATAGCATTTGTAAGAACAGGCATTTGCTATAGTGACCCTGGATACACCTTCACCATATACCTCGATGACGTAAAGGTTTCCGGAACGCGCTGACAAGGCAATATGATTCTTATTCCGTCCGTCTTGGACATTTCGACATTTGTAGCTTTGCGGCAACTTTTTTAGGTTCTCCATGCTTAGTTTGAATGAGTTAGAATGAGACTTCGCAAGAATTCCGCGATAATCATTTCTGTTTCCTTATTTGTAGCGGCTTTCTATATCTTACCAGCGTCCGCCCTGCCATATCCTGATTACCCATCCTTCATTTCATGTTTCAAAGCCTTGGCAACTAGCTATCCGCAATTTGTTTCATACGAGAGCATTGGTAAAACTGTCTTGGACCAGGATATACTGTTGTTCAAAATCGGCAACCCAATGGGAGGCGTTGTCCTTTTCGACGGTGCCATTCACGGATGGGAAAGCGAAGGAAGCCAGCTTCTGTACTATTATGCAAGTTGGCTCCTAACAAGTAGCGACCCGCTTGCAGTGCAAATTCTCACCACAACGTGTACACTGCTAGTTCCGGTTGTAAACGTAGACGATTACAGCAATAACAGAACGAATGCCCACGGTGTGGATCTAAACAGAAATTTCGTCACGGACTGGCAGCACGGTGGGGGATCCGACCCTACAAGCGACTACTACCGAGGGCCATCACCTTTGAGTGAACCTGAATCGCAGTCATTAGCCAGAGTTTTTCAGACGCGAAAACCCAGGTTCTACGTTAACATTCATGACGGAGGCGGAGAGATAATATACCCAAGTACGTACACGGACAGCGCCTACCGCGCTTCGGTGTTTGACAAGATTAATTCCTTGAGTTCACAACGCGGAGTAGCCACCTACAGTAGCATGGTGGTCGGGGGCGAAGGATATGCTATTGCTGACGCGGCGAAAGCAGGTGCGCGCCTAAGCTTTATGCTTGAGTTGGGGAACGGCACAAGAACACTTTCAGAAGTAAGCACGTCCGTCCTGCCGCGCTTCATACCGATCGCAGCCGTGCTTAGTCAGGAATGTGGAAGTGGCGTGCTTTTCACCGATAGCTTTGAATCTGGTGACTTCAGGAGTTGGGATGGAACTCAAACAACATCCGGAGGAACACTATCCATCACCAACACGCTTGCCAGACAGGGCACGCAAAGCGGTCTATTTACCGCAGACGGTGGACAATCGCCAGAAACGGCATACTGCTACAAGAATTTGCAGGATTCAACAAGCATGTTTGCCAGAGGCTACTTCACGGTAACTTCCTTCATCGACACAGCAAGCTACAGCAGATTCTACTTTGCCGCATTTGCTGCTTCAGGTAACAAAGTGGCCATGGCGGGTTGCCGGAAGAGTGGAGGCACTACATGGTGGAGACTTGCCGTAGTGAACGATTCGAGCTGGGTCATAGTCGACTCAGAAGTCAGCAATCTCCTGAAGCAATGGTACCGATTCGAGCTTCAATGGAGTCAAAGCCCCACAAACGGATACGGCAAACTCTACGTAGATAACAAACTAGTCTGCTCCATCCTAGGGATAAACACCACGACTTATGGAGCTGTCGACTCAGCAGAGTTTGGGATCGCACAATCTGGAAATGCAAAGACTGCCTTTTGTTTAGATTATGTCCAAGTGTCACGAGTTTCTCTCGGACCATTGCCAATTCCTGCAGACTTGAATCTGGACGGCAAGGTAGATGTTTACGACATGATAATTTTCAGCAAAGCATTTGGATCCGTGCCTGGTTCTCCAAGGTGGAACCCAGTGGCAGACCTTGATGCCGACGGAATAGTGGATATAAGAGATGCGTTGCTAGTTGCTCAGCACTACGGACAACAACAAACATGATAAAGTCGCTCTAAGCATTCTGTTCAAAACCGATCGTACCGTCTACAGAACTCCCACGCATAAGGTCAGTTGCCTTCTGCAACAACCGAGTAAGAGTCCCAGGCGTTTGGGGCACTGACTAAACCATCGCCGTTCGTGTCTTCCCACCTGACTACAGTCCAGCTTTCCTTGTGAGACTGCAGATTCGCATAAATGACATCATTGAAGTATTCTCCGGCTGCATATGTGCCCTTCCATCCCAAACCATAACATAACATGATGTACCTGCCATCACCATCCCTGTAAAACTCGATGACAAACATGTCTTTGTCATGGTTGATTGACGACACGTTCAGCTGAGCTCCTGGAATATCAGTCCCATTCGAAAATCGGAAACCAAACAAGTCCCCGCCTAGAAAGAACTCAATGGGCGCCCTGTCTTGCTGAGCCGTTGAACCACTTTCTGCGTACGATACCACCAGATTGACGAATGGACCCCCAAAACTCACGATGCCTGTTCCCTCACTGCCAATGACCTTTCCCTGAGTCTGGTTCACGAAACTTGGATCGGTATCAAGTCCTTGTATCGCGGACTGGAGCCTTTCATAGATGAACTCAGAAGCTATCAAATCGCTCGCCATCGCAGGACCGCAGCCCAGTGGTTTGTTGATGAAATCGGAAGGTAAGATCATTTTCACGTTTGGGTTGGATTCCAAGAACTGTTGAAAACTCGAAATAGGTGCACCTCTGCCAGGATAACAGAAATAACTCCCATTTTTTCTTGCCGCTGGAATCTCGTTAGTCAGCGGATCCCATAGAGACGTTAGATTGGTAATGTCCAGGGCAGACGAAAGCCGCTGGCCCCCAGATGGTTCTGCAGTCATTGCAAACTCGAGGATACAGAGTTTGCCCGTGCCTGCAAAGGCTGACTGTCTCAGAGGAATGAGAACGTCGCCAAGCAATACATAGCCAGAGTCAAGCGCCATCATAGGGAAGGTGTTCCTACCATAAAACACGTACTGCGAATCCCAAGTTGGTTGCCAAGTACGAGTGCAATTCAACATAGACGAATCATAGCCCACTCGAACCTGCCACCCTGCCAAATTTGAAACGCCTGAAACCCAAACCGTCACGTTAAACCTAAAACTAATCGACACGCCATCGAAATAGAATACGTTGTTCACAGGGTCTACATAGACTGCCGCGGAAGCTGAACTGACCGTTGGAAAGGTCAAAACGAACACCTCCGCCAACAACAAAGCAATTGTCGTCGCTGAAAGAACCTTCGTTGACGTTCTTCCCCTCACTCGTCCACATAGTTTTTGATAACGTTCAGTTAATAACTTCTCTGGTTCTTAGAGCAAATCAAAACTCTAGGGTCGAACGTCAGCGCGCGCGCCGGCCAGCGCGGCCAACATGAAGGTCATCATGTCACAGACGAAAACGTTTTCCTTGAAATCGAGAAAGACGGGGAACCTGCTGCTCCCGGCGAAGAAGGAAAAGTGCTTCTAACAAACCTCAACAGTTTTTCGATGCCGTTCATCCGTTACGAAATCGGAGACATGGGAAAAATGCTAGACAACGATTGCTCCTGCGGAAGGGGCCTCTCATTGTTTACGCCCATAGGAAGAACCTATGAATACTTTCTTCACAGTGACGGTACCTTCACATTCCTCCGCGACTTCCAAACAGTCTTCGAGGATTTGCCGATAGAAGACTTCCAGATCATACAACCCGCCCATGATGAAATCGTCATAAGAATAGTCAAAAAAACCGGGTACACAGACGCCCACACCGCTTTCATACTCAAACATGCGGGACTGATCGTCTCCAGGATCGTGAGGTTAAAGGCTGAACTTGTAGACTCCATACCGCTGACTGGTTTTGGAAAAATGCCCCATTTCGTCTCGAAAATTCATACGCGATACACTTGACTGCCGGAAGCTTTTAGACTTCGACGTGCGACTCAAAAAGGCCCCATGAACACCACCCGAAATGAGCCGTTTCTACCCATGTGTATGCGTGTGGGACAGGAATACGGAAACGTTTATTATGACTCACGATTCTGGATACGCTTCGGCGAAGAAAACATGTCTATGCAGAGATTCGTCGCAGGAACAGGGATCGCCGTTGCCGCCATCCTGATGATGACCACCGCGCTCGCAGTCATCCAGCCCAGCCGAACAGTCACCAATAGCGGGACAATAGAGGCGTTAAACGTTGGCGTCTATCAGGACAGCGCTTGCACACAAGCTCTCTCCACATTAAACTGGGGAACATTGAAGCCAGGCACATCGGCCAACAGAACAATCTACGTCAAAAACACAGGCAACGCAGCATTAACGCTGAACATGACGGTCACATCATGGAACCCATCAGCCGCTTCATCCTACATCACGCTGACCTGGGACCGACAAGACTCCATACTCACACAAGGAAACAGCGTCCCCGCACTCTTGGTTCTATCAGTATCAGCCAACGTCAACGGGTTCACCGACTTCAACTGCACCACCATCATAGCAGGAAACGCCTGACAGCACAAACAACTCTCAAACGGCCAACACACCCAAGCCCCAATCCTCCTTTTTCCAACCCAACAAACATCCAAATCTAAGAATACCTTGAAAATCCAACATGCAAACCAGCAGAACGGCACGCCAAACCCCACCAAAAGAACTGCACAGGCACTCACCACGATACTGTGCGTGCTGAAAACCTAGGGGGGAGGGGGTAGGTCATTTTTGACTGTTTTTCAACCAAAAACCATGTTGAACAGTCCATAATACAGTCCTACACTCAACATCATGCATGCCTCCAAAAACTGAAAACTCACAACTGCACCGTTTGAGAACCCTTCAATCCTTTTTCTTTCAGGAATAACTCTTAAGTGCGTCCCCTCATTCGTCTCAACCAACACAGATCAATGTAAATCAATTCATGTTGATCGGACCACGCAACAGAATCAAAATGTCAAGATGGATCATAAAATGAGCAAGACAGGCCACCCGAACAGAACACGACTTCCTTCATTCTCAAATATCCAAATGCCAAGCCAAAGCGCTCTTGCACTGAAAGCCTTCGTTCTGGCAGCAGCCGTAATCGCCTTCTACCTTCAAGACCTCACCCTCATATTCACCGACGCCATAAACAACGAAGCCACAAGCTACATCCTCATAATCCCCATAATCTTCACATACCTCATCTACCGCAAAAGAAAAATGCTCACAACAGCCATCAGCGACACCGACGAAAACCAACCCAAAAACACACGACACTACAGCCTAATAAGCGGAACCCTCCTATGCCTAACAGCCATACTCATCTACTGGACCGGAAGCTACACCTTCACACCCATCGAATACCACATGTTCACCTTGCCCATGTTCACAGCCGGCCTAACACTAATCCTATTCAACCCACAAACACTAAAACAAGCCCTCTTCCCCATAGCCTTCCTAACATTCCTCACGCCACCACCAAACGAAATATTCTACAACCTAGGCAGCGCACTAAGCGTCTACAGCAGCGAAGCCTCAACCACCCTCACCCGACTCTTCGGAATACCCGCAACACTCACCGGCGAATACGGAACACCAACAATACTCATAACAAGACCAGACACCACAACCATGAACTTCACCGTCGACGTAGCCTGCTCAGGCATATACAGCCTCACCGGCTTCCTCGTCTTCGCCACATTCATCGCCTACATCGCAAGAGACAAACCATGGAAAAAAAGTGCCCTGTTCGCAATAGGCTTCCCACTCATCTACCTGCTCAATATCATACGCATAACAACCATCGTAGCCATAGGCTACAACATAGGCGAACAACTCGCCCTCGACATCTTCCACCTCCTCGGCGGATGGATACTCATCTTCATAGGCACAATAATCCTCCTCGCAATCAGCGAAGGAATATTGAAGATCAACCTGTTCAACAGACGCAAAAACACCTGCCCCGACTGCACATCAAACAACCCGACCACAACACGAAACTACTGCACCAACTGCGGAAGAATCACAAAACACAAACCCGCAAAATTCAACACAAAAGACACCGCAAAAACCATCGCAATAATCACCGCAATACTCTTCCTCCTCTGGATCCAAATGCCAGTGTTCGCCACAACCCACAGCCCCGCTCCCGTTATAATCCAAACACCAGACGGCGAAATCGGCAACACACAACTCTTCCCCAACATAACAGGCTACAACCTAGAGTTCGAATACCGCGACACAGGCTTCGAAAAAACATCCAAACAAGACTACTCCCTAATGTTCTCATACATCCCCACCGACGAAAACAAAACCATGATATGGATAGGTCTTCAAATCGCACCCACAACCAGCAGCCTGCACCGCTGGGAAACCTGCCTCGTCACCTGGCCCCAAACACACGGATACCAACCAAGCGTAAACCAACTCGATCTCAAAGACACACAAATCCTAGACAACCCCCCAATAATCGCCCGATACTTCGCCTTCAAGTACCTCTCAGACAATCAGACTCAACTCGTGCTCTACTGGTACGAAACCAGCATCTTCACCACAGACAATGCAACCCAACAAAAACAAGTGGAGATAAGCCTCATCACCTATCCCGAAACACCCCAAGACGTGCCAAACATAGAAAACGAAATGTCTCCAATAGCACAAGCAATAGCCAACCACTGGCAACCAATCAAAACATGGGCCTTCATCAGCGTCTTCATCAGCCAAAACGGCTTAGAACTTGCCACCACAACCACAGCAATCCTCATCGCTCTTGTCGTCCTATACATCGCCGAAGTCAGAAAACAAACAGGAACCAGCTTCAACGCCTACCAAAAACTAGGAACAAAAGACCAACAACTAATCAACGCAATACGGGACATTCAAAAAACAAGTCTTCCAACTATTGCCAAAATAAAAGAAAGCTACCAAAGAAACACAGGGATCGAACTAACAGCAGAACAACTCGAACAAAAACTCACAGAACTCAAGAAAATCGGCGTGACCAGAAGCATGATAAAGAACAATCGAGACGAACCAATCATAATATGGAAGGCCTAAACCACTAATATCGAGAAACAGTAAAAAACTGCGAAGACAAAAATAAGGTCGAAGAACACATTAAAAACAAAGTTGGGAACACAATGAAGATTACACTAACTTTTTCAAAAGGCATCGGTCTAACAATACTTCTTCTAGGCATAGCAAGCCTGCTAGCCGCAATTATATACTCTTCTTCCATCCCCGCCCTAATAGGCCTAGGGTTAACCTTCTGGGGCATAATCCTCACATACATCCAAACCGAAGAATACACAAAAAAGACAATCCTAGACTCAACGGCCACAACACTCCTGACAACCCTAAACGAAACACTCGAAACACTCGACTACAAAGGCAAAGCCACATACCTCCCACCAAAATACGTCAACAACCCCGAATCCGCAAAAATCTACATACCCAAACAAGAAACCGGAACACTTCCCCCACCAGACACAACACAAAAACTCGAAACGGAACCTTCCCGCAAAAGCACTCAAGGCATACTAATCACAGCACCAGGAGCTGAACTCGCGAAACTAATCGAAACAACACTAGGAACCAGCTTCCTTAGAACAGAGCTCGGAGACCTTCAACAACGCCTACCCAAAACACTCATAGAAGACCTCGAAATCGTCACAGCCTTCGAACTCCAAATACTCGCAACCAAAGAAACTGAAAAACCAACAGAACACGTTCAAACACTTCACCACGAGATTTCCGTCAAATTCACCACCACCATCTACAAAGAGACATGCAAACAAACCACACAACTGCCCGCAATATATGCAAACATAGGCTGCCCGCTATCAAGCGCCCTTGCAGTCGCATTCGCCAAAGTCACAGGCAAACCCATAACCATAAAGACTCAACAAACAAGTGAAGACGGCCAGACAAACGAAACAGTCTACCTTATCCTCGAGAAGCAAACCACATGACTCCAACATTTCCATTGAACCTTTGGGATATCAGTCTAATTCTCGCAGTGGCCGCCACCATTCTCCTCATCACCTCTGAACTCCTCTCCCCTTACTATGGCGCTGCAAACCTCAAAATCAACAGGAAGAGACTCAAAAACGCCGCTATGACCACTTCAATAGTGTTTCTAGTGACAGTCGCAATCAGAATCACAACAATTATAGTTGGCTTGTAGTAAGAGGAAGACGCGTGCCGCCGCGCGCGGACGCAAACAGACAGCACAGAAAAAAATAGAACAATTGCCACAAACTTCTAGAAGAAACTTCCAGACATCAATTCCTTCACCGTTTATAAGAATCGCAGCAAGCACTTTTAATAGGAGAATGGAGAAAATGAAAAAGATAGTATCAATATCAATCGCAGTCATCACCTTGCTGGCAATCGCCAGCCCTGTCTTCGCAGAAGGCCTAATCAGACTAACACCACACGGCAGCTACTACGGACAACCAATAATGCTATCAAGCCCCGCAACCTTCAGCGTCTACATCCAATCCGGCGAAAACGCTGCAGACCCCCACATCTTCCTAGTAATGACCGAAGCATGCTACAAAGGCCTAACTGGCAACGTCAAAGTAAACTGGACAAAGACCAGCTCGATCACAATCACAACCTGGCAAAAAGAAACTACCAACAGCAAAAAAGTTCCACCCGACACCACTTCAGGCGCTGGGTACACCGTCGCCTCACTGAAAGACCACCTCAACACTACAGGACCCATCTACTGGGCTTTCGAATCCTTCCTCAGCGGACCAATAACCAAAACCCCAACACAGTTCACCGTCACCCTACCAACAACCGCCCCCAGAATGCTAGTGTACGCTCTAGGCAAAAGCTATTCCTCGGCTAATAACGCCAGATGCACCCCACTGTTCAACAACAGAGTACCACCAACACAACCAGGATTCGTCGTACCCGAACTCGTACCCGTACTGCTATTACTGGCACCATTCAGCGCCCTAGCGTTGTACACAATCAAACGGCGAAGACAATAGAACAGAAACAGGCAGCAAAATAAGACAGATTTCCATCCTAGCGAACGCGCAACGGCGCGCGCTACCTATTTATCACTATTTTATATTCCACCACACGTGATTAAGAACAATCGAGGACCGACAAGCCTTGACGCAAAAGCTTCCAGAACAAACGTTAGAGGAAGCAATCCTCAAAGCAACCAGCGAACAGAAGCCAGAAACGGTAAACCAACTAGCCCAACAAATTCATGACCAATATCCATCAATCTCGGAAAAAGAAATCCTCGATGCCATACTCAAACTCCAAAACGAAGACAAACTCCACTTCACACAAAAACAACCTTCACCCACAAACCCCACAACCTACCTAAGAAGCAACAGCGCCTCATGGTACTGGATCACCCTTGCCCTAACATTTGCAGCTGTAGTGTCCGTTTATACAATCTCTGAAGACGCTTTTCCACTCGTAATAATCCGTTACATACTGGGCGCACTTTTCATTCTCTGGCTTCCCGGCTACGCTTTCATCAAAGCGCTTTTTCCTGTCCAACTCCCACTCAAAACCTCGGATAGAAATCTGGACATAATCGAACGCGTAGCCCTGAGCTCTGGCATGAGCCTGGCACTCGTTCCAATAGTAGGCTTGCTCCTCAACTACACACCATGGGGAATACGTTTAACCCCCATAACCCTCAGCCTAACGGCTCTGACTTTGACGTTCGCCACCGCAGCCACAATACGAGAATACCAATCAAAAAAGCCAGCTGATTAGGCACCGATTGAAAGTAAAAGTTGCACAGTCACTAACTTTTCAAGCCCAAGAGGATTCCAAACCTCACCACTTTTTCTCGCAACCCCAAATACCATCAGCGGAAGCCTTAGCGCGCGCGTGTCAGCAGACGTCTTCTTTTGTAGAGTATCACAATTGGCAGCGTCGTCAATGCAAACAACACTGGAATCGCTGATGGTGGAAACTCTGGAACCACAGTGTTCATGACCTCGATGATGCTGATTTGGACATTGGTTGTTGTTGGGAACATGACCACTGGAAAACTGATGACAGCCAATGTCTGACCGTTTCCAGGTACAAAACCGTTGCCATTCGCAAGTGTATCGTTGACAATAGCCCAAGCCATGGTGCTGTGAGGGGTGTAGTTGCCGTCCA
>JBGOYH010000004.1:0-33754 GCA_041479575.1 Bathyarchaeia archaeon
ACCACGGTCTTAGCGATAGTTAATCCTGCTCGGTTGCATTTGAGAGATATCATTTCAGTTGCAAAGGAAAGCGTTATGGAGAGCATGGTTGACGCTCTGATCGTGTTGGACGGATTGAACCACATCGTTGATTTGAATCCTGCTGCGCAGAGTTTAATCAACCTCTCCAGATTGCAGACTGTTGGATGTCTTCTGCAGAACGCATTTCCGGGTTTTCCCATTCAGGAAGACAGTCAGCCTAATGCGATTGCTGTAGACACGGAATTTGTTCTGGGCAAAGGAGATGAACTCCGAACCTTTGACGTGCGCATGTCTCCCATAGTCGACTGGCGAGGTCATGTCACTTGCCGAGTCCTTGTGTTGCGGGATGTCAGCGAAAGGAAGCGGGCCGAGGAGGAGGTTCGGAAGCGAATTGGTCGCCAGGCTTCGCTTATGAAAAGTGCGGCAGAAATGATACGGTCCATGGATTTACGTGAAAGGCTTCATGCAATTGCTGACGCGATTAACGGTCAAGGTTGGCGTAGAGTGGTTATTTCTATCAGAGATACGAATATGGAGATGAGAAGCCCTAATGACCTGGTGACTGTGGGCTTGACTGACGAGGAAAGAACGCATCTATGGAACAAGAGGCCACCAGGACGAGTGGTTCGTGAACAATTCGGGCCAGAATATGAACGCTTCAGAATCGGGGAGTTCCACTACCTTCCTTGGAGTGATCCTTGGGTCAGAGAAAGAAGCGTTGACGGCGTTGTCGAAAGCCATCTCAGGCCTGAAGACATGATTGACTGGAATCCAAATGACATGCTCTATGCTCCGCTTCGACTGGCTGACGGACGCGTTGTGGGTCGCCTGAGTGTGGACGACCCTGTGGACGGCAAGCGGCCTACAAAAGAGTCTCTGGCGCCCTTGGAACTCTTCTTGCATCTGGCAGCAGTAGCGATAGAAAACGGCCAGTTGATTCAGCAATTACACAATGCAAAGACCGAGGTGCAAGAATATGCGAACAAGCTTGAAGTGAAGGTTGCTGACCGAACACGAGAGTTGAAGGAAGCTCAGGGCAGTCTGCTCAAGTCGGAAAGACTCGCTGCAATTGGCGAGTTGGCAGCAATGGTTGGTCACGATCTGCGTAACCCGTTGACAGGCATTGGAGGTGCATCATACTACTTGAAGAACAAATATGGCCAACGACTGGATGGCAAAGCAAACGACATGTTAAACACGATAGATAAGGCCGTTCAGTATTCCAACAAGATCATAGACGATCTCTTGGAATACTCCAGAGAAATCAGGCTGGAACTGGATGCTGTCAACCCGAAAATGATGACGACAAATGTTCTGGCGGCCGTAGATGTCCCGGAGAATATGCGCGTGGTAGATTTGACGGAAAGTCAGCCTCGAATGAGGGTTGACGTTGACAAGCTCAAGAGAGTCTTCGTTAACCTGATTAGGAATGCTGTGGACGCGATGCCTGAGGGCGGAACGCTTACGATAAGAAGCATGAGGAAAGGTGGAAATGTCGAAATCTCCTTCTCTGACACCGGGGCAGGCATGACCAAGGAAACGCTTGGGAAGCTGTGGACGCCATTGTTTACCACAAAAGCTAAAGGAATGGGATTTGGCCTACCAATTTGTAAACGGTTTATTGAATGCCATGGAGGCAAGATTTCTGTGAAAAGCAGGCTGGGCGTAGGATCTGAGTTTGTGATCTCCATTCCTTTGGAACCAAAGGTTGAAGAGCGCAGTGAGAAAACGTTGGTGGAAGTGCCTGAATCTTTGCTTGTTGCGGACCAGGAGCGACCGACAGAGTGATGCGTGTAAGTTGCGAGAAGCATCTACACGTACGCGAGACACAGTTTATGACTTAGTGGATTCATACAGACGACTGGGTCTGATCGAATACAAAGAACTTCCAGAAGATGTTACGTAACTGGAGTTTTACCCCAAAATTCATTTTCAAATTTCATCCCTCACTTATAACGTCAAGCTTCTTTGGTTAAAATATGCTCAAATGATGCCTTAAATTGAGATGCGGGGACCGGACTTGAACCTGCTTGCGAGTGGAGGGCATCACCCGCTATTCCCGCCTTTTCTTTGTGACCTGTTTTAAGGTATTGCCACCCTTGCTCCTCGGTAAGAAAGGGAGGGTGTCAGGAAGGTTGCGAGATTGTTCTCGGCTGTGGTCTTTTTCTGGCTAAGTAGACGATGACTCCGATGCTTATGAGCAGAAATCCTATTCCGAAGAGGAGCCACGCACATCCTTGAAATGTGAGTAGATAGCTGCCGCCTTGGAGCAGGTTTGCGAGGGAGTTTTCGAAGGTCGACCATTTTTCTGTTTCGTTTGAGAAGGCTTGTTGTATGAAGTCTAAAGAGTTTTTGTACGATGTTTTGGCCGTACTGAAATCGCCTCGTCCGTAAGAGTCGCTTGCGATAGATTTGGCAACGTTTGACTTCAGCATTAGCTCTCTTGCTTCTGCCGTAAGAAGAGGAATATTATAGTAGGAGGTGGCAGGGTAGGCGTCGAGTTCTTTCTTGTAGTTGTAGGCGTCTGCTTGGTCGGAAGAGAAGACTGCAAAACCAGTGCCACTTTGTGTCCAGCTGACTACTATTTTTTTGTTTCCACTGGTACTATTCACGAGTTCCGCGTAAACGGTGTAGCTGTGCACAACGAGGTTGGACGCGAACAACGCCGACGGGACTGTGAAGTTCAACGTGAAAACGTGTGATTGATCGAAGGGGATAACGAATGGGTTGTTGATACTGCCTTCGCTCGAAGTGTAGTTTGTGCCCCAGTCGAAACCTACTATGACCGCGGAGACGTTTATTTGGACTCCGTGTTGGAAGTCGTTGTTTACGTTCACAACTAGGTTTGCGTATGTTCCCTCCTCATAAGCTGTTATGGATGTGCCGTAGAATGCATCGTAGTTGTTTCGAGTCAGCGTGCCAATCCAATTGTAGTTGCTTATCGAAGCATTTGCCGCAGGCATGCTCAGAGCGGAGGCAAGAATTACAGCGAACAAGATTATGGAACCTACAGCAGTTTTTTTCATTCATTTCACGACCATTTGCTGAGTGCAACTTCCTAGATTGTAGATTTTAGCTTTTATGACTTTCGAAAGAACTCGACATTTGCCGATACTTGCCTGCACATACCAGTCACTCCTATCGTGGCTCATGCTGAGACTGGATTTGAATCTAACTCTGATAAAGTTGTTTCGAATCATAAACATCGGCGGGCGCTAAAACATGCGAGATACTTCTCCATCACAAAACCTTACGATGAATTCGGAAGCCGTTTTTGAGGCCTCTTTGAGTTGATCGAGTGATATGGTCGGTGCGCCGCAAGACATGAGTGTGAGATTCTTGGTCTGAAGAGTTATGCGTGAATAGTCTGCATCTCTGTGCGGGTAAATGGCCACAAGCCTGGCCGCGTCTGTCAAAACGATTTCTCCGCCAGCCATGACCGCAGGTTTATCCATGCCTATTCCGAGAAATTCCTCTCCCTGATTCGCGAATCTCATAATGAGTTGTCCTTTGAGCTTGTCGGTGTCAAAGGCGGCTAAAGCTATGCACGTGGTCATTGATGCCAAATTGTAAGCGTCCACAACCGTGTTTATGCGAGGCAGTGGCCTTCCACCCAAGACTTTCCTGATCAAGGCTTCGGCAGCGGGTCTCGTCTTGGTGGGATCTATGCCTATTCTCCAGAAGAAGTCTCTGTACGCTCTGAAAACTGGTTCATCCTTCAATCCATCGAGGGTAAACCTGTGTCTCACGTCGGAATAGACCTGCTCCTTGAACTCTTCAAGCCGAAGATCAACGTCAAAGGCCCTGACCCCCTGAATTTCGTGTGACAAGACCCTTAGATCGGGAAACTTTTGCATGATGTCATTGGCGATTTCTATCCCAGAGTCCGTCAACAAAACCGCACCCAGGGTCCGATAAATCCAATGTCCATCCGTTCTTCTATTTAGGTCTTTATTGCCTTTCCAGGCCTGCTAGCGCGCGCTACATGTGTTTCAGGCGAAGACTCCGTACATCTGGTCTGGTGCAAGAATCTCTGGAAACAGGGGGCAAACTGGCTTAAAAGAACGTATAGAGATTACTTCTAGTGATGATTCCAAAAGTTAAGGCAGTTACGTTTGATGATTTCTTGACTCTGCGTTACCCAATGAAACAAAGAGAGGACATCATTTATCCTATATTGAAAGCATTGAGGAGAAAACTAGACGTGAATAAGGAGCAGTTTCTAAAACAATACTTCAAGGAGAATCAACTTTACCAGAAGAGACTGAGAAGAACCTTACGTGAAACGTTACTAGACGACATAGTAGCAAGCGTGTTAGTGTCGTGTGGCTATGATTCACAAACCATTTACCGAAATGTGAAGGAAGCCGTGGACTTTGGATTGGTGACAAGAAAGGCGAGATGGTTTCCGAATACACGAAGGATGCTTCTTACGTTACGGTTAGAAGGCTACAAGCTTGGGTTAATATCTAATACCCATTGGCGTTTTTTGTCAAGTCTGAAAGAGCAGTTTGAAGAATTCTTTGATGTCATAACATTGTCTTATGAGCATGGTTACGTCAAACCACATCCGTCAATTTTCATGGCCACGCTTGAGAAGCTAAAAGTGAACCCAAACCAGTCCTTGCACGTGGGAGATGACCCCATCGCAGACATCCAAGGAGCCAGAAATATCGGAATGAAAACTGTCTTCGTCAATAAGAAAGAAGCAAAAACCAACGCCGACATCGAAGTGAAACGCATTGCGGAACTAACAACACTCTTATGAAAAGTCAAGTTGCTCCTTGGTTTTCACGTCTATGTTTCTCCGAATTGTCATAGGTTCAGCTGACTTAGCAAAACCACAAGACTGGCTTAAGGAGACTGATAGAGAATGCTTCTATTGCTACTGCTCAGGGTAGCTCTCAACTTCGTCCTTGAGGATGACAAGCTCGATCTGAGCTTCCTTGAAAAGCCTTCTGGTCAACTCGTCTGCATGATACCTTCTTTCGCACACCACACGTTTTATGCCAGCGTTGATTATCATCTTTGCACACACAAAACAAGGTTCAAATTTGGTGTAAATAGTTGAACCTTCTGTCGAAACACCATGCAAAGCCGCTTGCAAGATAGCGTTCTGTTCGGCATGAATCGTTCTCACGCAATGCTTAGAGATTTTCCCATTCTCATCTACAACATCATGGAGCATGTGCCCGACTTCATCGCAGTGCGGCAAGCCAATAGGTGAACCCACATAACCCGTCGTAAGTATCCGTCTATTCTTTGCAATTACCGCTCCATTCCTTCCTCTATTACATGTTGCTCGCGACGCGACAACCTTCACTATCTCTAAGAAGTATTTGTCCCAAGAAGGTCTCTTTTTTTCCATTTTGTTTTCACGATTTCGACTATTCTCTCAATTCAGCTATAACTTTTCCGCAAAATGGAAACTGGCTTAAAAAGGGTGATAGAGGAATGGTGCAACAGAAAATGCAAAGACTTAAATTGACTGATTTTTATTTTCAAATCGAAATGGATTCTTCAAAGTTAATATTGACCGCTTTGAGGTTCAATGAAAGAATTAACCAGCAAGATCTGGAAGGGTTAGCTGAATTGATGACTGATGACCACACCCTCATAGTCACAGCAAATAACAAAGGAGAGACAACCAAAGGCAAAAATGTTGTGAAAGAGGGTTGGAGAGAGTTCTTCAAGAAATACCCTGATTACAGAAACATATTCACCTCTGTAACAATTCAAGACAACGTTGTTGTTATGGTTGGCTATTCTACGTGTTCTTTCAAGCCTCTCGATGGTCCAAACACGTGGACTGCTAAAATACGTGGTGGACGCATCTCCGAATGGAGAGTATGCTGGCTGGACGAAAGGTAGTAACAAGTCTCCATCCAACGTCCGCACTCTTGTGAAGGCAAGATTCGGAACGGAAATCAGTCATCACAAGATGACTGCTCCCGCAAATCCCCTTTTTCTTTTCTGAGCGTTCTCACTTTCTGCAAATTATCATGAAATGCTGACTGTTGTCAACAATGCTAGGGTGCGTGCACGTCCTTAAGTGGAGTTCTTGCCAGTTCTTCCAGCCTTTTGGATATTTCTTGAAGAAATGGATCGACGTGTCAAACTCAAGCCGATGATAAGGATCTCTAACGAGTCTTCTCCATTCCTTTTCTCGCATTTCAGAGTAATAGCCTCTTACTTGCTGCCTGCTCATATCAAACACTCTGCTCATGCTCTGGGTCAATGCGACTTACCTATTTGCAGGTTTCGAATGTGCACGTGACTTCAACAAAGCAAAAAGCGCGCGCTAAAAAAAGCCGGCTGGGAAACAGTAACTTCTTACGGAAGTCTGTCAACACTCCAACCGATGAGTCCCTTGACACACATGAACGTAGTTGCAAAAGCCGTTTGATTCCGACTTGGCGAAGAAATTCGAGGAAAGATTCATAAAGAAATCACCCCAACGGTTCAAGAGATAGATAAAGACGATGAGTGTGAACATGGTTTCGAAGGATTTGACGCGTTCAACGGTTTTCAGGCTTAACGCCGTTCCCCCGTACAACTTTGCACTCACAGTTCACAAACCCGCTGGGTGGTCGCTCCTAACGCCTTTCGAGATATTCGCGAAGGGCACGCTGTGGACCGCCATGAGGACGTCTTCTGGAGAGATGTTCGGGCTGAAGTTAAGGTCTGCTGGAACCGTTGAAAGACCGAAGATATCTTGCAAGGTGTTCTCTCAAGAAGAGCTTGAAGCAAGCGAAAAAAGAGAAGTCTCGAAAACGTTGGCGTGGATGCTCAATCTCAAAGAGGACATCACGGGATTTTACGCGTTGGCCAAACGGGATCCTCTTGTCAGGGTTCTAGTGAAAGACCTGTACGGGATGAGGAGCACAAGGCAGCCTGACATCTTCTCTCGGCTCATCTTGGCAGTATCCTTGCAGATGGCTCCGATAGCGAGGAGTAACCAGATGATGACCCTGCTGATTAAGGAATACGGTGACAGCGTTATGTTCGATGGAAAGAACATCCTCTGCTGGCCTCCTCCCGAAAGAATAGCGGATGCTGAAGTTGAAGAGCTTCGAAAGCGATGCAAGCTTGGCTACAGGGCAAAACCTCTCAAAAGCATAGCAGAATCGATACGAGATGGTTTTCCGTCGCTTCAGAAGCTCGACGGAATGTCGGCTGAGGAAGCGAAGGCCAAGCTTATGGAGCTTGAAGGAATAGGCGAATACTCCGCGGACATAGTAACGCCTCACGCGGGGTTCGCTCTGGACGTCTGGAGCGCCAAGATATTCAGCATGCTCCTTCTCAGGAGAGAGACAGAGTCGCCGAGAGATATGATTCAGAAGCTCAAAAAACTGGCGGAGCAACGATGGGGCCGGTGGAGGGGCTACGTCTTCGTCTACGTCCTGCACGATCTGGACAACCTGTCACGCAGGTTCAACCTGAACCTAACGCAAGTATGAACCGACACTTCGACTGACGCCGTCCAAATTGAAAAAAAGACAAGTTACTTAACCGCAGCCCAGCAAGCGCGCGCGCTATATGTTTACCGTTGTTTTGTAGACACCACCGCCCATTTTTGGAGAAAACCACCTCTTCGCTCGACTCTGAACCCTTCAAGTATCTTCTCCCATTCCGCTCGGCCCACAAAACCAAGAGGAGGAGGGGCACCGAGACTAAGGTATGCCTGTCCTCTTGGCTTGAGTATACGCTTTTTTTCGTTCACAGCTGCCTGTCTGTGGTCAGACATGGAGCACAATAGTCCATTGGCAAGAACGAAGTCAACAGACCCGTCTTTTATGAAGCTCAGGTCGGAGGCAGATGTAGCATGCGCTTCAATGTTGTGGTAAGCACCTCTATCCGCCTTTTTTTCCAATGCTCGGATATCATTTTCATTCAAATCAACTGCGTAGACCCTTCCCTCAGGACCAACGCATTCAGCTAAAGCGAGCGTATAGTAACCTGAGTCACAACCAAGGTCAGCAACCACTTGGCCCTTTGTGACGTAGGGTTCAATGTGTCTTTGAGGAGATTCAAACAGCCTTCTGATTGGGTTCAGATTTATTTGGTTTTTTGGTTGCTCATCTTCCCCAACTTTATGTTTCTCTTCGCTCGCAGCCATTTCCTGAACCTACCTTATGTCCTGATTTGTATGTGTTCTACTAAATATTTTTTGATTCTTATTGCACGCTATCTCCTCTTAGAATAAACTACGTCTCTAAAGCCTTCTTTATGTTCCCGAGTTGTTTTTCCATTGATTTCTCTATGTCTTTGCTAGACTTTAGCTTGTCGACGACTTTGCCTAGGACAGAGTATGGCGGTTCATAGTCCATGGAGTATAGCAGCTTGGTTCCCTTGGCTGTGGGTTCAAGGGTCCATGAGCCGACTATCTTGAATTTACTTGCTCCTATTGTACGCATTGCTACCTTCTTGTTATTCACAAATTCAGTTATTTCATAGTCCCATGCTATCTGTGAGCCACCAGCCTTCCTAGCAAAATGCAGAGTTGAACCGACTCCAACAGGTCCCTTAGAGGTATATTCGCCTTCTGTCGGATAGCAAGAGATGGCCACAAATCCCTTGCCAGCCTCATTCATCTTTTCCCTATCGATTATGAAAGCGAAGACTTTTTCAGGAGACGCCTCAATTTCAATGCTCTTAGTTACCTTTGCCACCCAATCATCTCCTTTAAGATTCGAACCCAAAACCATGCTTTCTTATTCTTAATTTATATCACTTGTGTGTTTAGCGCGCGCAATAGTGGTATTAACGTGAAAGTCCATGCTTTTGTAACAATTTTGCTGTAACAATCAGTAACAATCCACTTTTTTCTGGAATTCTCAAAGTTCCAATATACCCAATGGTCTTTTGGGGAATTTGTGACACTTGCAAAAAGAGAACAATTTTCAAAGAATTAAGCTCCTTTTCAAGAAATAACATGGACTATTCCCTGAAATGCGGGTATACGCGGGTATACCCGTTTTTGTCCACAAAGCTTGTAACTGGTTTACGTCAAAAACAGAGGATTTCTTGCGAAACATTTCGGGAATCGTTCCCTTTCTTTTATCCGCGCGCTAATAGGTTACACCTCGACCTTTATACCGACAACAGAGAGGGCGAGGTGAAGAGATTGCTCAAAATCGGAGCGACCCGCCATCCCCAGACGTATGAGCCTGATGATGACTTCCTTGTGCTAGAGGACCCCGATGGCAACCTCTTCTGCGTGGTCCAAACCTAGCAAGTGAACAAGGACCCCAGATACGCGCGCTAAAGCAAAGAAATTGAACCAGCGTTCGCGTAATGCGTGAACTAAAGAAGGAGGGTGGTTGTATTTACTAATTCTTTCCGTCTTCTTTTTCCTCACTCTCTTGCAGACAGCAGAATAACCTTGAACTTCCATATGTTTCTTATCCTTGCATCATCCTAACGCGAGGACTTTTGCGCGTGCTTTTCAATTGATTAATATTCAGCGACTGCAATTCAAACACTTGATTTTCTGATAGTCCAGCCGATTCCAACGTATAATTGTGTCTGTAAACGCGCGCGTCAAAATATCTTCCTGACAATCACAGGTTCGACTGCAATACTAGGAGTTTGCGAGGAGAAGAAATATGGATACGGGGTATCAAGATATTTCTCAGTATAAACCAGCCATTTTTCTCCATTTTCATCAATGCATTCAGCATAACTTTTGCCATAGTCATCGCGGACTTCCTTGCTTATCCGTACTATCAATGGATATGTTCCTCTTTGTTGGAAGCCCTTCAGCAAGGATGAGATTAACTTATGAATTTCTTCACACTTCTCGTCTCCGGGATAGGTCTTGGCATGAGCAAAACTCGCTCTGAATGGTAGAATATTCTCAAGTTTTTCGACATCGTCTTTCTCAAGGATTGTTGGTCTACCGAATTTTCTTAACATTTTCTTTCTGAGTAGGTCAGAATTAAGCGTGGAATTGTTTATTCTCTTAACAAGATTTCCGAAATCTCCAAATCCCAGCTTTTCAAAGTGCTTCCTAATATCGAATTTCTTGTGTATGAACAGGTCCAAAGATTTTATGGCGATTTGCCGAGGACTGAGGTCAGATGCTTCCTCTTCCACAGTCGATTCCAAATCTTTCATTCTATGACTCCAGAGAAAATAGATGTAGAAGTAGACTAAGTCGCGTAGAACTCGCTCAATGAGCACAAAAACTTGCGACATTATCGCGGATCTGGCTTCTGCCTCTCTGCTTTCAGACAGGTCCCTGCCGTATTTCTCAATAGCAGCCAAGTATTTGCCCATACCCGATAGGACAGGTGGGACGTTGAAACCCAGCCCGAGCAATATGATAGATGTGACTTCATGGACAGTTCCTATGGTTTCGCTTGCAAAACCCAACTTCTTTGCTATACTTCGCAGTTCTGGGAGCCCGAATAATTTCTGTAAAACCATCTCTGGATTTTCCATTATGCAGTATTCAAGTAGTCTCGTTTTGAAATCTCCAGAGTATCGTTTCAGCTCTGGGCCAAGATCCGCTTCGTCATGGTATTCTCTAATTAAAGATGCAAGGTTTTCGATAGCTTCTTCTTCTGGAGCTGTTGTTATTCCGTAACGAGTAATTATCCATGGGTAATCAATATCTTCGTACAAGCTTGGTATGTTTATTTGCAGCTGCTTGCTTGACAGAAGTGCATTTACGAGATTAATGATATGTTTATCATCAAAATAAGTCAAAATCAACTGCACAATTGTCGGTTTGAATTGAGAGTCCTTCTTCTGGAGGGCTAAGCTTCGGATTTCTTCAGGTATCTTTGTTTGACCTGCGCCAATCACTTTCTCAAGAAGTTGTGTTCCCTTGAGATATGTTGTAAATATCTTGGAGATAGTGTCCGCGTCAGACCGACTTCTGTGCTCCACAGATTGCAGATGTCCAAGCGGTCCAAATACTTGCTTTTCGAATTGAAGCACCTCGGGGAAGGAGTTTCCTGATAGCATCTCCTCGCCCAAGCTTCTCTTCAGCGCTTTGAATAGAGTTTGTTCGTCAGAATTGGAGACGATAGCTTTCCTTATGGCAGACTTGCGGCGCTTATCATAATCCCATTTTTCTCTGTCTTGGCTCAATTTGTCTGCGAGGAAAATCAACTCATCTTGGTATAGTCCTTGAAGCATCCGAAACAATGCTGTTCTAGGTTTCATAATCTCACAACGGCTGTTTGACCCATATGGATATTCAATCTGTGGCAGCGTTTTGCGAAGGAAATCAATATGAAAGCAGGGGCGAATTAAGTCTTTCATTGATTTCGCCTGTGTAGGTAGAGCCTGCAAGCTGAATGATGTTGGTCCTCTTACGTGCTAACTCCTTTCAAAATGCAGTCTTCCATAAGTCGGTCTGTCCCGCATGCAGTTGTAGTAATCGCCACTTAGAATCTTCTCATCTGGCGTCAAAACAAGCTGAGCTGAGCCCGCATGCTGGTGTAGGTTAGGATCGGAGTCAATCTCGGGTATGTTGCGATACATGAAAAACACTCTGATGCCATCTGTCTCTTTGGTTTGAATTGTTGCAACAAAACTGGATCCTTTAGAAGTCTTCGTTTCCTGAACTATCGCAATTTGTGTCCAAGTCTGAAAAATCTTAAGGCTTGCTTCAAGTTCTTCCTTAAACTCGTCATGCGACGTCTTGACGTATCCTTTCCACTTACCATTCAGGTCAGGTATACTCACCAGTCTTAGTCTTCTGAAAATCGGTTTTCTCCACAACCATCGGTCAAAGAATTCATAGAAAAGGCCGTAGAATGTCAAGATTGAAGGGATTTCAAGCCACCAAGGAGTCGCCCAGCCCGTAAATGAGTTGATTGCAGTGACTATTTCGTAAAGTAGCCATGTAGCAAGAATACTCAACAAAGCCAGTACAAGAAGAATGAATTTCTTTTCTTCCGAATCAGTTGCATATTGGTGCATTGTCGTTACCGCCAGTCATTCCAAAGCTTAATGGCCGCGCTTATGAACTGCCGTGCTTTCTCTGGCGACCATTGGTCTGAGGATGAACCAAACAGCATAGTCTGTTCACTTAGGCAAGCAAAACCATTCATATCCTGCTTTCGAAGCCAATTCACAATATTGCAAAATGTTTCGCCTAAACTCTGCCCGAACTCGGCGCTTGGTACGTTAAACAACATGCATTCAAGGAAATATGATGGAGCTGTATCTGGATTTATGACATTATGGTCAACTAGATATGTGCGAATATTCTTGAAAACTCTCACAGTCCATTTGAACCAACCGTTGGTTTCCGCGTTTTTTCCTTCACCATTTTGTTGATGTAGTTTTGGAAAGTGAACTATTAATCCGCCATCCTGTGCATGGAAACCAATACCTTGTACGTATTCTCGGTCTTCGAGTCCGTGGAAAAACCTGTATTTTCGAAATTGTGAACACACGACGACGTCTGCAGGCAGTCTTCCTGAGGCGGGTAATACCTTGACCGACTTGTTTCCACCTTGAACCAAAGGTGCCCCAAAGTATGATTGCAGAGACTGGATAACCTCAGGTCGAAATTCACGCTCCGTATATGTGGCACTAGTGTACAAGGAATTATACAATTGCTGGTCTTGAGGGGGCAGTTGAGAAATATCTTGATACCATGAAGAATCAAGCTGTATAACAACATCGACATCACTATCGCTTCGGATATTGGTGTCGTTGGCGTATGACCCTTGTAGATAGATACTGAAGTCTCTTTCTCGAACAAGCGAGTCTTGATTACTTAAGGCATTGCGAATAGATTCATGTGTCAATTTAGCTGTTGTTACTGCTCCTTGGTGTGACCAAGTCTCCAATTGTGCTTCAGGTATTGGCATAACGATTTCCTTCTTTAGGCTGAAAATATCTGCGTTGGAACATTTGTAGTTCTATTCTTTCCCTAACATAAGGTTTGCCGATGACTTACCATGCTCAAGGCAACTGGAAGAAAGATTTTTGAGGTTCTGTCTGAAGTCGCGCGCTAAAGCAAAAGCTCTTCTTCACCGCGGCTCTTTTTGATGCATCGGGCGACGATATCATAGAAACCCTTGAAGTGCATAACGTAGGGATTGCTCTCGTCAAATGAATCATTCTGTGAATCTGGATAACGAGTGACTGATTCTAACGGGTCAAGGAGAGAAGCAATTGCAGCCGAGAGCGCTGCAAGCATAGTAAGCCTAAGCGTTGGTACGATCCCTGCTTTGATACTGTCTAAAGATGGAGCTTGACTGGTGTCCACTTTGAATCCCATCTTCTTCACTAAAGGGATTACAACCCGAACTGCTTCTGCAAGATCAAGCTTCTCTAATTCTTGATTCATCTTACTCATGGCTTGGTCTACGCTGTCAAGAATAGCTTTCGCCCCTTTTAATTCTATATCAAGTTGATCTGTTGTTTTGATTAAGGCTAAAGGTTTTTTCTTGAGCTTCTTAACGCTCCTCTTACTTTTCCGAATGGTCTCATGAAATTCTGCAATTCTCGGCCTTAGCTCTGTCGTCTCTAGAAGTGCCAAAAAGCCTTCTATGGATGGGACTGACTTTTGAAGGTCAGAAAGTAGGGAAGGCAATGTTCTGTGCCTGTATGAGGTTGGCTGTTTTGGCTGAAATCCCAAAATGGATTTTACTATCAAATCTTTCTTTGCCATTTTTGGAGTTAGGATTCCAATCGAAAGTAAGAGTCCTTTAGCTAACTTTTCGTTGCTTTGTTGAAGGTGGTAAAGGGAATTGGCGAAGAGTTTGTGGTCGTACAATACCTTGGCGCTCTCAAGGTCTATGGCCGACGCAGAAAGCCAATTTCTCACGATCTCATCTCTTACGTCATTTTGAGGCAAACTCTCACCTGCGCAGTTACTCCGAATACTCTCCAAATATAAATTCTAACCGACAAGTCATAAAGGTAAAAAGAGTAGGAACAAAAGATTAAATTTTCTCCATTTTTTATTCTTTCTAAGAGCGCGTGGGCGGTCTTTCTGGTTGGTCTAGTCATTTTGCTTCTTTCTTTTTTCCTCCCTCTCTCGCTTAGGTTTTTCGCTTAGCGCGCGCGCTGAGCAACGTAGTGTTCGCTCAGTTCAACTAAAGCTTTTTCGCAAAAAACAAAAAATAGCTTCAAAAACGCGCGCGCTCCTAGCACCACAAAGTTAATAAGGGTAATATTGGTAATATGTTACCTTGAGGTCGAATGAAAATGCCAGATACAGGACCTGAATTGCCACGAGCCCAGGCACACAAAAACCACGGATCTCTGATAGCCAAGACAAGCTTTGGTTCAGAGGAAACAAAATTCGACGCGAACGGAAACCGCACAGAAGGCATCATAACTATCGAAGGAGTCAAAGGCAGACGGCACATGTTCAACGACCCTCCAGCAGGCGGCGGAGGCGCTTACTAAGCTTTCGTCTGGAGGGCATCTCTTCCCCCCTTTTTTTGGAGTGGTTGCTTAAGGAGTTGGAGGGTAAGGCGTTTGGTCGGGACAGAAAATGAGTTTGTCATGGGATTACTTTCGCGCCATGGAAGTCTTTTGTCAAGGAACGAAATTGAGAAAATCAGTGCTTCGACAGTTGCAATCGCAGGAATAGGAAGCGTGGGCTCCTGCACGGCAGAACTAATCGTTAGAATCGGTGCTGGGAAGATTAAGCTTGCAGATTTAGACACAGTTGATCTTTCGAATCTCAACAGGCAAATCTTGTATGATTCTCTTGACATGGGATTGCCAAAAACGTACGCTGCATTGAGAAAATTACGCGGAGTGAATCCCTTTCTGAAGGTTGACCTCTTTCAGGACATTAATAGAAACAACGTAGCGATGTTCCTGAAGGATGCGGATATTGTTGTAGATGCTGTAGATGATCATCTTACAAAAGTCCTGATTTCCAGAACAGCACGGGAAGTGAAGATTCCAGTACTTCATCTCAATGCTTTTGGGTTCAGAATGACCGCAACGACCTTTGTTCCTGAGGGCATATCATATGAAGAACTCTTTGACTTGCCGTCAAGAGACAAGTCTCTCGATCTCTTGACTAAGGCAACTTTCAGGCCATATATTCAAAAAGTCACCAAAGCTTTGAGCAGAGGAATGATGCCCGATCGAGTTATTTCAAAACTTGTAAATGGGCAATTACCTCACCCTGTCTTTACGAGTGCTTCTGTTCTAGCTGGGGCAATGGGTGCGACCGAAGTGGCAAAATCACTTACCGGGCGCGAATCAGAGATGATTATTGCCCCAAGAGTTTTCCAATTTGATCTTCTCTCATCCAAAGGAGGTGTTTTCGAATTTGATCATTCGAAGCGACCAACAATCTTCTACTAGTAATAATCGAGATTCTAATAGCTCCTTTAGATCTGCGATCTTGTCCAGAGTCAAAGGTATGGTTCGAGTCATTGCACCAGAAACCCATTGCATCATTGTCTTCGGGTCCTATGCTAATAATGCTCTTCAAGAACCAACTAGCCAAAGTGATCTTGACCTTTTTGTCGTTTTCAAATCAGATGCACGAATCGCACTGATCTCAAAAGCCATTGACGAAGCATTAACTCACGCCAAGGTCAAATATGATTATCTTTGGAGAACAGATGACTTGCTTCGTCAGCACATTGAACAGGGGCTAGACATCTATCTGTATTACAATATTTTCATGTTCGGCGATGTTCTTTTCGAGGATGAAAATTATGCTTGGCGTATGAGAAGACGTCTTGCAAAAAGGAACTGGTCGATCCTTGATGTTAGGAAGACCGTGGAGAAGCGAATGTCAAAGATTCTCGAAGAAAAGAGGATGATAATTCACCATCTGGAAAGGATAATCTTAGAAATAGAAGCTTTCAAGTCATTGAAAGACAAACACAGCGTTGTAGACTCCCCGCGATTCAAAATGCTACTAAGACAAATAGAGCTCACAGGAAACAGAAAACTGAAAGATGCGGTGGATTTTCTCGAACGGGAGAAGAAACACGAGTCGACTCATTTCAGTAGAAGCGTCCTGGCTGGAATTGAAGATATACTTGAGCTTACGTTGAACATGTATTCTTCCTTGATAGGTGTTGAGGGACGTGCAATAAACGACCAAAATAGCACAAAGTCGAAAAGTATAAATTACTACTAAGATGGCTTGGAATTATGAGTGAAGAAGTGAAAGATAAGAACTTGGGTGTAAGAAGAATAATTCAGAAGGGTGGGAGTCTCACGGTGACGCTTCCCAGCGAAGTGGCAGAGAGTCTGGATCTTAAGGCTGGACAAGATCTAGCTTTCATTCAAGACGGCAAGAACAACCGCATTTACCTGGTACGGCAACAGGATCTCGTTGACGCCAGTGGATTGTTAAAATTGAAAAAGAATCTGGAAGGGGCTGCAGGCTTGCTTGGTCGGGAATTGACGGAAGATGAAATAAGAAAGGTTCTAGAAAGCCTGAAAATAAAGAAAAGCTCATAGCACGTAGTGATTCGTCTAACCCTGATAGTAGTCCATTGGTAAACATAGTAAGTTGAAACGCATGAAGCCAACTTATCTCTTGATAGGCCTGATTTTCCTACTTGTTAGCCCGGCGGTATTGCTTTACGGTACGGTGGTCGAGAGAGGTTATGAAATGTACAATCCGATCACCCAAACTCAAGACTGGGTAAAAGGAAATCCTTTGCTCGGATCTTTGATATCCCTTTTTTCCGCGATATCTCTGTGGATAATGATTCCCTGTTTTATCTACGGTGTCGTAGCCAGCGAAAAAGGAGGAGCGGGAAAAAGGTCGCCGAAGGCGAGAATTGTCAGTCTTGATCTGATACCGCTTTTCTACGCTTTGGGAATAATAAGCTTGTATTCCCTTTGTTTCATATTTAACTCGATACCGCCCTATTTTCCAACAGTCGTTGTTCCAAATTCGACTACGATAAGAAATGATACTGTGCTCGTGCTCTTCTCGCTTTGGATAATAGCGCTCATCTTTGTCAGGTTCATTCGCAGCTTTAAGCATGAAGCGGTGGGAGAAATATCATTCAGCTTGGCTTTGCTGGTCAGCGGTCTTCTATCTTTCTTTCTCGGTGTTGGCAACTCTTTCTTGTATCAGATTGCAGGCTCAAAATTATATGCTGACTATTCAGGAGCTGTCTCCATTCTTCTCGCAGCCTCAGGAGGGATTTTAGTGCCATGTTGGGCTTTCGCTCAAATTCACAGAGGAAAGGCGAATCGTATCTTCGCAATTCTGCGCACGCAATCAGACAAAATACCGCTCCTTAACTTCGAGCCGGCCAGTGTTGAGCAAATAGACGTTGGTTCTGAAAGAAGATACCATTTATTCCTAAAGCGAACCAAGAGGCTCAAATTGCTTTTCAGAGTGCTTCTATTTATAGCAGCCATCTCAGCTTCACTTATCATCTATTTCAATACGAGAGATTTAATTGATAAATTCCTTCTTATACCACAGGATCCTTTACCTGGAATGCTCGGACTCCCTGCAGCGTTCTTAGCTTGGTACTTCTTTTCGTTGATTCCAATAGGCGTAGTCGTTGTACTTATCGAGTATTTGAGAGCACGGTTTCTGCGAACTCAGATCCCAGATCTCGATACGAGTGATCTTGAGTTTGACTCCTTGGTCAAGGGAATGTCCAAAGAAATGGGTGTCCAACCCCCAAGGACAGTCGTTCTGACAGATAGTACAACTATTCTTGAGACCAACCCCATGTTTGTATGGAAAGCTAGCGATACTTACTTTCTCGTCGCATCTTCCAGATTTATTGACGATTTGCGGAAGAGCTCTGATCTTACTCTCGAAGCGGCTATAGCTCATGAGCTTGCTCACATAAAGGACAGAGATGTCGAAGACAGAATTCTATTTCAAACGTTGCGTGAATCCCTGGACAAGGCCTTCTACAGAATCTCAAAGATTTCATTACCTCTCGTGCTGTTATTTCCTTTCTCCATTGTTTTGCTAGATTTTCTTCCTTTTTGGCTGATCTTTGTAGCTTTCCTAGCATTCTTCATTCTATTGGGAAAAGAGATTATCCCATACATAATGTTCCCAGTCGTTATCTCTGCAATAGCGGGTGTCGTTTACTTTCCAACAGCAATGCTCTTGGGAAAATTGTCCTCAATGACCGAAATGTGTGCCGATATGGAAGCTTGCAATGTCCTCGGTACGAGAAAACCTATGAAAGAAATGCTCCTTAAGCTTCAAAGATACGAAAAGACAACGTCAGACATTATTGCTGACACGGTTAAGCCCTTTCGTGAGATGATAGATCGTTTAGCTTGGAAAGACTACTTCCTCAAAACTCCTGGGATAATTATCCAAGGCGTTCATAGCTATGGTCTGGCAGCCTATTCCACGATTCCTGCGAGGGTGGCAAATCTGGATGAGACAAGGATCAAGAAGGAGACGATTTACACAATTCTCGGCAGAATCGTGTTTTTCCTGCGGAAGTCAGCGGTCGACACGTTCACGAACACACGCTCTAGAACGGGATTGATCATCGCTTCAATATGGGTTGCACCAACGGTATTCGTGGTATCCGTGACATCTGTCGTTCGCAATTTGCCTCTATCAATCATCTATACCGTAGCGTCATTAGTCATAGTTGGAAAAGCGACAAAGTATGTATACTCGATTCTGGATACTATTGAAAAAGCAACTTCAGCTAAAGCTGCCAAGTCTTCTTATTCAAGAGCATAGACAAGTCCTAATACAGTTTTTCAGATCTGGGTATTGCGCGCGCGGTATGTGTATTTGTTTTCTAAGAGTGGCACTCATGTTTCTCTGACCTAGTACAATTCTACGGTTCTAAGTTTATAACTTTTTGATAAAAGGAAAAAATGAGTTTTCCAAATAAGTAGACAAAGAATATATTTTTCGCTATTTCACATTGCACTGGATAGACATGCGATTTAAGGCGAGTGAAAATCTAGTTGACTTATTCGTGGGGCAGCTGGTATACACTAGTCCAGCCACTCCTGTTAGAGAACTCCTTCAAAATGCTTGCGATGCATGCGCCCTGCAGTCTGTAGATCATTCTGAGTTCAAGCCGCTTATTCAAGCTAAGATCTCTAGATCCGGCAATTGGTTTGAGGTGGATGATAACGGGATTGGAATGGACAGAAGTATAGTTGAAGAAAGTTTTAGTATGGTTGGAAGACCGAAGACAGAAATACCTACCATCGGAGAACTCATCCGACGGGGTGGTCTGCAAGCCGCACAGATCGCCACATTTGGTGTTGGCGTTCTTTCGTGCTTTAGGGTCGCGCAAAAAGCAATTGTTTCAACAAAAATGAATGAAAAGGAGCCTCTCAAGTTCATCATTGAAAATCCTAGAAAAGATTTCATCGAAGTAAATGAAGGATTAAGAGACGTCCGTGGGACTTCCGTAAAAGTCGAAATTAGGTCAAGTGTTGGTTTTGCTGCAAATGATGCCTACAACGCGATTTTCCAGTTCGCAAGGCATATAGAGGGATTGAAAGTCGTAGACGTAGACGTTTCAAAAATTCAAGATGTATTTCAAGAATATGATGGAGAGAAATATCCTGTTAAGACTACTCTAAGAAATGATGACATTCGATATGGTGTGTTTGCTCTCAACGAAAGCTGGGAGTCGCTGACTGGACAGTGGACCAACAACATTCGTTTGGACAATGCTGGATTCTTGGTAATGAATCATGATCCCTCTATGCTTCCTGCCTACTGTTTTGGCTATACAGCTGAGATAGACTTTATGCCGCAACGACTTCAACTAATGGTTAATAGAGAAAGTTTTGTTCAAGACCAAAAATACAATTCTGAGAGAAACTTGCTTTTGGAAGAATACCTCAAACTAGTGAAGAACAAAATCACGGGTTGGGCCAGTAGAATTTCCCAAGGTGATAAGGATGCTCTTTCAAAACAAGTGGTGAAAGAAAATCTCTTGACACTCGACCATAACCTTCCGGTAGACTCCAAGACGCAAAGCTTTCGGTCCTTTGTTACAGACTTTATTGAAAAAAATGTGGAGTTTGATTTGTACGGGCCTTCTACAAGGCCTATTACTTTGGAAGAAGCGAAGCATTCGATGGGAAGCACTTTCTACATTTACAATCCAGCAAGAGGTGGCGCACAGCAAGTAACGGAAGCCTTTGACGAAGAAACAACGCTCCAGATAACTCGGCAAACATTAACTTATGAAAAAATTAAGGCAAGCATTCTAAGTCTTCAAGGAAAACCTGTTTTCTTGGTGTCCTTACATAACAAACCTGTGAATACCCCAACTGGCAGCTATTCACTAGGCTATGACACTGTAGCCTTTCTGAACAGATACTGTCAAACCCGCAATCTTCGACTTATAGATATAACGCAAGTTCCAGAATCAGAGATAAGATTACAGGACACAAAATTGACCGATTTGATGGGAACGATTCTTGATTACGGAAAGTTGTTGAAATTTATGAATCTCAAGGATATCAAGAGACCCACATTTAGAGACGTGGACGGCTCTCACTGGGTCAATATAGCTAGTCCAGAAGTGAGAAATCTAGTGAAATCTATTCCAGATATGGTGGGCAATCCAATAAAGATGGAACTTCTGTTGATTTATTTCGACTTACTCACGACCGACTTTACCTCGGCCAAAAAAAAGATTGAAAACCTATTGTTGAACAAAGACTTTGAGGAATTGAGCAGACAGAAAACTGGTGTGTTCCAAGAGCGCTATCTCAGGAAAATAATCACAGAAATCACTGACACAGAAGCTATTGGAGACAAGTAGGATGAACAACGAGGAGAACGCGCCCATTATATTGATCCTTGGGGCCGGTGCCTCAAAAGCTTTCAACATTCCAGACATCAAAGACTTCTACGAGGAGTTTAAGCGAGAACTGGCACGTAGGAAAATAAGTACTTCACTAATCGAAAAACTAGAGCAATATCATAAGAGTGAAGTGAACCTCGAGACGTTAATTGCATACCTACGTAACCTGAAATCAGCTGTGGATACCATGGCGGGTGTTGGTTCAGTGTCGCAGGACCTTGTAAGATACGCAGACGAGGCGAAAATCCTTCACGACTTCCTGATGCGATTCATCATTGTACGATGCGAAAAGTTTGATGAGCAACGAGCGGTTCGCTCATACAGATCTATATTGGAACTCTGCAATAAAGTACCTATTTGGTTTTTTACAACAAACTATGACAGGATTATTGAGTATTGTAGCGAAATGTGTAACATGGAGTTCTCGGACGGATTTGTTAAACAAGGTGAAGGCTTCTACTTATGGAAAGATAAGTTTGATACCAATTTACGTATTGCAAAGATACATGGTTCAGTGAATTGGTTCCGCGACGAAGAGTCTCCAGACACTATCGTAAAATTGGAAGAACCACATCCTTTTCCTACTTCTGAATTTAGGATTCGCTATGGAAGTTACAACTTTAGCACAAGTATTATCATACCCACTTTTGAGAAATATATCTCTGAACTGCCGTTTTTTTCGTTGCAGACTAGATTGATTGATGCTATGCGAAAGGCCAAAATCTGCTTTGTCATTGGAACTAGATTACATGATTCTCACATCAGAAATATCTTACTAACAAATCTGGAAAAGATAATTGTGATAACAGTAAGCCTTTCGCCTGACTCTATTCAAACGATGTTCAATAATCACCCTAACATGTTAACGATTAAATCAGGTTTTGAAGATTTCGCCTTAGCGAGCACGGGGTATGTAGAGGAGTTAATTCAATCCCTCTCTAGTGGCGATGCGCGAGAGGCAGCAAAAAGTTTCGTTAATAAGGTCACAGAAACTCTAGCGAATTTAGGTCGTTCCCGAACTATTGAAGGTGGTCCTATCGATGAACTATTAACGAGATTAAGAAGTCTAAATTACATTGAGAGAGCTGATTCAGCAAGACGATTAGGCGAAGCAGGGGTTAAGAGATCTATATCAGAGCTTCTCCCTCTGCTTAAAGACTCAAATGAGTACGTCCGCATTCAAACTGTGAGTGCATTAGGTTTGTTGCAGGCCCAAGATGCGTTGTCGAGGTTCAGAGACTTACTTTTGAGTGATGAAAGCGAAGATGTTAAGGTAGAAGTAGTACTAGCATTAAGAGAGATAAAAAACCAAGAGGCTATGGCGATTCTCAAGGAAGCATCAAATGTGCCTAATCTATCTCGTCGCATTCAAAGTATCTTAACTGACTCGGTAAGTTGAGACACTCTCTCTAAAGAAGACGCTGTGCACGCATTCTCGCAAACCCAAAAGGCACGCCCATCGCAAAACTAAACAGCATTAGCTAGAGAGAAAACAACGTGAGTGCGAAACGTTTCCGCAAGAAAACACTTCACTGTTTGTGCGCTATGTTCGATCCCAAATTCATTAGCAAGAATACCTAGCGCGCGCAAGCATTACTAGAGAGTGAGATTGGTTCCGACTATACAAAACATCATACGATCCCGGTCTGTTTTCGCATAGACCCCTAGGTTTTTACTCACACGCGCGCACGCCGTTTGCGCAACGCATGCTTTGTTTCGTTGTACTCGGTTTCAGGTTTCTAATGTCTTGAAGCGTGGAATGCGACTCCTCGAATTTTCGGCTTCTGAACTATCTTGAACCTGAGAGTATGTGGGTGTTGTATACACAAGAAAAATTAGGCAGTTACTGCTGTTGCCCAAAGAGGGTTTGTTCCTCTTTATGGCGGAAGAGTTCAGTCAGGTGACGGGTCAGCGATGCTGCATCCAGGAACATTAACACGTCTTCTGGAAAGTGCATCGAATGCCTCGAATGAACGATTCATTGGGGCAGACCATCCTTTGGGGCGATGCCCAAAAGGAAAGAAGAACAGGTTCTATTTGACGAAGAAGGGGCGAGCGCACCTTGCAAGAAAAGAGGAAATAAGATTCATCGAAGACTCTGACCCAGAGGAAGTGAATATCCTCTCGAAAGTTGTTGAAGAGAAATTTTTTGCAGCCGAAAGTCAATTAGACAATGCGGCTCTGAACTTCAGCAAACCCCTCGGTCCTGGAGATCGGTTGACAACTCCCGAAGAGATGTTCTTCGCCAACAGAAACGTGAAATTACGGGCTCGAAAGCTGCTGTCCGCTAGCAGAATAAGACTGTTTGCTCGGAGAGGCTCCCATCCGCCATCACTGACCATCGAACAAATAGAGCAATTGTCTTTCCTTTTAGTCGCCTACGCTGGCGGCCCTGATGGTTTTAGCATCGTCCTCAGTTATGATCCCCTTCGTAGAGACCCGGAGACGAATCCAAGACTTGTTAACGACCTCTTGGATCTGGAATTAAGCCACTTCTTCATGTGGCTGCGTGATTTCAAGCACGTCACGATTGATGCGGATGATTTAGCGCGCGCTATCTACTAGTGGGCTTAAGCAATTCTCATGAAAAGAAATCCATTCCAAGAACTCATGAGAAAACAAGGCTCAAGAAATGCACAAAAAGTCTGCTGAACCCTCTTGTTATTGGCTATGTTGGCTTTAGTGAAACCAATTCGAACCTGTATAGGGTTCCGTATCCTCCAGATTGCTTTAATTTTTCTATCCCTTTGTGAACGGCTTCAGTGGTTTTTGCCGTTTTAGACCACAGTTCCTCTATTTCGGGCGTCAATTTGGACGTGTAAACCCTAATTTTTGCAGAATACTTTTTGTTGGTTTCTACTTCCTCCATTGAAATTTCTTCTGGAACATCGAGAATGAAGGGCATAGTCATTTCTAGGTCAAATGCGTCAATCTCTCGCTTGTTTTCATCCTTCTCTAGAATCTGGATTTTCTTTGTGACAGTGGTGTTTAGCTTCCATTCTGGCTCCTTGATCATAAACTCAGTCTCCAAACAAAAGAGTCGCGTTCTTTCCTATAAGTTCTTTCACCAGAATCATGCTAGTCCATCAACCGATTTTTCACAAGGGTTCCTGTCAACCGAAGACTTCACAGAACCCGCGCTAGAAATACCTATAAGGTTAGTCCGCACAAATGTCTTTTTGGGTATGTGCTTTTCTTCGGCTACATCTACCAAATCACAGAAAGACCTATATTAAACTCATGTTCGAATCTCTTAGATGCCATATTTGTGATATAACATGCTGGCCAAAATTCCCGAGCTCTCGTCTTTACAGCGAAAATGTGAGTAAAAACTAATCATTTCAATCGCAATTAAGCTAGTTCTTGCTCACAAATTGGGGGTATGCAGGAAAAGTTTGAACGAGAGTTTGAAGCTTTCTCGAAACTACGGGGCCAAACACTTTTACCAGCAAACACGTGTTCAATTTCTAGCCCCCACTAACAATGGCTCAGAATAAGTCTGTCTAGTCAAAATAAGCTCAGAACGCGGGTGAATTCCAAGTGCGGGGGGTGGGATTTGAACCCACGAACCCCTGCGGGATAGGCGCCTCAGGCCTACGCCTTTAGCCATGCTTGGCAACCCCCGCCCTCGCTTTCTAATCGCTCTATCTCCTAACCCTTAGTCTAAATTAAATCTTACCCATTCTTTCTCGCATAAAAAAGTGAAATTGGCCAGCCGTCTGGCTCTTTTAGACTATGCGGAAATCTTCTTTAATCGTCGTCAATACAACGTGCGTGTTCGTGCGCTCCACGTAAGGCAAGGACAGAAGTCGTTTCGTGAATTTGCTCAGTTCCTCCCGGCTCTTGAACTTCGCAATTATCGCGGCGTCCGATAAACCTGTCAAATCATAGACGCAGCACACGTTAGGAATCCTCGCAATCTCATTCTCCATCTCCAACAACCTTCCTTTCGAAACCGTTATCTCCGTCATCACCGTCAGTTCGTAACCGAGTTTTTCTTGATCCAACAGCGCTGCGTATCCCTTGATTATGCCTTCTTCCTCCATCTTTCTCGTTCTTGACAATGCTGTGCCTATTGAAATCCCGCATTGCTTAGCAATCTGCCTGGAAGACAGTCTTGCATCTTCGGTCAACGCTTTTAGTATTTTAACATTTGTGTCGTCTAAACCCATGTTTCATCACAACCGTTAGACATATATCCAATTGTCACATCAATTATTTAACATTTGCCTTTCAAAATCGTAATAATCTTTATATATTTACAGAACGCTTTGATTCTGCTATAGATTTGCTCACGGTGAAACATCATGGTTTACGCCAAGTCTCAAAACATGCAGAATTTCGATGCCTGTATCAGACTTGCGAGGAACGCCGATTACATTCTACTTCACTTCACCGACGTACTTGGTTACCTGAAGGGCAGAACAATACCTGCAGAAGAAGTCAAAAGTGCCTTGATGGACGGCGTGACCTTTGACGGTTCGTCCATGCTCGGCGGTGTCCACATCGAAGACAGCGATATGATAATGAAACCTGACCCTTCCACATTCGCCGTTTGCCCGTACTATTTCTACGACAAAAGCGTTGCCGACTTCCTCTGCGACATAAAAAAGTCTGACAAGCAACAGTTTGAAGGCGACCCCAGACACATTCTCCGCAAGGAGATGGACAGAATCAACCATGAAGGTTACACGCCAACAGCCGCAGCTGAACTCGAATTCTATTTAATCCAGAAAGACGCGAAGGGAGAAATCACACCCGTCGAGAATCACTTGATCGACAAACAACGCTACTTCGACAATGCACCGGGCCGAGACCTAACAGAACCCTACCGCATGGAATTATCAAGCGCGCTTTCAACTATGGGAATCACCGTGGAGCGTCAGCACCACGAAGTAGGTTCAGCTCAGAACGAAATCACCTTCAAATACTCAAACCCCCTGGCGACCGCTGACAGCATAGTGCGCTACAAGTTCACGGCCAAAGCCGTGGCCGACAAAAAATACGGTTGGACCGCAACATTCATGCCCAAACCTTGGCACGGCAAAGCAGGCAGCGGAATGCACATCCACATCGGACTCTTCAACTCAAAGACAGGCAAAAACCCGTTCTACGACCCGAAAGGCTACGCCTACGTCAGCCAAACATGCCGATACTTCATCGGCGGCATACTCGAACATGCACGAGCGCTCTGCGCAATAATCGCTCCAACCGTCAACAGCTACAAAAGACTCGTCCCCGGCTACGAAGCCCCAGTCTACATCGCATGGAGCAAAAAAAACCGTTCAGCCCTAATCCGCATACCAGCCTTCAACCCCGAAAACCCAACAGAAGCACGCATCGAATTCCGCTGTCCAGACCCACTCTGCAACCCCTACCTCACATATGCAACCGTCTTCGAAGCAGGAATGGAAGGCATCAAAAAGAAAACCGACCCAGGCGACCCAGTCGACGTCAACATATATCACCTCGCCGAAACAGAACGCAAACACCTCGGCGTCAAAACCCTACCTGCAACACTAAAAGAAGCCCTACAAGAATGGCAAAGCGACGACATCTGCACAAACACACTAGGCAAAGACACCGCTGAAAAATACACACAACTCAAAACACAAGAATGGCAAGAATACGAACCCCACACGCCAAAAGACAAGAGTGAAGTAACCACCTGGGAAATCCAGAAGTACCTCTACACCTAAACCCACAAAATCGAGACATGCAAAATTCTGCCGCCCGAGCGTTCCGGCGGACACCTGTTTTCTGACGTAGACACCTCTCAGCTTGGCTTTTAATCGCCAAAACTGCATGTGCACTCCAGTGCAACTTTCAACATGCAAAACAGCAGAACGGCACACCAAACCCCACCAAAAGACCTACACAAAGACTCACCGCAATACTGTGCGTGCTGAAAACCTAGGGGGGAGGGGGTAGGTCATTTTTGGCTTGAAAACAACCAAAAACCATGTTGAACAGTCCATACCATAGGCCTACATCTAACATACGCTCATTCTATTTCAACGATGCAATCGCCAAAACCGTGAACGGCGCAGCCATACTCAACGCAAAACCGCTGGAAAAAGCCGTAATCAACACATCCGACCCACAATAACGCACAATCACCGGCAACGTCGTATCCATCGTCGTCGCACCACCAGCAGCAACAGCCGCATACTTATCAACCCTAACCAACAACGAAACCGTGACAATAGTCAACAATTCCCTGAGAAAATTCGTAGCAAAACCCAACGCACCCCACTGCGTCCCCAAAATCTGCGTCAACAAAGGCCCCGCAAGCGTGTACCACCCGAACCCAGCAGTCACAGCCATCGCACCAAACAAGTCAAGCCTAAAAATCAACCCACCAACCAAACCACCAAGAATACTCCCCAACGCCACAACAAACGGAACAACAAGAACCTTGAAACCCGTGCCCTTCAACTTAGCCACAGCCGCCTTGTCAATGCCAAACGCCAACCCCATCACAAACAACAACACAAAAAGCGAAGCATTAAACAAATAATCCGTAACCCAGCCAAGCGGAAAACCAGCAGCAAAATTGTTAACAACATAACCACCTGCAACACCGACTGCAAGCGCGATCAAAATGTACTTTATCATAACTTCACTTTCCTCCTCACTAACACCACAAAAAGCACACTGAAACCAATCGCCAACACAGCCATCACAAACGCACTCAACCCAACCGTCGGAAGAGAAGCCAACAAATCATTATTCGAACCAATCGTGAAACCCAATGAAAAAATCAAAACAAGTATCACGCCAAACGTAACGCTGCCAAGGTTAACAACCTTTCTTTCACGCAGCACAAAACCAGAAACTATGCCTGCAGCCAACGGAACAACAAGGAGCAACATCGTCAAGTTAAGCACTAATTAGCACCTTTAGCTGGGGGAATGTATCTTTCTCAGCCAGATTTAATCTTTGTCAAACACAGAAGAAAGAGAGAAACGCGCAGCCGAAAAAGCTGCTGGTCCTATGCGTCCTCGAAGAAATCTTCTGCTCTCGGCGGAGTCGGCGGCAAACCTCTCCGTTCACGGATTTGTTTTATTATTTCGCCCTGCATCTGCTCCGGAACAAAAGCCCACCGACTAAACTGTGTAGCCCAGAAAGCCCTGCCCTCTGTTGATGACCGCAGCTCTTCAGCCAAACCGAATGACTCAGACACTGGCATTTCCGCTTTAACTATGATCATGTCTTCCTCGTTAATCATATCCAAGATCTTGCCCCTACGCTTCTGGACCGTCGCAATGACACTGCTCACAAACTGGTTCGGCACCTTACATTCAAAACTAATCAACGGCTCCAGAACCTTCGGTTCGCTCAACAGGAAAGCACACCAAATCGGACGCCAAGTCATAGGCAAAATCTGCGCAGGACCCCGATGAGCCGGGTCTTCATGAACAGTAACATCCTCCAAATTCACCTTCAACCCATAAGCAGGTTCCTTCGCCAAAACCGAAGTGAACGTTGCCTCACGGAAACCAGACTTAATATGATCCATAATCTCCTCAACATACTGCCTTCCCTTTATCCTGTTCACGAGGATGTTATTGCCCTCAATAGCCACAACGCTCTTAGCATCATCTGCCTCCCAACCGAACCCCTTAAGAGCCTTCACCCTATCATCCCGCGTCTGCATCTCAGAAATCTTCCCAGCCTTTATAGCTTCAATGACCTCTTCAGGCAACTTCTGAATCGTCACCCACAGCTTATTGTGCTTATTTGGACTCTTGCCCATTATCGCCGGCCCCTGGTAGTCGCGGCTGATCGTTTCACGATAAATCACAATAGGCTTACTGATCTTCACCTTCAATTTTGCTTCCTGCATTCGATAAGCAGTAATCTCCAAGTGCAATTCACCCATGCCGCTAAGCAGATACTCTCCACTTTCCTTGTTAATGAGAAAATGCAAGTTCGGGTCTTCAGTCGTCAACTTATGCATAACCTTGTCGAAAAGCGGCAAATCCTTAACATCAGCCGGCTCAACAGCAACAGTCACCACAGGGTCTGAAACATACTTCAACCCTTCAAACGCATGTGTCTCCACCCCGTCCTCAGCAACAGTCTCACCAACATGCATTGACGGTAATCCGGAAACCGCAGCGATGTTTCCAGCTGGAACTTTATCGATAATCACCTTGTCAGCAGCCATACTCATGTAAACCTGCTGAATCGGCCCTTTCGCCCTGGCTGTAATCAGCTGAACCATCTTACCCTTCTCAACCGTACCGCTGAAGACTCGTCCAATGGCAACAACTCCACTGTGAGTGTCAACTTCAATCGTCGAGATGCACATCAAAAGCGGCCCCTTCGGATCAACCTTAGCCATGCCTTTGCCAACCTCACTGTTCGGGTCGCCTGGCCAAATCTGGCTCTGCCTGTACGGTTGTGCCTCTAATGGGTTGGGCAAGTGTTCAACAAACATGTCCAGAATAGGCTCAGCCAACGGCGCTTTCTTACTTAAGGCGTCGACTTTTCGGTCAATGTCCATCTTTTCTCCTGAATAAGCGTCGATGATGTCCTTGAAGGTTACACCTTTCATTTTCATGTGTGGCAGGTTTAACCCCCATTTATGAAGCGCCGAACCAAACGCAACTGAACCATTCTCAACCTTGACCTGCCAATCCTTCTTATGCTCAGGCGGAGCATACTTTTCAATCAAATCGTTAACCCTGGCAATTATCTTGACGAACTTCTTCTGTATCTCCTCTGAAGTCAGCTTAATCTCTTTGATAAGCCTGTCAACCTTGTTAATGAAAAGAATCGGCTTCACCCTTTCTCTAAGAGCCTGCATCAAAACCGTCTCAGTCTGAGTCATTGGCCCTTCAACCGCATCAACCACAACCAACGCGCCGTCAACGGCACGCAGGCTTCTAGTCACTGCACCGCTGAAGTCAATATGTCCAGGCGTGTCAATCAAGTTGATCAAGTAGTCTTGACCCTTCAAAGTGTGAACCAAACTGATGTTGGAAGCGAAAACAGTCATCTGTCTCTTCTGCTCAAGCTCCCAAGAATCCAAAGCAAGCTGCTGCCCAGCCCTCTGCTCACTGATTATGCCGGCTGCAGCCAGAAGACTGTCTGAAAGAGTAGTCTTCCCATGATCAACATGAGCGATAATGCTCGTGTTACGAATCATTTCAGTATAACTCATCAACTTCTGAATTTCTTCAGTCTGCCTATACTTTACCATCGTCAAACCTTCTTTACTCTAGCATAAGAGTGCCTAACGCGAATGCAACTCGCTAGGAACGCTATCTTAATCAAACCAGACATTCTTGTTTCCAACTGCCCAAAGATAAGCTACATGCATGTAAAAACGGCGACCTATTAACTTTTTGCCGACCATGCCAACAATGTCAGCGAATCCAATTAGGCCTCTTCAAACCTATTCCATCAACGAAATCAGCTTGGCGGCTGTCTCTTTGTTCACGTAGAAACCTTTTCGAGAAAGCCTCTTGACCCCCAGCAGCATGAGCAGGTTGCCTAGGGGTATTGGATTGGCGGCTTCATGCAGGTTTTTGAACCTGATGAAAGAGGCATTTTGCGCTGTTCCAACGAATTCTTCATAATCCTCTTCTGACTTGAGGACTGACTCATCACCATACTTGCTCCAGAGTTCTTCAGGGGTTCCGAACTTGCGTTCAACAAAGTCTGCGTAACCACCAAGGTTCTTAACTGGTTTACTGACATAAAACAGCAGAATTTGCGTGCCCTTTGGTGGCGCCGCTCCTCTTCCCACGTAAGAATGAGTCTTTTCTCCATCTTGGTGGCGATTGCGATATTCGATCCAGTATTTCTCCTTAATCATCATGACAAAAGCATGATTCTCGCTCATTTGACCACTAAACCGCTTATTCGATGTCAGACCATTTAAGATTTACAGGAAAAACAACGCTTGCCCAAAATTTAATAGACTGCCTGAACCGCACCTTTTGGTATGACATTCCACCTTAGACGCAAAGACAAAGAAATAACCGATGTAAATGCCCTGAAGAAGATACTCAAAACTACAAAGTATATCACAATCGCTCTCTCTGCGGATAACCAGCCCTACCTGGTATCCCTCAGCCACGGCTATGACGAGGAACACAACTGCTTGTACTTTCACTGCGCAAAAGAAGGCAAGAAACTTCACTATCTGAAATCAAACAACAGCACATGGGGGCAAGCACTTCTAGACCATGGCTATTCTGAAGGCGAATGCACCCACCTTTACGCTTCCGTCCACTTCTCTGGAAAAATCACTTTAGTCGAAAACCTTGAAGAAAAACGCCGCGCCATCGAATGCATGATGAAACAACTTGACAAGAACCCAGAAGCCCTCATGGCTAAACTGAACCTTGACAAATTGAAGAATACGGTCATGGGCAGAATAGACATAGGATACATGAGTGGTAAGAAATCCAAAGAAGTGACAGTCTAACAATAACACATTTTATGATGAACAACATGTTCCCGGCAGTCAACACAAACACCGCCGCTTGTCTTGTTAACTCAGAATTGCATCAAACGCTCCGATCAGCTTAAATGTGAGCCATTGGCATTGTGAACAGCAAAACCGTGAGGCTCAACCAAAAATCGAATGTACCACGAGCCTCACGCGTAGCACAGATGGTTAAATATGTTCATATTGAAGAGAACATTGCTGCACACAAGCATTCCGTACATCCGCATTCTCGCAGCAGACAGCATGAACGAGAAATCCTTTCTCAAAGAATTCTAACTCCCACAGTCTTCGCAGGATTTTTAGGGTAAGTGATTTTGTTGAAAGATGCCGTTGCTCTGCAGGTTGAAGAAGTCTTCGAGTTAATGCAGACTTCGCCACACGGATTAAGCACTGAAGAGGCTGAAAAACGCCTTATCAAATACGGCGCCAATACACTTCTTGAGAAAAAACATCTACCCGTGGCTTACAGGTTTCTTAGAAACTTGAAAGACCTGTTCGCCGTGTTGCTGCTTTTTGCGAGCTTGCTTGCAGCTTTCGGCGGCATGTTTGAAATGAGCATTATCATACTTGCCGTCGTTTTGGTTAACACTGTTTTCAGCCTCTTTCAGGAATGGCGAGCAGAAAAAGCCATGGAGACATTGAAGAGCTGGATGCCCGAGTACGCCAAAGTCATGCGCGACGGTGAACTCAAGAAAATACTTGTCAAGGATCTTGTTCCCGGCGACATAATAGTCTTAGAAGAAGGCGATCGAGTTCCAGCGGACGCCAGACTGTTCGAAGCCTATGAGCTGTGGACAAACAACGTTCCCTTAACAGGCGAATCTGAACCACAACCGCGGACAGTCGAACCAGTAGAGATCACAGACACCACATACCTAGACGTGCAAAACCTCGTTTTCATGAGCACAAGCGTCGCAAAGGGACAGGGCAGAGCAGTAGTCATCAAAACTGGAATGGACACCAAGTTCGGACAAATCGCAAGCTTGACCCAAGAAATATCTGAAGAGCCGAGCCCTCTACAGAAGGAAATCGCCTATACAGCAAAATATGACTTCATTCTAGCCATAACCGTTGGAGCAATCTTCTTTCTTGTAAGCGTGATCTGGCTTCATGCAACCTTGTACGCTAGTATTCTCTTCATGATCGGTGTGATGGTGGCGTTGGTTCCAGAAGGCTTGCAAGTCACGGTTTCAAGTGCCTTGGCAATAAATGTTCTGAAAATGGTCAAACAAAACGTATTGGTAAAACGGTTGTCTTCAGTCCAGACGCTCGGCAGCGTCACGATGATATGTACCGACAAAACCGGAACCATCACAAAAGGTGAAATGACCGTCAACAAAATCTGGGTGCAAGACAAGATCATAAAAGTCTCCGGCGTCGGATACAACCCAATAGGCAACTTCACCTCAAGCGACAAGCCCTTGGCAAAAGAAGAATCACGCACTGTGGAGAAGCTGCTTGAAATCTCTGCACTCTGCAATAGCGCCAAAGTCGAACCGCCATCCGACAGAAACAAGTCATGGAGCGTAGTGGGAGATCCAACCGACGGCGCATTACTCGTCACTGCACTGAAGTATGGGCTAATCGTGCAGAGCCTGATTGCTGAAAAACCTATGGTTCACGTGATACCGTTTGATTCCAAACGCAAAAGAACGACCACAGTCCACAAATACGATCACAAAATCTGTGTCTACACCAAGGGAGCACCTCGAAGCATCCTCTCAATATGTAACAGAATAGTGATCGGTAACAAAATAGAGATACTGACAAAGGAATACTTGTCTTCTGCAGAAAGAAGACTTCGTGATTTTGCTGATGAAGGTCTACGCGTCATAGCCACGGCTTACGCAGAACTTCCCGAAAACGGATTTTCAAACGTCAAGGACGTAGCGGAAAAGGATATGGTTCTCGTTGGGCTTGCCGCTATGAAAGACCCTCCACGTCCAGAAGTCGCTGAAGCAGTGAAGCTAGCCAAACAGGCAGGAATAGGAGTCACGATCATCACCGGCGACTACGGTCCAACAGCACAAGCCATAGCTGAAGAAGTCGGCATCGCAACATCCGACAACCCCCACATAATCCGCGGCGTTGACATGGAACCCCTAAGCGACCAGCAGATCTACGACGAAGTCAAAAAAGGCGATGTAATCTTTGCACGCGTTTCACCTGAACAGAAACTCCGAATAGTCAAAACTCTCAAACAACACGGCGAAATCGTAGCCGTCACTGGAGACGGAGCAAACGACGCTCCTTCACTGAAAGAAGCAGACATAGGAATAGCGATGGGGATCTCAGGCACCGACGTTGCAAGAGAAGCAGCCGACATGGTTCTGCTCGACGACAGCTTCGCCTCAATAGTGAAAGCCATCGAGTCTGGTCGCACAATCTATGAAAACCTCAGAAAATTCGTCGTGTACGTCTTCTCACACAACTGGGCCGAACTCATCCCCTACGTGCTTTACGCCGTGCTGGGAATACCTCTTCCACTCCTCGTCGTCCAAGTCTTAGCCATAGA
>JBGOYH010000005.1:0-32844 GCA_041479575.1 Bathyarchaeia archaeon
GACCTTTGCGTCCGAGCCAGTGAGGACGCTATGAGAAAGACGGGAATCTCCCTTAAAAAAATAGGTTACTTTGTTGCAGCCTACGACGTGAATCCAATTCTAAGCCCTGGACTCAGCCAACTTCTAGTCAGGAAAGTTGGCTTTGACGCGTATATCAAGCACGTGAATGTGCAGGGAACTGCCAGCACGGCTTTTCCTAAGACTTTGCAGCTTGCAGAAGATCACTTGGCAGCACATCCTAAAGACAATGTTTTGATCTGTGTCTCCGGAGTGAGTTCATACTGGTTCCAGAACCAGATTCGGGGCATGAGAGATGTTCTAGAAATAAGTCAGATCAGCCAGATTAAGGACAAAACCAAACGGCAACTGGAACTGAGAAAATGGATAGCGACGATGGAGTATTTTCTTTTTGGGGATGCAGTAGTCGCGGCTGTCGTGTCAAACAGTGATCCAGGTTTGGCTGTTAGGAAGACGGTTGAAGTTACGAACGTTGAAGAGAGAGATTATCTTGCTGGATATTCCAGGCTTTCCTCGCTGCCAGAGCCTTTCAAGTTCAGCTTTCATTCCTATCTTGACAAGGAGATTCCGAACCTTGGAGTCAAGTATACGGGTTTAGCTTTGAAGAGGCTTTTGGGAAAGAAGACCAAAAGCACGATCAAGGCTTCTATGAAGTGGGCCGTTCACACGGGAAGCCAGAAGATACTCGATGCTTTGGCAGAACATCATGGAGTCGATCCTGAAAAACTGGAAGAATCGCATGATGTGCTCAGGGAGCACGGCAACCTCTCCGGGGCAAGCCTGCCATTCATTCTTGAAAGAATAGTCAAGACAAGCAACTTGTCCAAAGGCGACATAGTTTTGATGGTTGGTTACGGATGGGGTTTTTCAGCGGCAGCATCATTGCTCGAAGTGTAGAAGGGCAGGCCTGCTGAATTTAGGCTTTGAATGATTTCCAGCCAAAAAACACCCTGCAACTTCACTTTCAAGCTTTCACTGCAACAGATACCGTCCTTTAGTCTTTGACTAGTCTTCGACTTGGATTCTAAAGGCAACGCACGCTACTTTTCTGCGCTCGCTTTTGAGACGATGGATTCGATGAAGAATGTTTTGGCGTCGGTGTAAGCTTCACGGTTCAGGCGATATCTGGTAGCCAATTGTCTTTTTAGCTCGTAATATTCAGAAGCAGTATCAGGGTGCGTTCGCAGGTAGTCTCGAAAGAGCAGGTGACGCTTCCAGAATTCACTGCCATGTTCGACCATGTGCAAGTGATAATGCTTGTTCGGTTCGTTCGGGCCTTTGCGAAAATAGCGTCTTTCAGGCATTGAAGCCTCATACTCTGGAACGTACTCGTAACCTATGCGCTCAAGTGGTCTGATGCAGTCTTTGGCATCGATGAGACGATGTATGCCGACCATGACGTCAATGATCGGCTTTGCACCTAACCCTGGAACGGCAGTGCTTCCAACATGCTCGATGGCAGTGACCCTATTTCCGATAACACTCAGAATTTGAGCTTTCTCTCTGTCGAACAACTTTGGCCAATGTGGATCGTAATCAACTACTTCGACGGGCGCTTTGACGATTCGCTTTTTTGGCTTGAACGCAGGACTCAATGACGACCGCTCATTCTGTCCTTTTTTACGGCTCTCGTCAGTAGTTGTCCGAGAATCTTGGCGTTCTCAATAGGCTTCAAATCTTCATCTTCATCAATCTTGCCTTTTCCAGCGACCCCGTAATAGGGGTAAGACTTCATGAAGACAGGTTTCATTTTCAGAGACAGGGCGAAGCTGAGAAGATATTCCAATACGGGATGTGGATCGTCACCCCCAGAAACGGCAACCAAACCACATGGTTTCTCGTTCAAAGGATGCGGTTCCTTGAAACCGTTCATTTCATAAAAATAGGATAGACAGGCAAGTCTCTCCATCAACGCTGTCAACCGTGAAGGAATCTTGTAATACAGAGGTGAACCGATCACTATCGCCTGAGAGGTCTTCATATCTTCAAGAACACTTTGGAAATCGTCGTCCTCTATGACGCACTTGTAGGGCTCTTTTGAACATTTTTGATAGCATGCGCGGCACGCTTCAATCTTTAGGTCAGATATATACAACGTCTTTGTCTCAATTTTCGGATTCACCTTTTTTGCCGACTCAAGAACTGTAGTTATCAAGCGCCCTGTGCTGCCTTTCTTTCTCATTGAGCCAACTATTCCGAGCACTTTCATAAAATCAGTCCCACGCATCGAATCATATTCTGCATCGTTGCTAAATAAGAACTTGTATTTTGAACCGATAAGAAAATATCTTTTTAGGCTTAATGCTGATATGTTAATTTGAAACAACCCGCATTACTTCAGTGAGGACAGCATATGACAATGTTTGATGAAAAGAAGATTAATGAATTCAAGAAAGAGCGGGAGCGTTGGGAGCAAACGACCCTGCCAAACTGGATAAAACAGTGCAAAGAAAGGAAGGGCGAATTTCGCAATACTTCTAACATGTTGATGAAGCGTTTGTACACGCCTGAAGACGTCCAATCAATGGACTACGTGCGCGACATGGGATTTCCAGGCGAATATCCGTTTCTGCGCGGTGTGCACGCCACAATGTACCGTGGACGTCTATGGACTATGCGTCAGTTTTCAGGGTTCGGCACAGCGGTGCAGACAAACCGGCGCTTCAAGTATCTCCTGAAAGAAGGCGAGACTGGGTTGAGCGTTGCTTTTGATTATCCGACCATAATGGGCTATGATTCGGATCATCCTATGGGAGAGGGTGAAGTAGGCATATGCGGAGTGGCTGTCGCCTCACTAAGAGATATGGAAATGCTTCTAGACGGAATCCCACTCGACAAAGTAACAACGTCAATGACGATCAACGGACCTGCAGCCATGCTGCTGGCCATGTATGTGGCAGTTGGAGACAAACAGGGTGTACCACGAGAAAAGTTGGGCGGAACCACTCAGAACGACAATTTGAAAGAGTATTTTGCACAGAAACTCTGCATTTACCCGCCGAAACCCGCCGTGAAGCTCACGACAGACATCATAGAATACTGTGCAAGGCATCTGCCCAGGTGGAACCCGATAAGCATCAGCGGTTACCACATAAGAGAAGCCGGCGCCAACGCCGTTCAAGAACTTGCTTTCACAATCTATGATGGAATAGCTTACGTTGAATCTACAATGGAAAGAGGACTCAAAGTGGACGATTTCGCCCATCGACTTTCATTCTTCTTCGCGTCACACAACGATTTCTTCGAAGAAGTAGCCAAGTTCAGAGCTGCCCGAAGAATATGGGCAAAACTGATGAAAGAACGCTTCCACACCAAAAACCCACGATCCATGTGGATGCGCATGCACATTCAAACTTCAGGCTGCACGCTCACAGCTCAACAGCCACTGAACAACATAACACGCACCACAATTCAAGCGCTAGCTGCCGTCCTAGGCGGCACCCAATCACTGCACACGAACTCGTTCGATGAAGCTTTGGCATTACCAAGTGAAGAAGCTGTAAGAGTCGCCCTGAGAACACAGCAGATAATAGCCCACGAAAGCGGCGCCACACACACAATAGACCCCTTGGCAGGTTCATACTACATCGAAGCCTTGACGAACGAGATGGAAGAAAAGACCTTCGAATACATTCGAAAGATCGATGAAATGGGTGGCGCAATAGCAGCAATAGAGAAAGGATTCTTCCAGAAAGAAATCGCTGACAGTGCTTACAAGTATCAAAGAGAAATTGAAGAGATGAAACGCACGATTGTAGGTGTGAACGATTATAAAATCGAAAAAGAAGAAAACCCGATAAAACTCTTGCGAATAGACCCGAAAGTTGAGAAGAAACAGCTTGCCAACCACCAAAAGCTGAAACGCGAACGAGACAAGAAGAAAGTTCAAGATAATCTCGACAAGCTCCGCCGCTCAGCAGAAAAAGATGAAAACCTCATGCCCGTAATAATAGAGTCCGTAAAAACCTATGCAACCTTGGGCGAAATCTGCGAAGTGTTGCGTCAGGTTTACGGAGAATACAAAGAGCTAATCATAATTTAGAAGGAAGAAAATATGGAAAAAGGAAGAAAAATCAGAGTCTTAATCGCCAAACCAGGTTTAGACAGCCATGACAGAGGAGCAAAAGTAGTTGCAAGAGCACTTAGAGACGCAGGAATGGAAATCATCTACACAGGCCTAAGACAGACTCCTGAGCAGATAGCCGAAACCGCACTTCAAGAAGACGTCGACGTAATAGGCTTAAGCATCCTTTCAGGAGCGCACAAAACACTGTTCCCAAGAATAATGAAGCTTCTCAAAGAACAAGACTTGACAGACGTAATGGTTTTTGCCGGAGGCATAATCCCACAAGAAGACATGGCTGAAATGAAAAAGCTCGGAATAAAAGAAATATTCGGACCTGGAACCACGACGGAAACGATAATACGCTACGTCAAGGAGAACCTTCCAAAAAGAAGCTAAACGTAAAGATGTGCTTAGGCGTTGACGAAAGCCGAAGAAATAGCCAACGGCGTTCTTGCTGGAAACCGAAGAAGCATAGCAAAAGCAATAACAATCATTGAAAACAACGAACCAGAAGCTCACGAACTAATCGCCAAGATCTACCCCCACACTGGAAAAGCCCACATGATAGGCATAACAGGCGCAGGCGGCGCTGGAAAAAGCACACTAATCGAAAAACTCGTGAAAGAATACAGGCGCAGAGGCAAGACGGTAGGCGTGGTCGCTGTAGACCCCACAAGCCCGTTTTCAGGAGGAGCATTTCTGGGCGACAGAATACGCATGCAAGAACTCAGCACCGACAGGGACGTCTTCATACGCAGCATGGCAACCCGCAACTACGCAGGCGGAATAGCCAAAGCAACAAAAGACGCAGCGCGAATCCTTGACGCTGCCGGAAAAGACATAGTTATAGTCGAAACCGTTGGCGCAGGACAATCAGAAGTAGAAATCATCAAAGTTGCACAAACAATAGTCGTCGTCCATGCGCCAGGCCTTGGAGACGAAATACAAGCAATAAAAGCAGGCATCATGGAAATAGCTGACATCTTCGTCGTGAACAAAGCAGACCGTGAAAACGCAAACAAAGCTGTAATGGATATTCAAGCAAACCTACAGATGAACAACAAAGAGAACCCATGGAAACCACCCGTGCTCAAGACTATAGCCCTGACTGGCGAAGGTATTCCAGAACTCATTGAGAAAATTGAGGAGCACAGACGTTTCCTAGAGGGCAACCTTGAAGGCAGAAGAACCTCACTGAGAAGCAAAGCCGAGACAGAACTTGTTGAAGCCATCAGAGAAAAAGTGACAAGCTCACTCATAGAAGAGCTTAAGAAAGAGGGCAAGTTCGACGAGCTTATCCATGAGATTATGGAAAAGAAAACAGATCCTGCTTCTGCAGCCCGAAGACTCCTCAAGAAGGTTGCGAACGATGAAGCTTGAAAAGGGATTTGTTCAAGTCTACACAGGAAACGGAAAAGGAAAAACCTCAGCCGCCTTCGGGCTGGCACTAAGAGCCACTGGCAGAGGATTGAAAGTCTGCATAATCCAGTTCATCAAGGGCGGCTTTGACTATGGTGAACTCTACGTAGCAGACAAGCTTCCAGGTCTCAAATTGAAGGCTTTCGGCAGAGGCAAGTTCGTATCTGAAAAGAAACCTGACAAAGAGGACGTTGACCTAGCGGAAGAAGCCCTGAAAACAGCTGAAGAAGCTGTCAAAAGCCGTGAATACGACGTGATAGTACTAGATGAGGTCAACGTTGCCTTAAACCTCAAGCTGATAAGAACTGAAAGAGTCTTACAGCTCATCAAGGACAAGCCAGCTCAAACCGAACTCGTATTGACTGGACGCAAAGCGCCGAAGGAAATAATTGAGGCAGCCGATCTAGTCACAGAAATGGTTGAAGTCAAGCATCCCTACAACAAGGGTTTCAAAGCCCGAAAAGGAATCGAGTACTAGAATTTCGCACACTGCATGAGGAAAAGCGCCTATTTCTCTTGTTCTAATGCAAGAGGGTAGATTTCTTTGGCAACGTACTCCAAATAAGGTTCTTTCTCGCCTAGGTTGAATATGGTTACTGAAGCATCCCGCGTGAGACCTACGACATAGCCATATTCTTTCGATCTAGCAACCACATACCACAGGTCACCGTGCTTGCCGTAATCTTCGAAAAGCGACGTATTTATCAGGTCAGGCCCATAAAGCGACAATTTATCGACGTTCGGAATGTCGACGTTATCGAAAAATGTAATCTTTGTGTCCTCTGCGTTCTTAAGGTGAAATTTCTTCAGCGTTTCGGGAGATATTCTAGCTTCCAGAACTTCGCCTGCCTTTTGAAAAAGTATTTCGCTCAGCTTGTTCGCTATGAAATTTGCCACACGTTTTTTCTCAACTATTGTCAGGAACGTCGTGCCTTCATGTTCAGAGAAGCTGAACAGCGCTTCCACCGTCCGAGGTGTTGGTATAATCTTGCCCCTGTGGAAAACCTGAGTCACGTAGTCATGAGAGTAAATTCCCCTCACCATTTTTCCTTTCGGAAGCAGACTTGCAACCTCGGTTAGAAGCGTGAACTTGCAGTCAGCCTCTTCATAGGCCTCTTCAGCATGGTAGCCTTCAAGCCTCGATGCAATCTCGGCTGTGGCAAGCGGTTCTGACAGCTTAAAAACCTTTCCTGCAACGACCATTCCAGAACACCAAGTTCCTAGTCTAGACGGTGCGCTTAAGAACTTTTAGCTTTACCGCCCGAAAACTGCAAGATAATACACATACGTCAGAACATAGCAAATCTAGATTCCATATAAACAAAACTGAAAAGCAAGATGGCGAACAGTGTCTGCGTGATCTGCTTGCAGGCAACTCCTGAACCGTCGTATCCCGCGATTGTCAAGGTCTATAGGCAACGATATGATAGAATGGCGACACCAGATTACAGGCAAGAACTCTGCACCTATGCTGAAAAAGTTCTTCACGATCCGATCAAAGGCTCAGACTGGAAACAGCTTCTAGGTTGGGAGCACCAGCACTTTGAATACACAAAAGGAGAATTGCCTAAACCAAGAGCAGAAATGCCAATAGACATCATTCTTCAAGCCAAGGGCAGATGCGGAGAATTCGCATTACTCTACAACGGATTGCTTCTAGCCAACAACTACGAGAGCCGAATAGTCATTGACTGTTCCGAGCTCAAGGAAAAGTCCAAAAAAGCAACTGGAGACCACGTGTGGAACGAAATACTCATCGACGGCGCCTGGATGCATGTAGACCCGACAGAGAGAAGAGTGAATCAACCATTGATGTACGTAATAGAATGGGAAAAAGAAGTGAACTTGGTTTATGCGATAGCGGAAAAAGAGATTCTCGACGTAACTAACAACTATAATCTCCAACAGTCTCGTGCAACTTCCACAGAAATTTAGTCGGCAGCGCACGCTTACTGTTCACATTCCCAATGAGTGTGTTCACCATCTCGCCCCATGCTCGGCAGAACTGTCATTTTACATTGCAGGATTTGGCCGTTTATCTGACCGTAGTACTCGTGTTTGCACTTTTCGGGGCTGGCATTGAACGAAAGTTAGGCGGAAGTGCTAGGTCATGAGTGACGAAATGATGTTTCTTTCTTGACAAGTTAGGGTTTCATATATCACTTGGCTAGGGGTTTTGAAGTGAAAAAGGGTAGGCTAGATGTTGGAACAAGCGTGTTTATCTTGAATATAGATCATACCTTCATAAACTTGTTATTCATGAATGCAACCGTTGGTTCTTTGGTGACTTGAATTGAGCATGCCTAAAGAACTCAAGGATCTTCAAGACAAAAGAGCAAAACTAGAAGATGAATCCCGTACTTTGAAAGAAGAACAAAAGAACCTAGAAGAGAATGTGAAAGAGCTTGAACAAAAAATAATGGAGCGACTGAAGAACGAAAACAAGACTAGACGCCAGGATATATCTCGACTGAAATCTGTCGTAGATGAACTAGGACAGAAATTTGGCCAATTTTCGCAGAGTCAGGAAAACTCTGCATCTACAGAAGAGGCTACATCAAAGAGTTACCTCAAGAAATGTGTCGAATGCGAAAAAGACATTCCCATTGCTTCGGAAGAGTGTCAATATTGCGGAGCAAGGCAAACAGAGAATGCTGAACCAGCAGATGAAGCTGCATCAGAAGAACATGAAACAACGCAAGAAGAGCCGGCAGAGGAGACTGTAACGATAGGAGTGCTTGAGGATTCCACACGGGTTACAAAGGACGAAATTGGCGAAAAACTAAGCAGACTGAACGGAAAAAGGAAGGACGGATTCTTACAGTCTTTGTTCAGATGAGCAACCAAGGCAGACCGTGGACTTAGGTGGAAAAAGGATAGGCTAGATACTAGCATTCGAGGCTCCCGGAGCGCGTGCAGGCAGAATGTAGATTGCTCGTTTGTACACTGGATTCATAATTCTAATAAAACAAAAATGGCAGACGTGAAGCGGAGAATGTATAATGAGGATTCTCCGTAGGCAAAGGTCCGCATATGCCCTCAGCTTAATCTTAGCTTTGGCAGGGACAACTGCGCTTCTAATGACGTTGTGGAAGACTTGGCCACAGATTTCTTCGGTTAAGGATCCTTTTTCAACTTTTATGAAGCTTCTGTGGACAGAAAAACTGGATTTCATTTCGGGCGTTGAATTCAAACTGATATACCTCGTTGTCTTAGGCGATGTTATGCTCATCTCAGCAGTTGTAGTGTATGTCTTGAGCGTACAATGGTTTTTTCTGCCTGGAAAGATCGTGTGGTATCGCTGCCCTTTCTGCCACAAAGATTGGAGATCAAGTGGAGACAAGGCATTAGTACATTGCCCTCATTGCCGTCAACTAGTTCATCCAACATTGATCGAAAAACAAGTCCAGTAGCGCGCGAACCATACTGAATTAGAGTCTAGCCACGATTACCCTCTCGTCTGCGATACTGTTATCATGATGTCTATGCAATTTTCAACTTGGTTAGCACCATGAGCGAAGTAAAAAAACGTCCCAAGTGCGGTGGAGAAATGGAGCGGGACAAAGGGCTATTCGTTTACGGGGGTGTTTTTCGCTTAACAAAGAAGGGCGATGTCGACGGCGATAGAATCACTCCTTTCTACTTCAAAGACTGTGGCTACATCGAATTCTATAATAAACTAAAAGAGAAGAAGGAACAAGCCATGAGTGAAAAAGAGTATCCCATACATTATCATTTTGGAGTGCCATAGAACAGTGCGCGCAACAACTGGAAAAGGTGAATACTCCGAGGAGAATTTGAACTATTTCATGTTGAAAAAAGAAGATTTAGTGTGTAAGAAGTCTTTCCCCTTGTCCTAAGTGTTTTAATAATAGAATTTTCACCTCTATAGCCTACCCGATGAGGAAAAACCATCGATGCTGATTCAAGAGGTAATCCTAGAGAACTTCATGAGTTACGAATATGCTAGGGTACCTTTCAAATCAGGTGTCAACGTTGTCTGTGGACCAAACGGTTCTGGAAAATCATCACTTTTGCTGGCTATTTCTGTGGCTCTGGGGCAGTCTTACACGGAACGGTCGAAGAAGCTGAGCGACCTTATCCGATGGGGCAAAGATCAGGCCCGCGTCACCTTGGTTTTGGATAATACAAGAAAGGGAAGAAACAGGCCCGTTCCAAGATACAACAAAGACCAGATTTTTCTCACGCGTGTCTTGCGGAGAGATGGAACCTACTGGTTCTCGCTTGAAAACCGGGCTGTCACGAAGCAAGATGTTGAAAGATTCTTGGGAAAGTTGGGTGTTGACCCGGATAATATACTCATCATTATGCATCAAAACATGGTTGAGCAATTGACTGTGCTTTCTGTACAGGAAAAGTTGCGAATGGTTGAGGCAGCTGTTGGACTTGAACCCTATCGTGAAAACGTGTTGCAGGCACACAAGAAGCTGACTCGCATACTGAGTCAAGAAGAGTCGATGAGCAAACTTCTCGAGTCAGCTGAACAGACACTGAATTACTGGAGAGAACAGTATGACAGGTACCAAGAGAAGAAGCAACTGCAGTCAAAAAGAAGGTTCTTGGAAAGAGAACTTGCATGGGCAGAAGTGGCAAGAAGGGAAGAGACAGTCAGACAACTGGAAAATGACAAGAAAAAGCAACAAGACATCCTCAGCCAGATCGAACGACAGACAAACTCGATGAAGAATGACCTGCAGAACCAAGAAAATGAACGTGGAAAACTGAAGGATGACTGGAAGAGACTTTTCGATGAACGCCTGAGCTTCGAACGCCAGAAAGCCGGGAATTCATCAGCAGTTTCGTTTTATGAACAACTCTTGGAAGAAACACCATCGTTGGAGGGTCTTGGCCAAAAACTCGGCAAAGACACACGACCTGAAGTGGGACACGGTTCGAAGAAAACGGTGCAGATCAAGCTTCTGAGGAGTGAACAACTCGAGGAGTTAATACAAAACTCGAAAGAGCACACCTCAAAATTGGACGCTGAAATAGAGAGGAATGAGACTAGATCGAAGCAGTGGGAGGAAGAAACCGAAAAGGTAGGAAATCAAATCCTGAACCTTCGAATTGAATTGGCGTTGCTACAGTATCGCACGGAAAACGCTGCTGCTAATCTTGAAGAGCTGGAAAGATCTCTAAGAGAAGCAAAAACCCGTCTAAGTGAGACGATGAGCAAAGCTGAGCAAGTCGGAGCCAGAGTTGCCGTCCTGAAGGATATAAGCGAAGTCTTCGACGAAATACGTGTCACAGAAGGGCATTTAGCCGCACTTGTAGACGTTTCAGAAGACGTCGAACGTATGTATGAGTCCTATTCGAAGCTTTATCTGGAGCTGAAAGAGAAAGCCCAGCTTGTTGCCGAGAACCGCGAAAAAACACTGGAAGAAGTCAAAACAAGAATGCAGGCATGGCGAACAGTCATAGAAACCCTTCTCGACCGTGTCAACCTGGAATACCAGAAAACCCTGACCCAAGCCCAAGCCGTGGGAGAAGTCAGACTTGCCAACGGACACGACATAGAAACAGCTGGACTCGAAATTCTAGTCGGCTTCAAAGGAGGGAAACCCGTTCCGCTCGATGCCTACACCCAGAGCGGCGGAGAGAGAACTACCGCAACGATGAGCTTTCTGCTATCTTTGCAGCAGCATGTCCGTTCTCCTTTCCGTGCAGTTGACGAATACGACATCCACATGGACCCCAAAAACCGCGAAATCATCGCGCAAATGCTCGTCTCAAGAGTCAATGACTCAAACGCACAATACCTAGTCATAACTCCAAGCCAGATAACCTTCACAAAAGAAGGAATCAACATAATCACCGTTCAAAACATCGAAGGCAAATCGATAATCAGAGAGGTAGCCTAATGCAGTCTAGAAAAGCATATGAAAAGCTCGGAAGAGAAAAACTTCAACGCATAATAGAAACATGCAAATCAGTCGAAGAACGTTCACTTGACCCATTCCTAATAGACATCACTGCCAACATCGGTACAGTCAAACAATACTTTCCAGAATGGAAAATCCCAGAAGACCTCTGCCTAGACGCTGAAACACTGCATCGCATAGCCTCTGTTGTCAAACTTCAAAGCGAATGGGTCAAACACCGTTCAACCTCACTCTACGCAGACCCGTTTCTGCTTGAAGAAAAACTCAAACGCATGGACAAAGCAGAAATCGCCAGAACCCTCCTCAAAGCCTGGCATCCACTCATCGAGTGGGAACAGATATCGCTTCACAGCCTATCCGAAGCCGTAAGATACTGGAACAGCCTTATCCCGCTGGAAGAAAGGTGGAAAGAAACTCCCCCAGCTGAAGTTGAAGCCAGCTCCACAACGCGTGAACAACTTGTTCGCGAGAGAATTTTACGAGACAGAGCCTTCTCTGAAGAGTTGGAAAGCTTTTGGCATGAACTTAGCAACTTCGTCGAAGAGAAAGGCGAAAAAGGAAAAGTCAGGTACTGGGATTTCATCGGTGCAGAATCTTACGATGAGACAGTAGATAGAGCTTTCATGACAAGCTTTCTTGTCACGTATGGTTATGCTACTCTGGAAATACATCCGTTAGAAGAAGAGACTTTTCTGGTGCCTTATGAAAAACCAGTCGTCAGATCTGCGAAGACGCAGCTGGTTTCCATACCGATCTCGGTTTCATTCAACGAGTGGCAGAAGTGGAAGCGAGGAGAACTGAAGTGAGCAAGAGAAAAGCCACTTATGCTGCAAAACTGAAGCGGGCAACGCACTTGCTGTTTTTCAAGAGACACGCAAAACCAGGGGTAAAAGGATGGGAACTGCGCAAGGCTCTAGGTTCCGACTATCCAAAAGTATTGAAAATCATGGACGACTATTTGAAAAACATGGACTTGGAAGTAAAGACCGTTTTCGAAGAAGGAAAGCAAACAGAGAAACCCTCACTAGAACAACTTGATAGAGCAAGATTCTATGTAGCGCTGCGAGGCGAACTTGTGCCAAAAGAAGCAAAGATGATAGGATGGCGCATCGACGACTTCGCAGGGCTCGCAATAGCAATTGCCCACATAATATCCAAGAAAGGAAAGGCCCCAAGAGAAGAAGTTGAGGAGCTATTGCGAGAAAAACTCCCAGGATGGAAAGTCGGACTCAACCTTGAAAGATACATTAGATACGGATACCTGACTCAAGATGACAATAGACAACTGTACTTAGACTGGAGAACACGGGCAGAAGTTGACCAGAAAGCCCTGATCGATCTTCTCCTAAGCGCAGAAACGAAAGCTTAATCGGCGCATTAGAAAACAAGTCTCGCTGAGAATTTCTATGCGACAATCTATCCTAGATGTCTTCGAAATGGAAGCTCACCGACCCCACTTCATCACACCTCACGAAAACATCGGCTGAATACGATGCACCAACGGGAAATCCGGCTTGCTAACGCCGTATCTTTTGAAAGACAAAGGCTATCGCGTCAATAACTAACAAGGCCACGAGAATCAGCAGTGGGCTGCCTAAGAATTGATGTGTGAAATCATCCGCTCTGACTGTGCCAACAAGGGCAAAAAAGAGAACCAACAGGTGGGCACATATTTTTGCCAATCGTTTCATGATCTCAGCGTCTGTCATCCTATGTTATGCTTACGTTCTGTATGTCGAAGTATCGTTTTGCCAGGAAGCGTAGTCTTTCAGCGTTTCTGCCGTTCTTCCCTATGGCTACGCCTTTGTCCTTCGGGTTAACAGCCACGACAGCAATGCTCTTGCCGTCTGGTCTTTCCGTTATGCGAACCTCTTTGACCGTTGCCGGCTTCAAAGCGTTCTTGATGAACTGTGCAGGCTCCTCAGCATATTCTATTATCTCATGTTTTTTCCCAGTCATTCTCTCGAGAGTGTGGATGTTTCTGCCGCCTCTTCCTATAGCCACGCCTACTTGTCCTTCGTTCACGACATAAAGAACACGTGCTTGCTCTTCATCGATGATGCAGTCTTTGACGCTGGCACTAGTTATGCTTTCGAACAATGCGATATAACGCATCTCGTTGCTGGTGAACTTTATTCCAGTTGTCATTCATTTCCTCCGCCGGATTCGTCGGTCTCAGCGGTCTCCGTCAACTTGAGGATTTCTGAGTCGCCTGGCTCTCTTATACTTAACGCTGAAACCGTGAAGGGTTTGCCGCATGTGGCAGCTAAATCCAATGATGATCCCTTATAGATTATTAGTGGAACCTTTGAAAGCTTGGAGTAGTATTCAACGTCTCCGCGAACGTTCTTGGGAGCATTTGCCGCCAAAATTATGAGTTTGGCTCTACCTGTCTGAGCGCTTTGAACTGCCGAGCTTGCTCCAAAAGATACTTTACCGGTTTTCACTGCCGCTGCGATTGCTTTGTCTACGTCAATCACTTCTTCTCACTCTTCTTTTCAATCGTTGACATGTACAATTCTACAAGTCCCGTGCCAATTGGTATGGACTGCCCAACTATTACGTTTTCGGTCACACCGGCCAAAGGATCACTTTCACCCTTGACCGCCGCTTCAACAATGTTGGGAACGGTGATCTCGAATGCTGCTCTTGCCAAGACACTTGATTTCTTGCCGCTGATACCATGCCTGCCTATTTGTTGCACTTCACCCGTGGAAGTCATCATGTCTGCGACAAGCATAACGTGGCGTGTGTCGACGTCCAATCCCTGCTCTTCCAGAACGCCTTTGGCCTCATTCACCAAGGCGTTTCTAGATGCTTCAATGCCAAGGGTCTTGGCTATTTCGTGAACATTGTTCGTTGTGGTTCTCGTGCTGTCGATTCCTGGAATCTCTAGAACCCGGGGCAGGTTTGAACCATCAGTGTTTATAACCCATTCCCCATGCTCTTCCGTAACCAGCACACGCTTTATGCCTGGCACGCCTTTCACATGGAACACAGAAACCTTTCCAAGCAACTTCTTGATCGTTTCAACCTTCTTAGGCTGTACGTGTATGCTGTTGCCCTTCGTCTTTATCGTGCAATTAGGCAATTCAAGCTTCTCCTTCAAATCCTGCAAAGACACTTCTCGGTCTTCCATCATCGTTTTGTCAAGCTCGATTATAATTTCATCATGCATCGGATCCAGATAGACCGCTTCAGCAAGGTTTTCCATAGTTGTGTAAACGATTTCACGAGCAACCTTCACAGCTGCTTCCTTGCTCTTGCGGAATTCCTCTGTCAAATAGATCTTCATAATCGGCGTGGACGGAATTCTCCTAGCATCAACAATCTCGATCAATCGAGGCAAACCTAAGGTTACGTTCTGCTCTTTCACACCTGCGTAATGGAACGTTCTCAAAGTCATCTGCGTGCCTGGTTCACCGATCGATTGAGCTGCAACTATGCCAACGGCCTCCCCTGGCTCCATCAATGCACGCTTGTAACGGTCAACCGTGACGTTGATTGCCTTTTCTACGGCAGACTTTGCTAAATCTGTCTTCGCCAAGTTTTGTTTCAGTTGCTCTACGAGAATTGGTGTCAGTTGACCTTTAACTTTGTCCAGTTCTCCTTTGATGAAATCAGCTGTTGCAGATTTTCCTTTTTCTTTTCCAATTCGTATTTGATCAACTAGACGGCTTACATTCACTGCCTTCCCGTGGTCGCTTTTAGCCGGGTCGACGCCGTCTTCACCGTATTGGAACTGAATTATGTCTCCAGCTGAGTTGCGAACTGTTCCGTCATATTCAAGACGTATGTGTTCAAGCGCGTTGATCAGTCGTCTCTGCATGTAACCGCTCTGTTGCGTTCTAACTGCTGTGTCGACAAGACCTTCCCTTCCGCCCATAGCGTGGAAGAAGAACTCGACAACGTCAAGTCCAGTCTGGTAGGAAGAATACACGAACCCTCTTGCCTTGGGGCGTTGGTCTCCTGCTTGGAAATGCGGCAAAGCTCTGTCAACGTACCCTCGGAGTATTCTTTTTCCACGCACTGACTGTTGTCCCACACAAGCGCTTATCTGACCGATGTTCAGGCTTGAGCCTCTTGCGCCAGTCCTAGTCATGACGATGCCTGAATTCTCCAAGGTGAAATCTTCATCAGCTATCTTGCCAGATTCATCCCTCGCCTTTGCCAGCTCGTTCATAACGTATATTTCAAACGAATCCTCCAATGTTTGCCCTGGAAGCCTAGGCAGCGTGCCCTTGCGATAGCTTTCTATGAGATCTTCTATTTTCTTCTCGATCCTTTCCATCGTCTTATGTATTCTGTCTTCGGCCTTTGGGGATAAAACCAGCTCGTTGTAAGCGTAGGTGAAGCCGCGCATTGATATGTAGGTCTTCAACATTCTTGTTATCTTGTTGAGGAATTCGCGTCCTGCTTGCGTGCCATAGTCCTTGATTATCCTGTGCAGAAGGCTTTCAGACTGCTCGGCACCAATCGAACGCCTGTCAATCACACCGCTTACAAGCTCACCGTTCCTCACGACAACGTAAGCGTCATGCTTGCATTCCTCTTCTAAACACTTTGTACATCCTTGACAGATGTTAGCCTTCAAAACGTAGTTCATGTCCTTAGGTAGAAACAGGCTGAAAATTTGTTTTCCAGTCCACATTAGCTGAGGTTCTTTGATTTTGGGTTGAGGCATTTCGCCATCGTATTTCGATGCCAACAGCAGCTTGTTGACTTCGCTTCTCGTCAGGTAAGTGGACGTTCTCGTAAACAAGTATGCAGACGTTATAAAGTCTCTGATAGCGCCTATTATCGGTCCTCCGAATCTCGGCGAAAGAATTTGGTCTTGAACCTGCATCAACAATAGCGCTTCTGCTCGAGCTTCTTCGCTCTGCGGAATGTGCAAGTTCATTTCGTCGCCGTCGAAGTCCGCATTGTAAGGTGGACAAACACATAGATGCAAACGGAACGTTTTGTATGGCAGAACCCGAACGTAATGCGCCATTATAGACATACGGTGAAGCGAAGGCTGACGATTGAAGATGGCTATATCACCATTCCTCAGATGCCGCTCAACAACGAACCCAAGTTCAATAGCGTCAGCAATTTTCTCCCTGTCCACAACAAATTCCAGTCTTATGCGTTTACCGTCAGGCCTAATGATGTAAAGAACACCAGGATATTTCTCAGGGCCATTCTTTACAAGATTCCGCATTTCTTCGATGTTCCATTCGGTCACCTTTTCAGGTATCGACAACCGCATTGCCACTTCGAGCGGAACACCGACTTCATTTATGTCAAGATTAGGGTCAGGAGAAATGACCGTTCTAGCTGAGAAATCTACTCTTTTTCCTGAAAGGTTGCTTCTAAATCTGCCTTCCTTTCCTTTCAACCTTTGTGATAACGTCTTAAGAGCTCTTCCAGAACGATGTCGTGCTGGCGGAATTCCTGAGGCTTCGTTGTTGAAATATGTCGTCACATGGTACTGCAAAAGCTCTGATAAGTCCTGAATAATGAGTGTAGGAGCCCCTGCATCCATGTTTTCCTTGAGTCTCTGGTTTATTCGGATGATGTCTACAATCTTGTGAGTCAAATCATCTTCTGAACGGATTCCAGATTCCAATGTTATTGAAGGTCGAACATAGACTGGGGGAACAGGTAGAACCTGCAACACCATCCATTCGGGACGGGCTGCCTTCGGGTTGAATCCTAAGAGTTCAAGATCATCGTCAGTGATGCGTTCCATTCTTTCTCTTACCATGCTCGGAGTCAACGGTTCTGAACCGCTTTCAGGTATCTGCTCACTGAACTTCGTCGGCTTCTCAAAAGTCATCTTGTACTGCGCAGCAGCGCAGTGTGGACACTGCTTTCTCTTCGTTTCCTGCATGATCGCCTTGTAAACTTCATCTGGAACCAGGCCTAGCAGCTCCTTTGTTTTCTGAACCCTCGTCTTGGCTTTCTCTATGACGTCGTCTGAAAGTAGTATGCGTCCACAGTTGCGGCACGTGGCTCTTAACAGGTCGTATATTATTTTGGTGAATTCAATATGTACTATCGGAACCGCGAGTTCGATGTGACCGAAATGTCCTGGACAACGAATTGCCGTGTTGCCGCAGGTCTTGCATCTCTGTCTCGGCTCGAGTGTCCCAAGCCTTCCATCCATCAAACCAGCAGAGATCGGAGCACCGTCTTCATCGTAAGTATCGGGAGTTTGAATTTCCACAACCGAAAGCTTGCGCACATCTTGCGGCGAGAACATGCCGAAGCTTATCTTATCAACGACTTTCCTGACAATTTCTTCTGCCGACATACTATGCCTTCTCCTTAAGTGCCAATTTGGGCGATATACAGAGACTCATCAACTCCTGCAGCAGAAGCTTAAAGGCGTAAGACACAATCACCGGCGAAATCTTCGCCTTGTCTTCACAGAGCTTGCACACGTACTTTCTCTGCTTCATGTCGTAGTAGGCTATGTGTCCACAGGTTTCGCAGATGTAGAGTGTGTACTTGTCAGATTCTTCCAGCAGCCTGTCTCTGAGAAGCATTGTAGCGCCATGACCGATCAGGCAGTCACGTTCCATTTCACCGAACCTGAGACCGCCGCCTCTGGCTCTGCCTTCAGTTGGCTGTCTTGTCAGCATCTGCACTTGTCCTCTTGCTCTTGCGTGAATCTTGTCGGCAACCATGTGATGCAATTTCTGATAGTGAACAACACCGACGTAAACGTCTGCAACAAATTTTTGCCCTGTTACCCCGCTGTAGAAGACCTCGGCGCCTGTGCTGCTGAAGCCCAATTTAATCAGTTCTGCTCTGAGTTCGCTGGGTCCTTCGTTTGAGAAGGGTGTTCCGTCAACAGGTTTGCCTCTTGCAGACGCGACCTTTCCAGCCAACGATTCTATGAACTGTCCAACGGTCATTCTCGAAGGTATAGCATGCGGATTTATTATCAGGTCGGGCACGATGCCGTCTTCCGTGAAAGGCATATCCTCCTGGGGAACTATGAGTCCGATGACACCTTTTTGTCCATGGCGAGAAGCAAATTTGTCGCCCAGTTCTGGGACACGTTGGTCCCGGACTCTGACTTTGACAAGCTTGCTCCCTTCCCCTGATGCTGTAATGAAAATAGCGTCAACAATGCCGGTTTCTGAAGGACGCATGTCCACGGACGTGTCACGCATCGATGGTCCTTTGACCTCGAATTCCTTGTATTCCTCAAGGAATCTTGGCGGGCTGATTCTGCCGATCAATACGTCTCCGCCTGCAACGCCAGACTCTAAACCGATTATTCCGTCGGGTTCAAGCAACCTGTAATACTGTTCGCCTCTGTATCCGCGTGTTCCAGCTTCGGGCAATGTGAACTTGTCCTTGAGTCCGCCCAGGTATTGGCGACATTCAGCTTCGTAGATGCGGAAGAAAGTGGAGCGTCCCAGGCCTCTTTCTATTGAAGCTTTGTTGAAAACCAATGCGTCTTCCATGTTATAGCCTTCGAAAGACAGCACAGCAACAACGTAGTTCTGTCCTGATGGCCGCAACTTGTAGCCCATGGTTTCCATCAACGCTGTTTCAGCAAGCGGCACCTGCGGATAATGCAGAATGTGAGACCTTGAATCTACACGTTGTTGGAAGTTGGTTGAGTAAACTCCCAACGCCTGTTTAGCCATGGCCGCTTGATAGGAGTTGCGTGGTGACTGGTTGTGCTCCGCGTAAGGTATGGTCGAAGCACAGATCCCAAGAATCGTGTACGTAGCAATTTCCAGATGAGTATGGTCATGACTCAGTTCCTCATGGTTCAAAGCAACGTAAGCGTTTTCCTCTTCCTCAGCGTCCAAGTATTCAACAATCCCGTTCTTCACAAGATCTTCCCAAGCCCATTCTCCTGTAGCGACCTTTTCAACGTGCTCAGGCTGAAGCCTTGGAACACCGTTATCAACGATTATGAGAGGCCGTCTGACTCTGCCTTCGTCGCAGCTAACGTAGATTTCTTCCCTTTCACCTTGAGCTTTCGAGAAGTAGGCTACATTGACCTCTGTCGAGATTTCTCCTCTTCTCCGTTTGTCCCTCAGATCGCCAGCCAACTGGCCAGGAGAACTGCAATAACCAATAATGTTGCCGTCAACGAACACTTTGGCGCCGTTGAGTTTCAAATCGTCGTTTGCTTCCAAAACAGGTGCTACGTTGCTGCTGAACAGAAGCTGCTTTATCTTATCCGCGTTCACGCCTACCGATATAGTCGCTGACAAAGCCAAGTTCTTGACGAGTCCGCAGTTTGAGCCTTCAGGTGTCTCGTTGGGGCACAAGCGTCCCCAATGGGTTGCGTGTAGGTCTCTTGCCTCAAAGTTGGGTTGGCTTCGGCTTAGGGGTGATTGAAGTCTTCGCAAGTGACTTAGAGTGGAGATGTGGTTTGTCCTGTCGAGAAGCTGGGTTATGCCAACTCTGCCTCTTCCCCAGTTTCCTGTCGCAAGAGCATGCTGGAATCTTTCGGCTATTATGCCTGGTCTCACTGCCGCAGAGACCGTTATTATTGGTCCTTTCACGCCTATTCGTTCAAGCTGATATTTTATGTCGCGGGTAAGGTTTCTGAACGCCACTCTGAAAAGATCTGCAAGTAATGGTCCTGCCAACCTCAAACGCTTGTTCTTGAAATGGTCTTTGTCATCAATCTTTCTTCTGCCAAGCGAAAGTTCGATTGCCCTGCATGCCATCTCACCTAAGAATAATGCTTTGTCCTTTCTCTTCTCGTTAGTTCTGCCAATATGTGGCAAGAAGTTCTTGTCTAAGGCAGTTTCAGCCTTTTGCACTCGGTATTCTTCTACCTGTCCATGTGCAACACGATTGCCGATGAACAGAATTGCGTCTTTTGCAGTGTCAACGCCCAAAGCCTTTTCAAAGGATGACTCAAGTGTGGCTTGAATGTCTTTGTCAAGAGAAATTGCTTCAGCGATCTCTTTGTCAGATTCTAATCCCAAAGTCCGCATCAAAACAACGAAAGGAACTTCAGAAGGGACACCGGGCATTGTAACATATAAGGCCCCGTCGGATTTGATTTTCAGCTCGATCCTTGCCCTGAAACCTACAGTGGTCGAGAATATCTTTGCTTGATAAACAGGAGTTGTGCCCTTCTCGTCAATATCGACTATTATGCGGTTCGGCGCCAGGTCTTCCATTGCGACTATTACGCGTTCTGACCCGTTAACGACAAAGTAGCCGCCGGGATCATCAGGATCCTCTCCGCATCCCACCAGTTCTTCTCTTGAAAGTTGTGAAAGGAAACACAGTTTCGACTTGAGCATGACGGGGATGTTGCCAATGTAAACAAGCTCGGTGTCTTGTTCTCGACCGTCGATGACCGGAGTCATCTCGAGCGCCACAGGCGCCGCATAGGTTAGATTACGAAGTCTAGCCTCTAACGGGTAGATCTCATGCTTCGTGCCGTCAACTTCAATCGCGTATGGCCCTGTTATCCTCGTCTGTGGGTCTATTATCCAAATCTGGCCCAGCTTGACTTTGTACGGGCTCTCAGGTACTTCTATGGGGATTTCGCCGACTTCGTCTATTACTTCCTGCAAACCACGGTCTATGAACTCGTTGTAAGAGTCTAAATGTTGACGAACCAAACCTTTGTCTTTGAAAAAGGCATTCAGCAACAGATGGGTATCTTCTTTTGATATCTCAGTCAATTTCAACCAACCCCCGCAACTCTACGTTTAAGCTTGCGCTGACGAAACGGTTTGGTGCGGGTTTTCTCAAACTTTAAATTTCCTCCGTCTGTTGGGTCATTCCAACTCGAAAAATGGTCGCCAATATTAAAGAGCTAGAAACGTAAACTACATAGCTGTCTAATAAACTTTTTCATGAATGAAATATGCTTTCCGCTTGCTTTTCACGGCTAATTGCACGCTATTAGACGTTTAAGTCCAACCTTATAAACCACGAGAAAATGATTAATAAGAAAGGAGACGTAGTTCTGGAACAGGCGCAGCGGTCGCCAAGCTAGGTTAAAGGCGAAGGACTCAAGATCCTTTCCCGTAGGGGTTCGCCGGTTCAAATCCGGCCCGCTGCACCAGCTTTCTCTTGCCGCGAATCATCCATCAGACTCACTTCAGAGAGCCGGCGGACAACGGTCTTGGATCTCCTGCATTTCTGTTGCGCAGCAGCTCAGACACGTTTATTAAGACTTGCGATATAACGAGTCAGATCTCAAAGGTTGAAGAAAAATGACACGAAAAAACAACATGAATCCGACCGGAAAGCACGAAGACTCCACTGCAATTATCATTGACACTTCTTTTTCATATGAGAGCCTTGTCCACAAGAGACTGACCTAACCATAGAATCCCTCGACATACAGCCTCAGAAACCTAGTTGCAGCTTCAGATTTTCCATGGCTCTTGCATCGTTTGGGCGCAACCGAGTTTCAGAATGAAAAGTCGGATTCATCGGCTAAATGCATATATCTTTCCATTCGCCTAGACACCTTTACGTTCGGTTCAAAAGGCGAAATCATGAATCTTGCCGATCAAATATTGAAACTAAAAAGAGAAAAGAACGCAATAATATTGGCTCACAATTATCAGAGACCCGAGATTCAGGATATAGCAGACTATTTGGGAGACAGCATTGAGTTAAGCAGGAAAGCGATGGAAGAGAAAGACGCGAAGATCATAGTTTTCTCAGCCGTCGATTTTATGGCAGAATCTGCCGCAATATTGAACCCCGAAAAGAAGGTGTTGTTGCCGACGCCCGGTGCACGATGCCCAATGGCACAGATGCTTACTGTCGAGGAGATCAAACGTTCAAAATCGCGACACCCCAGGACACCAATAGTTCTGTACGTAAACACCTTGGCCGCAGCAAAGGCCCAATGCGACGTTTGCTGCACCTCGGCCAATGCTGTGGAAGTTGTGTCCTCACTGAAAGGGGACACCGTGCTGTTTGGACCTGACCGCAACCTTGCCGAATATGTCCAGAGGAAGACTGGGAAAACCGTGATTCCTGTTCCAGACTGGGGATTCTGCCCGACTCATGTGCTTTTTCAACCTGAAGACATCACAATACTGAAGATGCAGTATCCAGAGGCCGCGGTAATGGTTCACCCGGAATGTACGTTCGAAACGCAGAAAATGGCAGATTTCATCGGAAGCACGTCTCAGATGTGCAAGTTCGCAAAAGAAAGTGCTGCTGAAACATTCATTGTGGGAACTGAAGAAGGAATCCTGCACAGGTTGAAGAAAGATAATCCGTCAAAGAAGTTCGTCTTGGCTTATGAAGGTGCAGTGTGCCCAAACATGAAGTTGAACACTCTAGAGAGAGTTTACACCTCACTTAAAGAAGAGAAACATGTGGTAACTGTTCCAAAACCAATTGCTAAGCAAGCAAGAAAAGCGCTCGACAAGATGTTCGAGCTGACTTAACAACACATGCCATGTTCTTTGTCATTGCAAAGGTGAGGAAACCTGGAAAAAGCATCTGAACAAGAACAACTTGAATCGGCATTGGGAAATGCTGTCAGACTGCATGGGCATCTGGGCCCCTTTCTTACCATCGGCGTTAGGATGGGGAATCTTGCTAAGAGATTGTTAAGACACAATGCTGAAACTAATGCCACGTACCATGTAACAATGAGGGTGCCATTGGTTGTCCCATTTTCATGCGCAATTGACGGCATACAAGTCACAACAAACTGTACGATTGGAAATCAGAAACTTGCTGTGGAGAACTCGCAAAAAGAGATATGTGCAGACTTCAAAGTCAAAGATTCAAACCGAGCATTGAACATATCTGTTAACCCCAAAGTAATCAGCGATCTAATGAAAAAGATGGCGGAAGGCGCGACCAGCGAAGAGCTTGCCGAACAGATTGCTTCAATGACGGAGAAACTGCTTTTCACAATAAGAGAACAGTAAGCTTCTGGGCAACACCTACAAGGTTGGCAAAGCACAAATGAACATTGACGATTTGAAAATTGCCAAGAGATTGCTCATGGAAAACAAGCTGACGCTATGTGTTGTGAAAGAACAAGATATTCTCTTCGAGTCAAAATCACATGGAGTCGCAGCATTCTTGGAGATCGTTGAGGAAATGAAAGACAAGCTTGAAGGCGCATCAGTAGCAGACAAAGTTGCGGGAAAGGCAGTTGCCTTGATGTGCGTCTATGTCAAGGTCAAAGCAGTCTATGCAACCACTTTGAGCATAGCAGCTGAAGCATTGTTTGAGAGACATTCAATCTACTTTGAATATGATAATCTTGTAGAAGGCATACTTCGTGCTGACAGAAATAGTATTTGTCCGTTTGAGCAACTAGTAAGAGATGTATCGGACTCTTCTGAGGCATACAGAAAGCTTAAGAGTGCTTGTCATTCTAAAGAGCGCCTTTTACGCTAATGGATGAAAAGGACATGAATGACGAACACAAACACGAACGATTTATATCAGAGGAGAACGAAGAACTGAAGCATATAAGGGAAAGGAAATTAGCTGAGCTTAAGGCGAGAAAAGAGATGACCGGTGAACCAGTACACGTAACCGATGCAGACTTCGATGAGACCGTCAAGAAACACCCGTTAGCGCTAATTGATTTCTGGGCTGCTTGGTGCGGTCCATGCCGGACTGTGGCGCCCGTGATTGAGGAGCTTAGCAGAGATTATGCTGGAAAGGTGTTTGTTGGAAAGCTTAACGTTGATGAAAACCCTGAGAAAGCTGAATGTTTCCAGGTCTTCAGTATACCAACGGTGCTCATAATGAAGAATGGAAAGGAAGTAGAACGGATAGTGGGATGTGTCCCAAAGAAGCATATTGAGACTGCATTGAAAAAACACATGGGATAGATAGAACATGGATGCACAGCAACGTAGAATAATAGGAGCACTTCTCCTTCTTCTAGGTGTCTCTTTCTTGGCTGTCGGTGCCTACACGGGCCAATTCAGCATCATAGTTGATCTTTTGAGGAAAGTCTTCCCATAAGACAATTAGGCTCAAGATTCTTAAGGCAAACCAGAATACTTTAACCTCGTCAATTCATCGATGAACAAGTGGTAGAAATGAACCCACCAATAATAGAAAGCAGAGATGCAGAAAAGGAAGCAATTATGGAAGTAGCAAAACTCATGCTGGTCGCTGCACGCACAACTCCGAAGACGGCAGGCATAGATGACATTTTGACGTCGATCGTCTATGGTCATGAAAAAGACCGCATTGCAGAAAAGATGGAAGAAATCGCGGAAGAACGGAAAATCGAAGGCTTCAAGCGAGACGCCAAGAACGTCAGGGACTCCGAAGTGGTCATCTTGATTGGTGTGAGAGGAAACAAGAGCATTGGACTCAACTGTGGAAGCTGCGGCTTTCAAGATTGTGCAGAGTTCGACAAAAAGGAAAAGAAAACTGGCAAAGACTTCACTGGCCCACAATGCATGTTCAAATCTCTGGATCTAGGAATAGCTCTGGGGTCAGCCGTCAAAGTGGCCAGCATGCTGAACGTTGACAATCGCATAATGTACCGCATCGGAACTGCAGCCATGAAATTGAAACTATTGCCCGAAGCGACAATCATTATGGGAATTCCAATCTCCGCCCATGGAAAAAGCATCTATTTTGACCGTGGGAAATAGTTCTCTTTTGACCGTGGGAAATAGTTCTCTTTTGACCGTGGGAAATAGTTCTCTTTTGACCTAGCCCTTCATTTTTTCATACATCTTCTCAAGAGTCCAACGGATACTCGATTTCAATTCCGTGAGACGATCCAGGTCGAAGTTTCTGATCACGATTTCGCGTATGACGTCTCCGTCTCGGGTGATGTCGAAACACAAAATTTCGTTAGGGTCTAGTTGGCCGGCTCTGGCAAGTTCTCCGTCTCTTTCCTGCATTTTCAGCAGGACTCTTTGCAGCAGGAACTGGTTGAAAGGTGGCGTGTTAATGTTGAAGTTTTTGTCTTCTGCAGGTACAATGTGCAGCGTATTGCTATCAACGTACACCTCTGCAAGAACCTCTCCCGTCACCGACTTCAGTGTGCTAGCGCTTTGAGCTGCCATTTCAGTCTGGGTGACGCTCTCCTCCATCGGAGTCTCCTCTCCTTTTTCCTCACCCGCAGTTTCGACTGTTGAAGCTTTTGCTGAAATCTCTGCACGTTTGAAACCTTTTTCCATTAATATCGAGTTCACCGTTTCAAGTGTAGCTTGCAGCTCCTTAAGCTCCGTCTCAAGGTCTCCGATTCTGGTTTCGATCCTTTTCCTGAAAGCAATGAGTCTCTTTATTCTATCTGTATCTTCAGACATGTGTTCCCACAAGAATAGATTTGGAAGTCACCCTTTATCAAGTCTTTGAAAGTTCAGGCTTCAAGCAATCGTTGCCGCTGTGCAGGTATCTGCGTCAACATCTTCCGGTTAAAAGTGAAATAGGTTCAACCTTGACTTTGAGTTCGCTTTGTAAGAAGTTCTCAAATTCGTGAAACACAGGACTTTCAGTTTTGTTCAGTCTGACGCAGAGACTCTTGCCTTCCATGATTTGGCTTAAGTCATAAAGGGCTATCCTCTTGGAGAAGCCTGGATTTTCATATATCGTCTTGACCAAGCAATCCGGGGGAGTCTCTGAAAAAAGCCAAGCTGTGTATGCAGCTTCGACTACATGATAAGACAAACCGTCTCGAACAACACACTTTTTGTCTAACGCTATTTTCCTGAAGGATTCAGGGTGTACCTCCCTTGCCCACAGAAAATTATGATAGTTATTGTCCATTTCAACCCAGTCTTCGTTTTCAGAGGTCTTCCAACCTTGAGATTTGCAGAAATGCTTGAATTTTCCCAGAATTTCCCAAACTCTCGATATCTTCATACTCTCGTCACGCACCTAAATAGTAAGAATATTCTAGAACAATGCTCTATTGGGTGAACCACAGATTTAAGTTTTCTGTTGCAAGGTCCCGCATAATTGATGGATTTCTAGCGAAATACCTTGAGTTTTGTAAGAGAATCAGGCCTTTTCCCTACAAATTTTCGGCAATATCTTCTTATCTTTACAATATTAATAGTATAAGACCGTCAATTGTCCTACGGCAAACGATAAATTCACAATTATTCCTACATATAGCAAGAAGGCAGGGACAAATTGAAGCTTAAGAATAACGAGGCTTCTTTAGACCAAGCAGATTTGGAAATCTTGAAAGCTTTGCAGGAGGATTCAAGACAGACTTACACGGCTATAGGCAAGCGTCTGGGAATTACCCATTCAACAGTCTACGACAGAATTAGAAAAATGGAAAAGCAGAAAGTCATAAGAAACTACACGACATTCATTGATCTTGAGAAAGTTGGAGTCAAACACATCCTTGCAATAGTGACTGTTTACACTGATCCTAAAGAAACGGAAAGAGTCGCGGAGAAGCTTGCAAAGTCTCCTGAAGTCCTTGAAGTCTATACGTCTCTTTCAGATGAGCTTCTGATAATGGCCAAAATTGTTGCGGCAACCCAGGAAGATCTTCACGCGTTCATAGCGAATTCAGTTGCGCCTTTGGATGGTGTCTTGAGGATTCGCACATCGATGATCACTAAGAAACTCAAGGAAACGCATTTTTCAATCAACAATTACACGAGAGGGTTACACTTATAAACGGAGCCAATGATATACATAAAAGAAACACGATGACCTCCGAAACCAATTCAAAAATTCTCAGGACGGTTCCGCGTGAGAAAGCGTACTATTTCTTCACTTCAATTGGAAACTATACTGGCGCAAGTGCGGCATCTCTCAAGGAATTCATGCAAAGAATAAATGAAGTGAACATCAAATCTTTGGAGTTCCATCTTCATCGTGGAGACTTTGAAAAATGGACGACCGAAGTCCTGGAAGACCAGTGGCTTGCGGGAGAAATCAAAAGACTGCAGAAATTCGGCTTGACCGGCAATGCCCTGCGAAATCAACTATACTTGACCGTTTCAAGACGAATGAAGCGACTGACAAGTCCGCCGAGCCCTGTTCATTTCTAAAGTTAACGCACAGTGCCTCTTGACCTTCTCCAGAAGAACCAATGCCCCTGACATGCTATAGCATGTATCACCATTTTGCTTATAGCAAGGAATTCGGTAGTCCGCCACATTCTCAGGATCATACCGCAACCGAACGGTAGCACCAGACCCAGATGCATAGGCAGGTATTCTGTTAGTAGCCACACTCACAGTGTCATTTTCGCTGAGCAAGTATTGAAGAAGAAGACTCGTCGCATAATCATTATCTTGAAAGTCAACCCACTCGTCCCAACTTATGAAGACACGTGCACCCTTATCTTCGAAAGCATGCGCAGTTCCATAGTATCCATTCCTGAGTCCATTGCAACTCATCAGAATGATTGCGGTATCTTCAAACCTTCCATTCATTACCTCTTTGACAAACTTCGGCGTAATTCCAAGATACATTTTGCTCAGGTCAGAATCGCCCGTTATGTTGCATAAGGTAAGCTGCTCATTGTCCAAATACGCGTCGTAGTAATCTGAGCGGTACTTGTCTGTTGCGGATATTGCAACATACTTTGATTTCAGATCCAAGGCTGAGTGGGCTCTCCAGACGATTAATTTGTAACCCCTTGACGCCAACTCTTTGTACTGCTCCACTGTTGCGTTATCTGAATAGTAGTCGACAACCGAAAATCTACCGTGTAAGAGCTCTTTCGCCACTTCGACAAAAGTCAGGTTTTCAAAGCGGACACTAGCAGCTAATTTAGAGCTGCCAAGCTGGTCAATTATTGCGGCTTTCGGTTGGTTTGGTTGTGTAACAGAGACAGAATAGAAATAGACTGCAGGAACCAGAATAATCATGACTGCAATCGCAATGTAAATGAGTTTCTTCTTGTTTTTTGACAACCCTGTTTGGTCTGTGCTCTTCTTCGCCATAGGATAAAGCACCAAGTATGGTTAGACTTGCTTGATGATACTATAGAAAAAGTGATGGTTATTTCCTTTTTCTTTTTACAGTCACAAGGGCCGTGCCGAACAAGCTGATGAGGAACATGTAAGCTGCAATGTAGCCTGTTGGTGTCTGTTTCTGAAGTGGCACTGAGTAGCCTCCCACCATCACGGTCGAAACGGCTAACAGTTCAGCCGTTCCTGATGTGGCAGTGTTGCTATTGGCGTCTATTACTCTCAAGTAGACAAAGTATACCCCACTTGCTGATGGTGTGAAAGTCCAAGTCGTTGACGTTGCACCTAGCACCGGGGCTCCGTTCAGGTACCATTGGTAGCTGTAAGGTGACGTTCCTCCGGTTACCATTGATGTAAAAGTCATTGATTGGCCCAAAGGTATTGATGAGCTCATTGGGGTAATTGAGACTGATGGTGGTGGCGGTGCTGGTGAGAAGACGGCTTTGAGCGTGTGATTTGCATTCATTGTAACGTTGTAGGGGTTGTTAGATGAGCTGATGTTTGTGCCGTCAAATTCCCAGTGGTTGAGAACGTATCCCGAACTGGGAACGGCTGTTACTTGGACTGTTTGCCCTGATGAGTAGCTGTAGACGCCCGGCAACGGGTTTGTCGTTCCTCCTGAGGTGGTAGTTATAGTCAGTGTGTATGGGGAAATTGTGTTGTAGGATGCCTGAGCGTTGTTAGGTGCATTCATCGTGACGGTTATTGATTGCACACCTGCTCCTTGAGGCACTCCGTTGACAACCCAGTAGTTGAAGGTGTAGTTAGCGAGTGTCGGAGCAGTAAGGGTCACGCTTGAAGATTGGTTGTACCATCCTTCTCCTGGAATCGTCGTAATTCCGGGCGGGCTGGTTCCGACGATCAGGTAGTATTGGGACTTGTAGTTTCCGGTTATGCTGCCGTAGTTTGTTATGACGATGGAGTCGCTCTGTTTCGTTGAGAGCCCTGTCGTGGTGTCCCATATGTAACGTTTGGCGTTGGGTGTGACCACCAGGGGAGACTTGAAGTTGAAGTTGTGTATGGTTCCGTTGTCCCAATAGAATGAAGCAGGCATTGTGGTGAAATTGTAATCCACCCCATCAACGGTGAGAACAGTCCCTGTGAAATCTGAACTGACGCCTGTTTGACCAAATGTGACCACGCACTGCACAACGTAGGTAGCTGTCACCGTCTTGTTCCCGTCAACAATCACAGTGGTCGGAGATCTTGAAGGGTCAGCTATTTCGCTCATGTTTGCAGTCTCCCAGCCATTAAACCTGTATCGTGAGCAACCTGGGACAATGTCTATGAATCCTGGCGTGGATATGGTGGCGTTCGTGTTGGCGTCGTACCAACCTTCGCCAGATGGAGAAGCAACTCCTGAGGGATCAGTTGTCAAGCTGAAGTAGTATTGGGTCTTGTAGTTTCCAATTACGTTGCCTGAGCTGGAGACAGATATTGCCCCGCCTTGCACAGAAGACAACCCAGTGGTACCTGTCCAGACGTATCTTTTACCTATACTAACGGTGAGTGGAGAGGCAAACGAGAATGTGTGAGAAGAGCTGGCATTCCACCAGAACGAATGGGGCAGTTGTGTCACGTTGTAGTCGACTGCATCAATCGTGACGACCGTGCCCGTGAAGTCGGGGCCGACGCCAGTCTGGTCGAAAGTGACTTGGTATTTGATTTCGGAAACGTAGTTTCCTGTAACGCTCCCTGAGCCTGTGATGGTCAAGGTTCCGCTCTGAAGCGTTGTCAGTCCAGAGGTCGAGTTCCAAACGTACTGTTTACTCGCGTTCACCACAAGCGGCGAGGAGAAAGAGAAGCTGTGAGTTGAACTCTGAGTCCACCAGAAGGATGCTGGAAGCGCTCCTGTAGTGTAGTTTGTTCCATCCACGTTCACAACCATCCCCACAAAATCAGGGCCGACACCAGACTGGTTGAAAGTGATCTTGTATTGAACAACATAATTAGCCGTCAGCGTCTTGCCTTCGTCCATGAGCACGGTGGTTGTCGGTGCCGTCGAGTTTACTATCTCGCTCAGATGGACTGTCGTCCAGTTGCAGAACTTGTAGCGGGATACGCCTGAAACGATGTCTACGATTTCAGGTGTAGAAATAGGCGCGTAGCTTAGTGCATCATACCAGCCTGCACCAGGGGGAGAAGCAACGCTTGGAGGGTTCGTGGCCAAAGTCAGATAAAATTGTGTCTTGTAGTTGCCCACTATGCTTCCGTAGGCCGTGACATTCAAGGAACCGCCTTGCAGCGTTGACAGGCCTGTTGTGCTTGTCCAAACGTACTGTTTAGTGCTCGGGCCGACGACCAGCGGTGAGTGGAATGTGAAATTGTGAACTGAACCGACTTGCCAGGCAAATGAGACAGGCAACATGCCGACACCGTAAGGTGTGTTGTCGACTTCGACAACGGTGCCCACAAAGTCCAGGCCGACTCCAACCTGGTCAAAGGTGATGGTGTTTGCCACCAGATAGCTTCCGACAACGCTTCCCGACGAGGTAACAACCAGCGTTCCGCTCTGAATTGTCGTCAGTCCAGAGGTCGAGTTCCAAACGTACTGTTTACTCGCGTTCACCACAAGCGGTGAAGAGAAAACGAAGGAATGGGAGGAACCATTGTCCCACCAGAACGAAACTGGTAGAGACGTAGCGTTGTAGTTCAGCGTGTCAATCGTCGCTACTGTGCCAGTGAAATCCGATCCCACGCCTGTAGCGTCGAAAGTCGCCTGGAACTGCGTCTTGTAATTCCCTGTGACAGTTGTGGGGCCTGCAACAGTGAATGGCGAGGCTGGCCCTGTCACGTTTATCATCTTGAACCTCTTGCCCGTAAGGTTGCTTGGTACTGGGTCAGTGAAGGAATAGGAGATTGATGCCCCGCTGTCAAACCAGTCAGTATAGGGCAGATTTGGGTACGCCTTTGCACTTTCGTTTACCGTGACGATTGTGCCCGTCGCTGTCGGGTCTAGGCCGGTATGAGTGACGGTGATCTTGTATTGTATGCAATAGCTCCCTGTGATTGTCACGGGTCCTGTTACGACGAACGGTGAAGAAGGAGAGTTGACACCGGTCAGTCTGAACTGCTTGCCCGTCACATTACTCGAGACTACGGAGCTGTATGAGTACGTTATAGTGGACCCGTTGTCCACCCACCAGTTGAACGAAAGTTGATTGTATGTTTTTGCGCTACCATTGACGATTACGATCGTCCCATTTGCGGATGCGTCTAGACCTGTCTGAGCGAATGTGATCAGATACTGAGCGATGTAGTTGCCACAGACCGTCGCTGGGCTAGTCACGGTTATGGGCGACGGGGGACCGCTGACGCTGTTGAGTCTGTACTGTTTGCCCGTGCCATTGCTCGTGACTGTGGAATTATAAGAGTAAGTAACTGAACTTCCGTTGTCCACCCAGTAGGTAAATGGTAGATCTCCTGGGGACTTTGCGGTGCCGTTGACCGTCACGACTGTACCTGTGGCATCTGCAGAGAGCCCTGTTCCGTCAAAAACCACTGAGTACTGCCGAGTGTAGTGTGCTGTGGCCGTGTGGTTTGCGTTCATGGTAACTGTTATTGGGTTAACCCCGACACCTTGTGATGCGCCGTCAACATCCCAATAATTGAATCTCCAACGACTGTTGCTGGTGACGTTCGCGAAGTTTGGAGCGGTCAACATGACGTTTGCACCTTGACTGTACAGGCCTTGGCCGGGGATTGTTGTGATATTTGATGGATCGGTCTTAACCGTCAAATAATATTGCGTTGGCGGAGACGGGGATAGAATTCCCACGATGATCGGGTGAGATTGAGTTGGACTGACACCTTCGTCGGGGATGTGTCCTGCTCTTATCACGTATGCAGACGCTGTCGGATCCCAATACGCTCCCTCGTCGTGTTCATAATCATGTGTTTCTATTGCGCCTTTCTTGTAGGAGTAGACTCTTGTGGTCTCGTTGGGCCAGTAGGCGGTCCATGGCCCCCACTCGAACTTGAAGAAGACAGTCCAACAGGATGGATGGATGTCAAAACCTATGTTGCTCGCGTTAGAGCGGAGAATCGAGGCAGTGTAACCAGGGTTTCTGTATCTCTGCGCACTAGTTGTCGCGAGATCTGGTTGAGTCATGTTGTCATATTTGATCTCAAGATCGCTTGGTCCAACCGGGGCTTGTACCCACGTGCCACCGCTTTTGAGGAAAACCGTGACTTTTGCATTTGGTATTGGGATTAGCGTGCCTGAGAAGACTACTCTGAAGAAGACGACCGTGCTTACATCAATGACAGCTACTGCCGTACCTTGTGCAGCGTTGCTGTCTGTGACAGTCAATTGTACGGTGTAGGTTCCGTCAATGAGGTATGAATGGGTTATTGTCGGACTTGCTAAAGTAGCGACCGTTCCGTCGCCGAAATCCCAAGTGTAGCTTGCAATTGCGCCATCAGGATCGTAGCTTGAAGAAGCGTCGAAGGTGATGGTTTCTCTAGGCATAGGAGCATTTGGAGAATATGTGAAAGTTGCTACAGGAGATTGGTTGTTCAAGAATTGACTCTTTGCCGTCGCTGCGAA
>JBGOYH010000006.1:0-32812 GCA_041479575.1 Bathyarchaeia archaeon
ATATAGTAAGAATCTCGATGATTTAGTTTCCCCGAGATGCTTGCTGAACCCTTCTCAAGGCTTTTTAAGGATTTCCTTGGCGTTTTCGATCCATTTACCGGTGAAATAGGGCGCTATCTTCAGTTTTGCTGCCAAGTCTTCTGCTGATGCTTTTGCCAAGTCTTCGACACTGTTTATCCCTACGGCTTTCAGTTGCTGTGCGCGTTTGTCTTTGATTCCTTTGACGTCCAAGAGTCCTACAGATGGCGGCTTAACCTCGATTACTGGTGCTGGTTGAGGTTCAGCTTTTATCTCTTCTACCTTGTTTTCTATTTTCACTTCTACGGCTTTTGGTGTTTGCGGTATTGGTGGTGGCGGGGGTGGGCTAGCTGTTATCTGGGTCTGCGTTCTTTCTCGGGGTCTTTGCGTATAGCCTGCTCCGATGAAGGCAAGTCCGATGACTGCGGTTGTGACAATCCATAGTTGTTGTGTGGCTGCATATGCGGCTACTGCACCGGTAACGATGAAGCACATTATTGCCACTACGTATAACACATAGTCTAAGCGCATGATGTTTTCTCCCTCTGTCTATGTTCTATGGAAGTGTTTAAATAATTTTCTGAATTTCTTAGGCAAAAAAGGGAGAGTTTAGGCTTGTTTATGGATATGCCCAGTTTGCAAATTTACTTGCCCAAAAGTTTGCCTTCTGGCGGCATCGGTTTGATCAAGCCCTGCTTCATCAACGCTTTCAGCGACTCACGAGAGTTCTGGATCAATGTCGCTGCCCTGTCGTAGAGCTCTTTCTTGCTTGGCTTTATTCTTGCTACTCCTTGCTCGATAGACTTCAATGCACAGGCCACTGCTTCGCGCGGGAACACTTCCCACTCTTCCATGCGTGGTAGGATGTCTTTTTCATGCATTCCGCGTTCTTCAGCGAATTTGGCGAGCTCTTGTGCTGCGGCCACGCACATGTCGTCGGTGACTGTTTTTGCCCTCACATCTAGGACTCCTCGGAATATTGCTGGGAATCCCAGGCTGTTGTTTACTTGATTTGGAAAGTCACTGCGTCCCGTTGCGATGATGCAGGCTCCAGCTTCTTCAGCTTCCCATGGCCATATTTCTGGTATCGGGTTTGCGCACGCGAAAATTATTGATTTGTCAGCCATTGACTTTACCCATTCTTTCTTTATTGTGTCTGGTCCTGGCTTTGATGCAGCTACGACAGCGTCAACGTCTTTGAAAGCGGCTGCTATGTCTCCTGTCCTATGTTCTGCGTTTGTCTTCTGGGCCAGCTCGTATTTCCATGGGTCTTCATCTTTGGTTATGTCTTTTCTGCCAGGATAGACCAACCCTTTGGTATCGACAAGCATGATGTTGCCTGGCTTAATGCCCCACTTTATCAAAACATACGCCGTTCGTAGGTTTGCGGCGCCAGCGCCTACCAAGGTTATCAAAGCTTTCTTAGGGTCTTTGCCGACAATTTTGAACGCGTTCATTAAACCTGCTAGGATCACTGTTGCTGTTCCTTGCTGGTCGTCGTGCCATACCGGGATTTTCAGTTTTTCTCTTGCTTTTTCGAGGACGTAGAAGCATTTTGGTTTCTCTATGTCTTCCAGGTTTATGCCGCCGAATGTTGGTTCGATCAGTTCGCAGGCCCTGACTATTTCATCAGGGTTCTTGGTGTTCAGGCATATTGGAAAGGCGTCTACGCCGCCTAGGTACTTGAAAAGTAATGCTTTTCCTTCCATAACTGGCATTGCGGCTTCAGGGCCTATGTCGCCCAGTCCTAGCACGCGGGTTCCATCTGATACGACTGCTACGTAGTTCCAGCGGTTGGTGAGTTCGAAAGACTTGTCTTTGTCCGCTTGGATTTCCTTGCATACGGCTGCGACACCGGGAGTGTACCAAATGGCAAAGTCGGCGGGGCTTGAGACTGCGCATTTGGGCATTATTTGGACTTTTCCTTCATAGAATCTGTGGAGTGGTGGAGCTAGCAATGAGGGTTTTTTGGCTTTTGCCAGCAATTCTTCTACTGTTGGTTTTACCTCTTTGCTCTTTGGTTTAGACATGTTGTTATTCTCCTTTTTGCGGAATGTTGTTGATTTAGCAGAAAGGCTTTAAAGATTGCGGTATTCGGATGAAGAAGCTATGATTTAAAGTCTACAGTTCTCTTGGTTTGAATCCTACGAGGGTTTTCTGATTGGTCTGAAGCCAAGAATGACAGCTAGTCTCCCTGCTACTATTGTTAATTGAAAGAAAATGGTGGAAGTTTCTTTAAACGCTGCGTCGCGTTTAGTAACGTCTCGGTCGGTAACCGCCCCTTCTGTCTCGGTCTCGTCCGCCGAAATCCCGTCTGCCGCCGCCGAAGTCTCCTCTGCCGCCGCCTCTGAATGGTCTTCTCTGTTCCTCGTACACTTGAGTTGACATGTTGTGTTCAGTGTTCACTTCGCCTGCAAGGGCTTGCTCTGCAATTTCAAGTGTTCCGTATCTTCCGACGTTCAGTCGCATGTTGCCTCTGAACAGGTTTATGTAGCCGTTCTTTATGTTTACAGTGTCTCCGTCTTTCACTTTTTCGATGTTGTCATCCCAAAGTGTCAGGTATATGCATCCTGTTTCGTCTCCGACTAGTGCGTCGCTTACTTTGTGGGGTTCTCCATCTCTTCCCGCGGCAACGTTCCTGACTTCGCTCCTAGACAAGACCTTTGCCAGCACGTTCACAGCTCTGGAAGAGGGATTCAATTCGCCTATTTTCACGTCTACGGGTTTACTAGCTCCGGTAAATCCTTCAACTGCCAAGCTTTTTCAACATCCTATTTTTTCGACGATTCAACCATAATATAAATACCGCACTTAAGGCTTTTGGTAGGTTACTTTTGACTGTAAGTACTGATTCTTTTGGAGTGCAGCATTTGTACTCTCTGAGCATTCTTTCATAATGGGGTAGAACGCTCATACGTTCACCTCGTTTGTGTTTATGCCCACTTTGCTAATAAGACATACTTTACGATTATGCTTTCAATTTCGGTTGGTTGGACAAAACTTTACCCCCAAGACCCAAATCTGTTGGCTGAAATGTTTAGTCTCACTCAGTTAGAACGCAAAATCCAAACCGCGCGTGTATTTCAGGCTAATTTCATCATCTCTCTTGGATGCCTTAGCATTCTCAGGGGATTTTGAAAGGATCCTGCTAGACACCCGCAGTTTGAACAGTCCACGTTTTGTCCAAAACACCTTCTTCTGTTCCATGAAACATCAAAATGTAATACTTCATCGCCCCAGTGACATGAATCCCGATGGTCTGGGTATTCGTACCATTTTATCATCGCCTTGCTCAGAAGAAAATCTTTTGGGTACAATGACTTTACCCTTTTTAGTTCCTTTATTATGATCCCCCGCTCTTCTCTTCTCATAAACCCAGGAACACTAACATCGATTCCGGACGCGCATATGTTGCACACAACACCCGTGAAACGATTGTCTCTTGCGATTTTTACGACATTCTCAAGCTCTTTGTAATTGTCTTTCATCAATGTCATATTGATGACAACACGTTTATCCCCTGAATAGTTTTTCATTACTCTTGAAAAAACACCTTCTCCCCTGATTGAATCATTTGTTTTCTGAAAACCATCTATTGAAACAAATAACCGGTGATTAAATTCCTCTGGTATCTTTATCGTTCCGTTCGTAATAACGTAGACAAAACGAAAAACCCGGTCAGCAAGCATAAGAACATCATTCCTGAGTGCAGGTTCACCACCAACCAAAAGAATATGTCTTATTCCTGACTTGTAGAGTTCATTGAACCTTTTTTCCCAAACCTGTACGGATAGCTCTTGTGTTCTAAAATCGCCTTTTCCGTGAAAATGATAGCAATGTCTGCATCTGAGATTGCAATTGTCCGTTACATCAACTTCTGCAAGATACTTCACTCCAAAGATAATTCTCTTTAGTTCAAGCCAAACAAGGTGAAGCAATTCGTACACGTATTTTTCCATGACATAGTTATCATGAAGAAAGCATTAATTAAGTGCTTCATAGCGCGCGGGGAGTCCTGCACGACACGAAGAACGGATACTATGACGTCGTGCCAACTTCGTTGGGAGGCCTCAACTTCGACGTAAAAGTTGACATGTGCGACGCCATAATCTTGGCCAACTCGTTCGGCGCCAAGCCAACCGACCCGCGCTAAAATAGCTACGCAGACTTGAACCACAACAGCATCGTAGACATCTACGACGCGACACTGCTTGCCAACCACTTCGGCGAACACAGACCCGACCCATAGAACACAGCGCACAACCCCCTACACCTCCCCTTTCTTTTTTCTTTTCAGCTATGTCTCAAGCAAGGCTCGTTTTGCTTATGCCGGATGCGCCACTCGGGTTCGGAGCGCGTTTGGAGAGCTGCTTGTGGGCACATCCTACGGCATTTCTGTTTGTTCGTCCGTGAGCTACTATGATCAACGATGCTGCTGTGAAGATCAATAGCACCAGGGTTGAAGATGGATATTCTGGGATTGAGTCCAGGTCTTGTTCGATGATGATTGTATAATTCACGACGTAGGGGGATACTGTCATGGTCAAGTAGAAGATGCCTGTTTTGTTGTGGACGTAACTGGTTCCGTTTGCATCGGCCGTTCCAAGAGCAAAAATCTCGTTCACTGCCCCGCCAGGCTGTGTCCGAGAATAGGTCATTGCTGTCACTCCTGCGCTTCCCGGATACTGTGGATCCGGAGTGTATTCCCATCGGATTCGCCATTCGGGGTAGTCAACTGCAAAATCCGTCGTGTTCGAAAGTGGCACATCACCCAGTCCCGAGAATCGGGTCACTTCACTCCAATTCACCAGCGCTGCGTTTGAAAAATTACGAGTTGCAAGCATACATGTTAGCGGAAGAGTCAACATTAAGGTCAACATGACAATCGATGCCTTCATCACTCATCCCGCGCATACATCAGCGAAAATTCACAGGAAGATTCTCCGATATATGGGTTTACCTCAACCCTTTTGAAGACTCCCATTTTCTATCTATCTTCAGAATAGCATAAGCAAAGGCAACGGGTAACAGTCCAACAGTGAACTCGAGCGCGAAAATCATGACCCTCAAACTCGTTGCGCAGAACTCGTGCTCGCGTCGCCTTGTGCACCGCCTATGAAGTCCTACCCTTTTCAGACTTCGTCATTGATGTGAATTTGCGCCATGTGTTCTCACCATGCTGAACACTTGATGAAAAACGGAATCATTAGAGAAGAGGGATTATGCGGGAGACGTCGTCATCCCTTTTCCGCGTTGCATCCGTTGTCTGTATACAAAAGCATCAACGAAAGCACTTGCTTCCTTCGGAAAAGCAAGAACAAAAGGCAAACCCGGTCGACGATTGGTCGATGCATGTTAAGCTTTTTGCCCGTAACTAGAGTTCTTGAGTTTTGGACCTTTGCCCCTTGCATGGTACGGTAGTTTGCTTGTCCTGAATACCACCAATCTGCTTTTGAAAGCCGCGAGGTAGGCCAAAACAAGTTCTTTGCCTCTTTGGGTCAATGCATAGACTGGTATGGTCATGCCTACTTGAAGGAGTGCTTTGCTGCCGATTTCTTTTCGAAGTATCGTCGAAGCACTTGCACAAGCAATATCCGCTTTGGCTATTTGCTTCACATCTCCCTCTTTGGCTAGGGTGTTGCATACAGAAAAAATAACGACTTCAGTCTTCGCGACGTCTTGAAGATTGCGAATTTGGCTTATTGCCTTCGCATGAAAACTTGCGACCGTGACAGCAACACGCCTGAAGCCCATGGCAAATGCCCGTTCGACGCCTTCAACCTGGTCAATTCGTGCACTAGCCTCGTCCAAGACGACATCGCCATTTTGCTTGATTTTTTCAACAACCTCTTGTATGGGCGAAGTTCTGATGATTCCAGTTAAACGTGCACCGATGCCTTGTACAAGCTTGCTATTAGTTGTTATTACGGTGCCTGCGCCTTCACAGACAACAACTGCACAGTCAATCAAGCCTTTGTCAAGCCACACGCTCATCATTTCAGACGCACCATACGCCACCATCGGATCGGCATCAAATCGACGGTTTCTGCAGCAGAACCCATATCCTGCAATTTTCCTTTCAACGCTCTTCTTCACTGCTCCAACGCTGATCTTTTTGGTTCCATAAAGAGACTCATGCAGTGGGCAATACTTGACGACGGGTTCAGTTAGCGCTGACACACCTGTTGGTGAAACTCGGACCCTTGAACCGCAACAGTAGATCTCGTGGGTTCCGCAGGTCTGACTGCAGATTTGCTCGGACTTCCCCGACATTCAATCACCTTGACATCTGGACTCAGCGGTGACACTACTGAGCATTTAGGTCATATTAAACGTGTTGAGGGCTTTTCGCGTAGGATCAGAGTTCATCGATCCCAATTAACACTAAGAAAACGTATGCAATTGATCGAAAAGTCCGCTGGAAAAAACTGCTGGCTATTCTTATTACTCTTTGTTAGTCATGTCGTTTATCTGTTGTTCCATCGTGTGGCCGCGGCAGTAGACCAATGCTTTCTTGACGTCTGGAACTTTCTTTGCAGCATTCTTGATGTCCACGGCCAGTCTGAAGGCTATTGGACAGAATGGGCTTGAAGGCACAAACTCAACTTTCACGACGCCTGCCCCTTCTTCCTTTACGCTGGTGATCATCTGCATATCTGCGAAGGTCATGCCTGTTTCTGGATCAACTACTTGACCAACAGCTTCACGAACCTTATCTTCAATTTCAGTCAAACACTTACACTTCCATCTGCGTTAGCACGGTAAACCGCATAGGCATCCTATATACGTGTTGTGTTGAATTGTGAGCTTTTCTCATTGCTTCGCTAGATGCATGCGCCAGCTTAATGTCATAGTCTTTGGGTGTGATGCTTTTACTTCGTCCAGACGCGAAACGGCGGTGTTGTGTGGTGCTTTAAGGACCACATCTGGATTTGTGTACGCTTCTTCGCATATCTTCCGCATGGTCTCAATGAAGTGGTCCATCTCTTCTTTCTCAAACGTTTCCGTTGGCTCTATCATCAATGCTTCATCAACTATGAGTGGAAAATAGATCGTTGGCGCATGAAAACCGTAGTCGAGCAGACGCTTTGCAATATTTAGGGCTGAGACTCCAGTTTGATCTTTGAGAGGTTTGGCGCTGATGACGCATTCGTGTTTTCTAGGTGTATTTGTGTCGTATGGAAGGGTCAAACCCTTGATCTGCTGCAGCTTCTTCATCAGATAGTTAGCGTTCAACACTGAGACTTCGGCTGCTTCCTTCAACCCCTCACATCCCATGCTCAATATGTAGGCGTAGGCCCTCAGCAAAACGGCAGTATTTCCGTAGAAGCCCTTCATTTTTCCAATACTGTTCGGCCTCTCATAGTCCAATCGGTACGCGTCTCCGTCATAGACAATTCGCGGAACCGGCAAGAACTTGGCCAAATCCTTTGAGACCCCAACTGGGCCAGCCCCTGGACCGCCACCCCCATGAGGAGTGCTGAAAGTTTTGTGAATGTTAATGTGAACTATGTCGAAACCCATGTCCGCGGGTCTCGCCTTACCAAGCAGCGGGTTCAAGTTTGCCCCATCATAATACAGTAGGCCTCCTGTCTCATGAACGATCTTGGCTATTTCATCAATGTTCTTTTCAAACAACCCCAGAGTATTGGGATTCGTGAGCATGAGGCCTGCCGTCTTTTCTGAAACAGCCGATTTCAAAGCCTCCACGTCTATGCAGCCGTCGTTGTCCGATGGGATGACAACTACACTGAATCCTGCCATCGCAGCGCTCGCCGGGTTCGTGCCATGTGCAGAATCGGGAACAATCACTTCTGTCCTTTTCTCACATTCACCATTCGACTTGAGGCATGCGTGCATTAACAGGGTGCCTAGAAGCTCGCCATGAGCTCCAGCGGCAGGCTGCAAGCACACCTCATAGGTTCCCGTTATCTCGCTGAGCCAGCGCTCAAGTCTGAAAAGGATTTCAAGCACGCCTTGTACAGTGCTTTCGTCTTGATACGGATGGACAAGACCTAGCGATGGCAATCCTGCCAGCGATTCATTGACCTTCGGATTGTACTTCATTGTGCAACTTCCAAGCGGATAGAACCCTGAATCGACGCCGTAGTTCATTTCCGAAAGACGTAGGAAGTGTCGGTTGACCTCGACCTCTGAAAGCTCTGGAAGACTAATCTTTCTTGTTCTTTGCATGTTTTTCGGAACAAGAACGTTTACGTCGCCTACGACTTCTTTGACCTGCGTCTCAACGCTTGGTACAGTATGTCCTCTTCGTCCTGTCCTTCCGAGATTGAAGATTACTGGTTCATTCCAACTTGCCTGTTTGTACATGCTGCCTTCACCTTCTTCCCACTATCTCTTGTAGCGTTTCTGCTAATCGCTGAATCTCTTCTTGTGAATGGATTTCGGTGACACAGTACAACGCTGTTTGTCCGAGCTCAGGAAACTCGTTTGAGAGGTCTTTCCCGCCTTGAATATGATGGTCCAGCAGCTTTTTGTTTACATCCTTCACGGTTAGGTTAGCTTGGTCGAAGTTCACTGTGAATTCTTTGAAGTGGGCAGATTTGAAAATTGGTGTTTTGACCTTCGGAATTTGTGAAAGGAGGTGCATTGCGTAATTGGCTTTGTAGATTATTGTTTCTCCAAGTTCACGGAAGCCTTGAGGTCCCAGTAAAGCCATGTAAACTGCAGATGCCACAGCGCACAAGGCTTCGTTAGTGCATATGTTTGAAGTTGCTTTCTCACGTCTTATGTGTTGCTCACGTGTCTGCATAGTCATACAAAAGCCTTGTTTGCTGTTGTCTTGAGTTGTTGTCAGCCCGATTATTCTTCCTGGCATCTGTCTGATCAACGTCATGTCGTCATGGCAAGCCATGATTCCCAGCAGGGGACCTCCAAAATTCATTGCGTTTCCAAGCGGTTGGGCTTCACCTATCACTATGTCTGCGTCATATTCACCTGGAGGTTTCAACACTCCAAGAGACGTTGGGTCGACGCCTGCTATTAGGAGCGCATTTTTCGCGTGGGCTTCTTTGCTTATCTCTTCAACCTGCGTCTCAATGAACCCTAGGTATGAGGGGTTTTCAACGTAGACTGCGGCGGTTTTGTCTGAAATTTTGCTTTTCAAGTCGTTGAGGTCTAACTGTCCAGTTTCTGTCTGATACTTCACTTGCTTGACCTTGATTCCGGCTGGGTCAATATAGACCTTTAACGCTGATGCTCTCTCTGGGTGAATGATTTCTGGGATCAGGATTTCATTTCTTCCCTTGACCCTTGCAGCCATACGCGCGGCTTCGCCCAAAGCTGAGGCCCAGTCATACATTGAGCAGTTTGCCACCGTCATGCCTGTTAGCTCACAGATCATGCTTTGATACTCGAACAGCGCTTGCAGCAAACCTTGCGAGATTTCAGGCTGATAGGGCGTGTAAGCTGTAAGGAGTTCACTGCGTCGAACAATCTCTTCTACAACTGCTGGAACATAATGCGGCCAACAACCCGCGCCCAAGAAGACTGACATGCTTTTGTTTGTCTCGTTTTTTGAGAGCAAGCATTCGACGTGCTTTCTGACTTCAAACTCAGACAAGCCTGTTTCAGGGAGGTCGAGCTTCTTCTTAAGCAGGAATTTTTCCGGAATGTCCTTGTACAGTTCATCAATTTGCTTGACGCCTATTTCGCGCATCATTTCCTGTTTAATCTCTGGGACAGAATTTGGAATGTACGGATGACTGGGCTTGCCCACATGTCTCACCATTGTGATTTAGACACTAGATTGTGGAGCCTTCTTTAAGCTTTTTTAGCCTTTTCTTGAAAGAAGTTCCAAGAACAAAGAGACTAGAACCGTGTTACTTTCTGCAGACAATCATGAAGTGTTCACTGATTCCTACGCTGACTGGATTTGTGCAAGTCTTCAAATGAGTTTCCCACCAGACCTTCCATGCGTTCGGATACTCCCTAAGAGCCTATTCGTCTCCTTTGGGTGCCCGCTTGCCAGCCCTTCAAGACCCACCATCTCAAGCACGTCTATCCCTCTCTTTTCGAACGCTTCTCTAATGTCTTCAGGGACGTAGAAGTGGCAGGGAGCAAATCCGTGACCGCCGTGATAGTCCCCTGTGTCTCTCAGTTTTGGAAAGATTTCGAGTTCCATCTCATACGGCAACCGAACAAGCTCGGTCACAAGAACCGCAATTCTTCCTATCACCGAGACGAATATTGGCGCCCCTTTCTTCGCGACCCTGATCAACTCATCAACTGCTTTTTCTCTCTCCATTCTATCTAGGACATGTGACAGTGCTCCGCCTAGGCAGATTACTGCATCAAAAGTCTCGTCTCCGAACCGTGAAAGATCACAGATAGTTCCTTGAGTAACGTGCTTGACACTCTTCTGTGCTCCTGCTTTTCTGATCTGTCTCTTGGCCACTAACAACAGTTCAGGCGTAAAATCAAGCAAGGCGACATCGTACCCCATTTTCGCAAGTCCGATTGTGTACCTGCCGGGTCCTCCGCCAGCATCCAGAACATAACCTTTTGGAGGAAGGTACTTTTTGAGATAGGACAATGTAGTGTCGAGTTCCAGTCGATGATATGCATCTCTCGTTAGTCTCTTCCATTCTCTCCGATTCATTCCAGAATAGTATTCTTTGACGAGCCTTTCATAACTTTGATTTCCAGAATGAGCAGAAACCTTTTTCATTTTCTTTCCAGCCAGGGCTTTTTTCTGAGGGTCTAGTACTGTATTCCTTCTGTTGTGACCATTGTCTTCGGCGATTTTATGTCGTTGACCTCATTCACGAAGTCTGCTTTATCCTGCAGTTCTTTGGGGGCGAACCTTCCAGTCAAAACAACGTCAGTGCCTTTTGGAATCCTGTCAAGAAACTGAAGGACCTCTCTCACATCTAAAAGCTGGCAATACACGGCCAGGTTGATTTCGTCCAAAATGAGAAGAGCAGGCTTTTTTTCTTTGGTGACCTTTTCGGCAAATTTAAGGGCCTTTTCAGCTAGTTTCTTGTCCTCGTCGCCTAGGTTGCCTAGTCCCACCCAGCCTTGGCGTCCGAACTGGTAAATCTCATAATAGGGTGCAAGCATTTTCTGGACCTTGTACTCGCCTGTGTTTTTCCACCATTTCAGGAACTGGATTATGAGAACCTTATGCCCGTGCCCAATTGAGCGCAAAGCTAAGCCTAGAGCATTTGTGGTTTTTCCAGCACCCGTGCCGGTGTACAAGTATATGTAACCCATCATTGCCCCCATAGATGTTGTTTGTTATGTTTGTTTTTATCATTTTCGAATGTAGACCCGCGCTGGACAAAATTTTGCGGATCACTCGATTCCGGAATATATCGCCTCTTGACCTATGTCGAAAAAAGAAAACGAATACGCGCTAAAGTCTTTAATAGTATAGTGCGTTTTGTTTCTTCTGGAGAATTCAAAGATGGAATACGATTACGATACGTTGCTCAAGAGGGCGCGAACTCAACTTCCAGAAGTAGGTTCGAAACGTGAACGCTTGGAGCTACCTAGGCTAAACTATGCAAGAATAGGCATGCGAACCGTGATCTTTAATTTCAAAGAGATTGCCGACGCTTTGGGCCGTGACTCACAACATTTGCTCAAATACTTAACAGGCGAGATGGCTACAGCCGCAACAATCCAGGGTTCAAGGGTTATCTTCCAAGGGAAGTTTTCAGAAGACACCTTTCATAGACTGATGGAACGATACTTGGAAACTTTTGTCGTATGCCCTGTCTGTAAACGCCCTGACACGAAAATTGTGAAAGAGAAGCGTCTCTCGTTCTTGGTCTGTGAAGCTTGTGGAGCAAAATCGTCAATCAAGCAACTGTAAGAGTGTCTAGTATTGGAAGTGTACATGAATCTCAAAAAGATCGGCAGAAACGTTCTCCTTTGTATGTGCGACACTGAAATTCTCGGGAAGACTCTTCGTGAGGATAAAATAGTCTTCTGTGTCAAGGAGGATTTCTACAAAGGCGCCAGAGTGAATATTGAAGAAGCGGTGTCGCTGATAGAGTCATCGACAATGGTGAACATGGTAGGCAAGAACGTTGTGAAGAAAGCGATAGAAAGAGGCTATGTGCATCCAGAGGCAGTGTTGCACATAGAAGGCGTTCCGCATGCTCAAATAGTCAAGCTGTAGGGTCGAATAGTCTTCATACTTGAACATAGTTTTAAAAGGAAGAATCATTAACCATGTACATAATGCATTAGAGGTGCTTGATTGGGTAAGAAAAAGGTCCTGTCGGAACAAGAACTGAACAAGGTGGTGCTGCCTTCTGCGAACGATATTTTTGGCGTGGCAGTGAAACTGCTCGGTTACGACCGTGTACTCGTCAAATGTCAGGATGGACATGAAAGATTATGCCGTATTCGCGGCAAGATGAAAAGACGCGTTTGGATACGTGAAGGGGATATTGTTCTAGTTTCCCCATGGGATTTTCAGACTGACAAGCGTGGCGATCTGATCTGGCGCTACACAAGAGCGCAGGCAGAACAGCTTCGCAGAGACGGCCACGTCACAATCTAATTCTTTGTGTTCAATCGACTGGAAGTTCTTATGACTTTTCGTAAAAATGTTGACAAGAGATTGCTCGAACATGAGAAGTCGTACGAGAAAGACCAGTTGATGAAGGAGAAGCGAAGCGAAGAGTACGAGGTTTTAGAAGAAGTTTTCGATCGGTCCACACTAATGGTAGTATATGACTTCATGAAGAAAGGAACGATCGACGAGATTCACGGTGTAGTCAGAGCGGGAAAGGAGTCACGTGTTTACTGGGGAAAAAACAAAGAAGGAAAAGAACTCGCGATAAAAATCTACTTGGTCGTGTCCTCAGAATTCCGCAAGGGATTAGTGAAGTACATTGAAGGAGACCCAAGATTCCAACGCTTGAAGCATGGCACACGCTCGTTGATTTTCGCATGGGCTCAAAAAGAATTCAAGAATTTGGAACTCGCAACGCGTGCAAGAGTGAGAGTTCCAAGACCAATAGCGGTCAAAAACAATGTGCTCATCATGGAATTCATAGGCGAAAACGGTGAGTGTGCCCCGTCGCTTAAGGAGCAATCGCCGAAACACCCCGAGAAAGTGTATAAAGACTTGATGGCCTATTTGGAAAGACTGTACCGCAAAGCGGAACTCGTCCATGGAGATTTGAGCGAATATAACGTAATGATATGGCGAGGACGCACCGTGATTTTTGACGTGTCGCAAGCTGTCCTTTTGGTGCATCCAATGGCCGATTTTCTTCTTCGCAGAGATTTAACCAACATCAACAAGTATTTTAGCCGCCTAGGCGTAGAAGTTCCTTCGGTTGATGATTGTTACAAGAGGGTTACTGGTCGTGGCGCGAGCTAACACTTTCATACGAATCCCCAAGGAGCGTGTGGGCGTTCTAATCGGCCCAGACGGAAGGACAAAGAAAAGCATTGAGGAAAAACTCTCAGTGGAACTGCAAATTGACGGTGAAGAAGGCGATGTCAACATTCTCATGAAGGAAAATGCGGCTGATCCCTCCATGCTTTTCAAGGCAAAAGATGTTGTAACAGCTCTCGGTAGAGGCTTTTCGCCAGAACACGCTTTTCGACTGATCCGCGACGAAGAAGCTGTTCTGGACATGCTGGATCTGAGGGCTATCTTTGAAAAATCCGAGGCGGACATCAAACGGGTGAAGGGTCGAATCATAGGAATGAACGGCAAAACTCGCACGATCATTGAAGAATTGACAGACGTGCATGTAGCTGTCTATGGACACACTGTGGCAATAATTGGGACGATGGAACAGGTTCAGGTTGCCCGTGAGGCAATAGAAATGCTGATCAAGGGCAGCATGCACGGCACAGTCTACCGGTTTCTGCATAGAAAACGCAGAGAACTCAAAAAGAAGATGCCCGAATTATGGGAAAAGCCCCGTGAAGAACAATGAAGTCACCCAGAGCTTTCTTCGGTAGAGGCGCATTCTGAGTAGCATCATTTGAAAAAATGGTTAATATTCCTGATGCAATAACAACGCTCGTATACAAAAGCATCGCCGAGAATCACTGTTCCGACGCTTTTCAAATCTCACTGAAGTTGAAGCAAGAGCAGCTTTGCTGTTTTCAAATGAACAAGGAATTGCACCTACTTGAACTCCGCTTTCCGACGGAGGATCAGTAAGGTCCCTGACAACGGAGCAATGAAGTCAGGTAAGAAGTAATAGAGGACAGAATACAAAGGCTTGTATTCTGGCATGATCATTGACGTAATCCAAACACCTGCTCCTGAAAGCGTACAAAGCACAGCTAAGATCACAGTTGGCCGATGACTCTTCCGCGCAAACACGAGTGTAGCAGCGGCCAAGCCGAACAAGAACCCGGCCAGACAAAGACCTGTCAGGATTTGGTCGTATAAGAACCATTTCTGAGCGATTAGAGGAGGGTACGCGCGCAAAGAGCCTAGCTTTCCGAAGTCCTATCAGACATTCATCGCGCAAGTTGCCGCTTTCTCATTGTCGCTGCTGATAATTGTCGTCTGGGATCTCCCAACAAGAATCCGGTTAAACAAGCTGGAAAGGCATGAACGTCGCACGTCCCAGATTGTTACGGCAAGGTCCAAACTGAAATCTACTGTGCATTGAACTTAACGAAATTATGACATAGGTGCAAGCTGACGTTTGCAGCGCGACTTTCTGTTGGATTCTGAATATATATTTTCAGTCCGAATTTTCGGTTCTGAATTGTTATTAAGATTCAAGATAAAACACGGATCAAAGGAAGAGGCAATGGCTCTACGGAAGAGAGTTCTGATAGCCGTTCTAGTAGTAGCTTTGATAGCATTTGCCATAGTGCTGACGGTTGCTAGTGTTCTAGCACTTCTACAATCGAGTGTAACTGTCCCGAGCAGCGGACATATCGGTATGGGGTTCGTGCTGAAAAAGAGCCTATCAATCCTGTTTTGATTGGCATTGCTTCACATCAGTGAAAAAAAGGCTGTGTTCAGTTCTCGTCAAAGCTCAGGTGCGGCTAGAGACAAATTTGTTATCAGTTCATGGTTTTAATGCTCACTCCGGGCTCGTTGCGAACCCGAAGAGAGCATCAGCGGTGCTCAGCACTCAAGATCACAATCATTCTGAATTCATGGGGGCCAGAGTCTTCATCGCCCGCTATGGAAAACTAAAAGTAGCTCAGATAAAAAGCTTATAGGAGTTGTAAGAGGTGCAGTGAGGGGTTATGCTGAAGAAGATCCGAGTTGTTCCGTTGGCGGCTGAGAGTCTAGGCGTGAGGTCTATGTGTACTTATGTTGAGACTCCAGACATACGTGTGCTCTTGGATGCTGGTGTTTCTCTGTGCCCGAACAGGTTTGGGTTGCCGCCTCATCCTGAAGAGTTCAAGGCGATAGTTGAAGCTCGCAGGAAGATTTCCGAAGCCGCGGGAAAAGTGCAAATTGTTACGATAAGTCATTATCACTATGACCACCACACGCCATCCTTTGAAGATTGGCTGGTAAATTGGACAGAACCCGATGAAACTGCCAAACAGATCTATCAGAACAAAGTGATTCTTGCTAAAAACCCGCGAGAAAACATCAACTCTAGTCAACGAGAAAGAGGCTGGATGTTTGGAAAGACAGGGGGAAGCTACGCAAAGAAGATTCTGAACGCAGATGGCAAATCATTTGCATTTGGTCAGACAAAGCTACGGTTCTCGGAACCAGTTTTTCATGGACCTGAAAGTTCTGAATTAGGATGGGTGTTGATGGTGACAGTCGAGCTTGAAGATGAAAAGTTCATGTTTGCCCCAGACGTCCAAGGTCCAATGTCAAAACTGCCGTTACGAATAATCGAAAAAGAGAACCCTCAACTATTGATGATCGGGGGACCACCTCTGTACCTGTCTCCCATGAAAGTAAGCGAAAACGAACTGCAGACTGGGGTCAAGAATCTTGGCGAACTAGTCAAAAGAATCCCGCACGTAATCCTTGACCACCACATAATACGGGACCAAACCTGGCAAATGAAAGCACTTGACGTACTCTATGACACCTATAAGTCGGGATCTGTTCTCCAAACGGCAGCAGAATTTCTAGGCAGAAAGACCATTCCACTTGAGGCTTTGCGCAGAAGACTCTTCACTGCAGCCCCTCCATCCCGCGAGTTCGAGAAATGGATGAAAGCCGATGATGAGACAAAGAAGCACACAAAACCTCCTATCTGACTGCATCGGCGCAACCTTGAAGGGTTGTGGGGCCGGGGCCGGGATTTGAACCCGGGCGCTAGGCTCCACAGGCCTATAGGCTACCAAGCTACCTCACCCCGGCCACATTGATGTTGTTTTCCGTGATTCGGTACGCCTCCCTGCTTATTTCCGTTTGCGGAACAGTTGAACACCGTCCATCATGACGAAAGGTTCGAAACCGACTTCTCCCAACTTAGTGGCTTCCTCAACGGTCTTGACAGCGCGAATGATGAAGCTGTCATCCGGCAAATTGCTGAACAATGCCTTGTCCAATTGAATGTAGATGAGGGTGTTGTCGATTTCCCGGTGGCCCAAGAACTGTTGGACATGAATGATATCTTTGGTGTAGTGGTACTCCATCGTTGCCCTCCAATGGCGAAGGGTGTGGAAGTGGATTTCGAGGAGCCTGGGGTTCTGAAGTTTAAAGGCCAATCGTCTACGGGCTCGGATGAAGGTTGCTTTCAATGAGTTGAGGGTGCAGTTGCCAAACGTGTAGGGGCTCGTCCTCGGTAGAGCGTTTAGCATGTTGAGGAGTTTGCTGCTGACGTTGTTCCAGATCCGAGGTAGGCTTCCTTTTTCAGGCTCGTTGAGTATGATGACTCTTCTTTCAAAGTCAACGTTGATCCATTTCAACCGTTTTGCTTCGCCGCTGCGCATCGCTGTTTCTTTGAGGAGTTGCACTAATGTTGCCTCGATCGGAGGGCACCCGGCTACGAGTTCATCGATTTCTTGTTCTGTTGGGATGAAGGGAATTTTCCGAATGACCTTGCAGATTGGTTTCGTCCAGGTGCGGCCGTTGAGCTTCAAAAAGAGTGTATAAGCGTTGGCGATGTTGCGTTTTCGATTGCTGCCCCATCCTGTTTCTTTGGCCATGACTGTTTTCACGCTTTCAGGATCGAGAACATCCGCGCCTCGCTTTAGCAGAGCCTTTAGTGCACCGTTGTTCATCTTGACTGTTTCCGAGGCGTAACCTTGCTTCTCCATGTACCAGGCGAATTCGAGGAGTTTGCCCTTGACGTCTTGAGAAGCATTTTCGAGGGGATCCCGGACTTTCAGGTCTGTCTCGGGAGCCAAGTTTTTCGCTTCCTGCAGGAATACGCATACTTGACTGTCTTCTGACATTGGTGTGGACTGTTCATAAGTGTTGGGGTCTCCGCTGAATCGGAGGCGGCAGTCTCGACATTTCCAACGTTGAATGATGAGGCCAGTGGTGCCGATGCGTGTCCCGTCATTCCAAATTCGAGGGGAACCGCATTCGGGGCTGGGGGGAGGGGGGTACCCCTCAGTATGCTTTCGGAGGAGGGCGCTAGGGCTCGCGGTCACGATTATGCTACCTCGCGTTTCCGATGCGGTGTTTTTCACTCATTTATATTCCAACCTCGTAGGACGAGCATGCAACGACAGTTCACGTGGGTATTTGGAAACCAGACGCTGTCTCCAGGTTCTTTCATCAGGTATGGGAAGGTTCTTTCGGCATCCTCGCCAGACATAACATGTTTGTCATGTTGAAGGCAGAGATCGCAAGTTCGATCATCGACCACGGCCACGTACATGAAACTGTAGGTCAGTTCAAGGAGTCCTAAAGCTTCAAGAACCAAGCGAAAACTCTTTTTTCCAACAACTTTTCTAGTGAGACATTGGCGCCTCAGAACTCTGCCTTGCATGTGTGCTTTGGCTACGAGCCTCGTCTGGCCTGTTGCATGAACCGATTGTTTAGTTAATTTTACGACTACCCCTTGACCGTGAAGAACAAGGGTTTGGGGTCGGCTGATTCTGCCTGTTGCGAAGAATCGTCTTTGAAGTTTGAAAGGTATGACATAGCCCCACGGTTTAAGTTCTGGCTGAAGAGCGACATCAAATATTTCTTGATCGAAGATTTCCTCGTCAAACGACATTATTCATCACGCTTTACCCCTGGCCTCCATTTTCCTCTCATGATGATATGAAGCAAGCAGTTCTTTGAGCATGGCGCGTGTTTCCTCTGGGTCCTCCGGAGGAAACCTTTCCGGGTGCTCAATGAATTCTCTGCCTTCGCGCAACAGCCTATCGATTTCGAGGGCTTCCGGGGTCCATATGGGAGTTGCCTCTGTCTCGAGTTTTTCAACTCGTTTCTTCAAGCTTCGTGCATCAAGACCCCTTCACTCTATCGATGGCTGCTCTTTGTCTTTCGACCAAGCCATTAGGCGCCAAATAGGTGAATGCTTCAAGATACTTCCAGAATGGAACGTACTCGCCCTTGCCCCAAACTCGGTGTTTGTCAATTTCAAAATGGTTGCGCATAATCTTGATTTCTTCCTCGTCGGAGCATGGCCTTCTCTCTTCCCCTATCACGTGGACATGGCCGAAGACCCCACCGTCAGAACCACTCCACATGACGACGTCTATCGGGTTAATCCCGGTTTTGTCTTCGAGTTGTTCAACTCTCTTTTTCAATGCTTCATGAGTCACGGTTGCTTCGCCTCCAACCTCTCGATTCTTTTGACTAAGTCCTCTAATTCGCGGTCGTGCAGGAGTTTGCCGTGCGCCTCAATCGCCGTTACGAGCAAACGACCCCATTTGAGCCTTGAAGCGTCAATGACGGTTTCTCTTCGAAATTTCTTGTCAGCCGTCTCTTCTACGTGACTCAATAGCTGAAACAACTTTGAAATATCGTCTGTTTTCGTTGAGGTGCTATCTAAGGCGCTCATTACCTCTCCCTTTCCTCTTTACTGTGTGTATCCATGGCCGCCGTACATGAGTTTCGGGAAATTCGGCTTAACCGCGTTAATTGGACTGCCAATTATAGATGATTCTATGCGAATCCGCTTGTCTGTCGTTCCTGCACTTGAAGTGCTGGCTTCAATAACAACCCGTTTCAAAGCGTCCTTAATGAGTTGCGCGCACAAACGTGCGGTTTGAAGATCTGCGGCGCCGTTAACGTTGACGAGGGGGGCGTTGATTTCAACGACAACTGTAGGTTCGGATTGGGGAATGTAAATGTCGATTGGACTCTGAGGTTGCATCAGACTGCCCAAGTCCCCCCTGGTCATCCCCCCTGCTCCACCGATAACAGCTTCCCTTGGGTTCGGAGTGGCAACCCCTGCTGCTCCGCCTCCTGCAAGTTTGATAGCAGCCAGAATGTCAGATCCAGGCTGACCCCACGTCAATGCGAGGCGCCACTTCAAAAGTTCCTGTATCTTTCCAGTGTTCTCATCGTAGTTCTTGTACATTTCTTCAAGGTACCCGTCGATGTCAGAGACCATTTTGGACTGTTTGTCCGTTGCGCAGTCAACGAAGGCTTTGATGTTGTCTTGGGCTTGACCGACGAGCCCTCTGCTGATGAGGTCATTCGTATCCTGGACGAGCGTACTCCAGGCTTCAGAACTGTTGCTTTCAATAGTCGCAAACTTGCCAGAAACGCAATTCTTGAATGTCTCAAGGCCTTTCTGGGCTTTATCGATCAATTGTTCTTCAAAAGTCTTGGGAACCTCCTCCACTTTCGAGGTGAAACTGTCGATAATCTTTTCGGCGTCACCGAGGGCGAGCCCATATTTGTTCGCAAAATCCTCTACGATCGCCGCTGCAGCCTTGAAGTTTTGGGCGTTAAATGCTAAGTCAAACTTTGTTTTTATGGTGTTTAAGGACTTGTCGGCAGCTGCTGCCTGCTTGCCCCACGACATCTCGAGGTCACCTGTAAGTTTAGCTACGGCGGCAGCCATCTTCTCCTGTGCCGCTCTCACCTGTTGATAATAGGTTTTGGCGAAGCGTTCAGCTTCAACGAAGGCCAGATTGGCTCCTATGCCTTCCTTGAGTGCTTTCGTCAATTCTTCAATTGATTTCTTTGCAGCTTTGACAGGGGGCACGAAGAAGTCGTAGATACCTGAACCGATCGCGTTGACACCATTTCGGAACCACTCACATTTTTGATAGGCTATGACTAAAACAGCTACTAGAGCAATGATGCCAGCGATGACAAGCACAATCGGATTCATCTGTAGAAAGAGCAATGCTTGGCCAGCGAGTGCAGTTACTGCCGTCCAAGCCTGGGTGATCGTTGAGACGCTTGTGATCATGGTGATGAGGCTTGGAATAACGGTTATTGCCGCGCTCATCATTGCTTGGCTTACATTGCCTTGTGCGAGTTCGGCTCTTGAACACGCAACTTGATAACGTTCCTGCGCGAGTTTCAGATCATCGGAAGCTATAGTTGCCTCTTGACTGCCAACACCGAATTTCTCGATGGTAGCATTGTATTTTCTCTGGGCATCTTCAACAGCGTTCGCGCTGGTTTTGACTGCAAGGTGTGCCTTGTCAAGTGCTACCTGAGCCGTTTGGATTCTGTCGATGGAACTGTAGAGGGCTATGCCGCTTGTCGCGACATTGTTGAAGGCTAGGGCCATGTCTTTGCTGCTTTTTTCGACTTTCCCACTGGCCTTCTGGCAAGTGTCAAGTTTACCGTCAATCTTGTCCATGGCCTCCTTGATGGGAGCGGAGGCGTTGTCTATTCCTTTCAGGAGAATGGAGATTTGAGTTTCAGCGTTCATGTTTCAACACTTTCGTCTTTGGACTTTCGTCCTTGTTGATGAGATCTAGAATTCGACTGGCCGTATTCAGAGGCATAGCTTTCAGGTCTTCCAAGGTGAGATCCGGGTAGGCTCGGCCTAAATATTTGAATACGACCATGGCTATTTTGTCCCTGGGATCTGTTGGCTTGTTGACGTCATCCATGTCTATGAGTCGCAGTTGATGGTAGAGGATCTCGCCCAACTCTGGGTCAACGATCTTTCTCACTTTGCTTGCTTCCCTGATGAATTCTTTCGGATCAAACATCTTGATTGTTTGAGGTTCTTTTGACATTTACTTCACCTCCGATGGTCCTTGAAAATAAATGTCAAGGGCACGGTGATGCTCAACAGAATCTCTTTGGGCAGTTTCACGGATGCGAAACTCAAGGTTTCATCAAGGACGACGCATGTCGCTTCCGGATGCGCAGCCACTTCCTGCTCGATGAGGTTGAGCCATCGCCACGGCCTCCATTCCAGCTTTGTCGTGGATGTTCTGCCGTCTCTGAGGGTTCCGGTTACGAGTTCGGGGACGTCGGGATCCACTGTCAACGATACATTTTCATTGTCCGTGCTCAGCTGCAGCCTGCCGTCGCATCCGACTGCTTGAAGCCTACTGGTTAGGCCGTTCTTGCAGAATTGGCGCCACGCCTCTAGTTTGCCCAAGCGTTCAGTCTCTTCATTGGCTGCCTGAGTCAATTCGACTGTCCGTCTCTGCCAGAGGAAGGTCGCCTTGACACTCTTCTGTTCCAGGGTCACTGTGAAGTCATGGGCAAGTGCAGCAAGAGGCCCATGAGCCGTCTGTTGAAGAATTTTGAGGCAGGTGAGAACATATTTCTGTGCGGCCTGCTCTTCATCCTGACCCTTCTGTTCTTCCTGGTTGCCTGTCAACTTCTTTAGGAAACTCATGGTTTAGTCTGCGCCTCCATCGGAGGGGCCAAGGTGAATGAACCGAGCGTGACAAACTTGCCGAGTCCCTGACCCCTCCGCCGAGATCCTAGAGTCAGCTTCAACGAAAGTTTCAACGAAGGTAATCATTCAATCCCAGCTGGTCCTTCATTCTTTTCCATGCGGCTAAGACTGCGTTGTAAGTGGCCTGGAGCATGCCGTCAGGATCCGGGAGCCCCTGCCACATGGGAACGTCTAGCTTGGCGCCGCTTCCCTGATAGGTACCCGGCGGCCAGACAGTGTTGGCACCCTCCGGATGCAAGAGCTCCAGGTATTCGAGCAAGACCTTCATGGCCCTGCCGTCAGCCGCATGTTTTCCTATCCATTCACTGAGCAACTTCTCGATCTTCCCTGCCTTCTCTGTCAACTCCTCTTTCTGCCACCCAAGTTTCAGCCAGCCCTCCGAAGATGTGAGGGGCACTCGCCCCTCTGAAGTAATCGAGAAAGGCTGACCGTCCAGTTCAGTTTGAATCTTGCTCAACTGAGCTCTGATCTCCTGGAGTTTTCCCTTTGCCTCGAACGCTTTCTTAGCGATGTCTTCATGGCCACGTATTGTGCCTGTGATAGCGCCTAAGATCCGTTTGCTACTTGCTCTTCGGGTTTCGAGGGGAACTTGCATGTCTCTGAGGTTTTCAACGTCCTTGTGCAACTGAGGAAACACTTCAACTGCCTCAGTCAACTCACTATTTCGCACCATAGTTTTCATTCACCTCCAGGTCCTAGAACACCCCAAGCGTCAACGACGCTGCCTCGCCGGATCCGTCTTCAACAACTATTCCCGCTTGCTCGTCGCGGAAACCATGATGGAAGACTATGGCGTTTGTAAGCGTGTATTTCGGCTGGCCTGCAGGTGTGCAGTTGGCAGGGCCCAGAATTACCGTGACCTTGGTTCCAGCAAGAACCTGAACTGCATGAGTCGTGTCAATGAACATCTTTTGGAAACTGAATTTGAAGGTCTTGTTGCCGCTTTCCAGAACCGCGGGGATGTCGCTTGTGAACTTGTAGTCTTTGATCACGTCTGCGTCCACGTCGAAAGTCACGCCTTTCATATAGCCAATTTCCACTCCGGCGATGTTGATGCTTCCGTTTCGCCCTATTGCCGGGCTTGTGTTAACCATTTTCTTTCCTCAATTTTATGTTCCGTTTTGCGGAGAACCACTCAAAGGCGGTTCTCTTTCGCAACGGTTGTCAACTTTGATTTCAGATGACTGGACATCTTCTCTACAGGTTTCGCAGAGGGGCAACTGGCGGCCGTCGACCAAGATTGCGCGCCAACTGGTTTCTGAAAACGTGCCGCATAAACAGCAGAAGTGCACGCCGAATTCGTCGAGGCGGCCGACGTCTTTGATCTGGCTGCGCTGAGTGCTATGGTGTTCTGTGCAGAGGTTACAGAATGGTTCGATTCGCTTTTTCGTGACATCTGATAGTTCGATTGGTGGAATCGTGCTATGTTCAGGCGGGGTTGGCAAATTTAATAAGATTCTTTTTGAATCTAGGCGCTCTAACACTTCTCCGGTGACGGGGTTGATTGCTTTGGGAGTGCTCTGAGGTTTGAAAAGAATCTTATAATTTTGGTGTTTTAACCATTCTTCTAGGCTCTTTTCCTCAAAGCCGTTCAGGGATGCCACGAATTCTTCAATCGTGCCTTGCAGCTTCTTTTCCTGCTTCAGCATGTACTTATGAGTTTTCTGACTGTCATCCTCGCTGAGATAGCCCCTCCAAACGAGCCCTCTGAGAAGTTCCCGGGCCCGGTTCTCGCTGAAGCCGATTTCCGCGGCTACTTCGCCCGTTGTTATGGGAATACCAGCTTTGAAGCAGGCCAGGACCTCTTCATGGCGTTTAGTGAGTCTATAGAGAGTCTGCAGGAAGCCGGTCTCGCATAGGTTCCAGACAAGTTGAAAGTCTACTGGGCTCGCTACGACGCACCTGTCTAGGATCCCTGTTCTTTCAACGGTCACGCGTTGTTTTTGGTGCAGCCAGGCCACGATGCCGATGAGGAAGACGAGTTTCTTGAAGTCTCTTCGAGGGCCGCATGCCCGTTCTCTTCCTTGAGGTAGCGGAAACTTGGCGGCCAAGAATTCGAGGAAGGGAATTTCAACCGTGGTAATCGGTAGCAACTCGTTGATTATGGCGCCGAAGAGCATGTTGGGTTTTTCAGCGTCCTCAACGTCGCCGAGGCGATGATATTTCTTAGCCTCGAATCTGATGATTTCTTTCGTCTGTTCCTGGCTTTCGTCCAGGGAGATTATGAAAAGTCGGTTCAACAGTTCGTCGTCGATGTCTGGGTTCGTGCACGTCGTAATGAATGTCGGCGTGCCCTCAGTCGTTATTTCTTCTGTGGTAATGTGGCCTTCTTCATCCCTGGTCGTTGAGAGAAGGTTAAGTCTTCCTTCACTTATGGCGATTCGCAAGGTCGGTTGCGCTGCTTCCGAGCCCCGGAGCTCCTCGATATCCAAGATCTTGCCTGTCAAACTCTTGCCCAGGCGATCTGGAGCTGCCCCTGTGACTCGGGTGTAGCTTAAGACGTTGCCGAAGTATTGGAGAACGTTCTTTTTGAGCCAGCTTTTGCCGCTGCTGCTGGATCCGGTGATGATGGCGCTGAGGTTGAATTTGGTGAAGCTGCTGGCACATATCAGATACAGCAAGACCTTGCTTTCGTCTTCTCCGATGATGTATCGGTCGAGTTCTTGTTTGAGTTTGAAGAGCAAAGCGGGATCCTGCAGAAGCCGTTCGATGTCTTCTTTAGGGCTCGTTTCAGACGTCGAGGTGTGCTCGGGAGAAGTCAACCTGTAACCTTCTTTCTTCCGATCGTGGTGCCGTTTTCAAAGGTCCAAAGGAAAAAGCCGTGCGCGCTCATCTTGCCTTTGTGACTGGCCAGGTCCTGGAGAAGAGCCTTATGATGTGGATTGTTGACGTCATCGCTTTTCTCATAGGCCCCTTTCGCACCCTGGGCGCCTTCCCACTTGATTTTTGAGACATCGTAGGCTGCAGATTGCCGGCCCTCTGGAGGCCCCAAAGCTTCGAGAACTGCGTTGGCGCCATCAAGAATGAGGGCTGCAGCGTCTCGAAGTTTGATGTAAAATTCCTCAATTTCCTTACTCAATTTCTCACGAACCCCACAAGTCTTTAATAGCTATAGTAATGCAAAGGGGCATACATAGTACACGGTTTGAACTCTGTCTAAAGTGGTGACTTGCATGACGCAAGGTGAATGTGTGCGCGTTCCCGCCAAGAGGAAAATGCTCGAGATAGCGGCAGATGGAAAAGAGCACACAACCAAAGACTTTCTGGATGAATGCGACAATGCGAGGGGTAGCATCTATAAATATCGCAAAGAAATGGTCAACGACGATCATTTCCTAGAACGGGTGTTGGGAGCTGATGATAAAGTAAGGTATAAGATTACAGAACCAGGAATGAAAGAGCTCAACAAGATCAAGCTGAAAGAACAGTTCTCCTCCACACTTGACTCCTGCACCAAAGATGAACTGCAACAGATGGTTCTCACTTCCACGAAAAGAGCGGAGAAGTGGAAAAAACTCGCCATGATGAAAACGGAGGAGGGTAGAAAGCTTTCAGCACCCTTCAGATTCTCCTACGAAGAGCAGGCAGCCAAAGTAGCCAAAGGACCGGCATCATTTACTGCAATGTATGAACGGTTGAAACGAGACCTGAACCAACCTCAACAAGAACCCTCAAAATCGAAAGAAAAGGGCCGCAGGAAACGAGTTGCTTCCTAGAGGCTGTGGAATTTGCCTCCGGTCTTCTGATAGAGTTTCTGTTGCCACCCTCTGAGTATTGCGAACTTCCTTTCAAGGTCATGTTCTCGGCGCCCTCTTCAGCGGGCAGTTGCCTTCTTGACTATCATGACACTGTCGCTGAGGCCTATCTCGAGTTTGTCGCCTTCTTTCCAGTTGAGAGCTCTCAGAACGTCTTTGGGAACTGTGATTCTGAGAGAGTTGCCGATTTTGGTGAGTTTCACTTCTATGGTTAATGGCATTTTCATCATCTAAGATTCCTCGGTGTATACAAAAGTAATACTTAAATATAAGTGTTACTACTGTATATACAGAGGTAACACGGAAATGAAAGTTCAAATAGAATGGAAAGACGGCGACGCCTGGCGCCAAGTCAAGATAGAAGTCCACTACAGTAGCAACGGCAACTATTGGTTCCAACACAACGGAATCATCTACGTGTTCCCAACACTCAAGAACGGAACCCCAGTCGTCATGAAAGCAGGCAGCAAGTGGATCAGGGTTGGCCGAGTCATCCACAACTACATCTTCCTAGGCGAAGGGTTGAGCTGGTCAGAAACCAACGAACTGAAATTCAAGGCTGAAATGAAATGGGAGAAGCCGATTTTCGAGGGGGTGGTATGTTGAAGAAAGAGATCTACCTCGAAACTGTAGGCTTCAGCAAAGAAGAGATATATAGAATGCGCAAGGTTGCCAAGGACCAGGGTATTGATGTTAAAGGAATCATTAGGGAAGCGGCCCTCGAGTACGTCGAGAACTGTAAGCCAAATCTGAAAGGATGGAGAATTCCGAAAACCTTGTTTGTCACCTTGATCATTCCAGAAAGTGTCCGGAAGAAACTGGAGCTCTGGCAAACCCTTAAGCATGAATTGAACGTGTCCGTCGATGCGCGCGGCCTCGTTATACTTGATGAGACCGCCATGGACGAGCGCAGCAAGCAACGGTTTGTTCTTTTGAAAGTGCCAGGTTCCTGGGAGAAAGAAAAGGCTACTGACGCGAGCCCTACGGAGGTGAAACATTGAATCCTGAAAACGAGGCTGCCAAGTTGCTGCATGAACTTGCCGTTGAACACCGCAAATTACTGAACAAATCAAGGAAAACGGAGGGGCAGTCTACCTCGGTTTAGGCAAGATGCCAATCGGAGGGGGATATCCATTATCTAGCGCTAGATAATGTTGAAGGCTTGATGAAGACGAGCAGGACCTCTGTATCCTGGAAGATCGTGCCCTCGATGCTGGCTTTTCCCTCGAGAATCAAAAGGTCTTTTCCAACATGCTTCATGAAGTAATCGCGCAGCAGGATCCTGGGACACGTGTACTCGCGGCCCTTGGCCTTCCGTTTAAACGAGCCCACACGGGCCCTGCCTCTTTGATATCGGAGGGTGTAGGCTTCTTTGACGATAACTTTAACTGGATCACGGTTGAGTTTCTCAGAAGTTGTGTCACAACTCTGCAAGGTTGGCACTGTTGTGTCACAACTTATTACGGTTGGAATAGAAAAAGAAGGGGTTGGTCCAGTATCCCCTCGATGTCTCCCAGGTGAACGCGAGTACCTCACCCCGGCCACATTCTTTTTTTCGGTGTGTTTTCGTGGACTTCTACGATAGCGTTGCTATTTACGTTTTCTGAAGCAATTACGTATTAGAACGTAGTAAAACACTTTAGTTAGATCACGCGAAATTGTTTTGCAGATGCCAAATGCCTTTGTTCGAGGACCCGGTCATCAACGCCCTGATTCTCGTTGGCTCCCTAGCACTCTTAGACAGAGCTAGCGACATAACAATCGCCAATGCTGTAAAGATCTCGGACATAGCGAGGTTTGGAAGGACAACAGTAGGCTTCGTTTTGGTCGCTTTCTGCTCGTCGCTTCCGGCCCTCTCTGTTTCTATTCTCGCTGCCTTTACGGAAAGGATCGATGTTGCTGTGGGAAATGCTCTGGGCTCGAACTTGGTGAATGTCTGTCTCATACTTGGCATTTGCCTGGTTCTCGCAGCCGCAAGGAGGACTGAAAAGATAAGGCTTCTAACATTCATGACACGGGAAGAGATTTCAAGCTTGTATTTTGGTCTTTTCATAGGCTCAGCTATTCCACTCGCCTTGATTTACATGGGATACGCAAGCAGGCTAGTAGGCGTAGTTCTGCTCACAATTTTCGTGATTTACACTTACCGCCTGCTTAAACCAAAAGACATCCAAGAGAGACTTTTCCTAGACTCTGAGCCGAAACCAAATCTGCTCAAACCTGCACTTCTTACCTTCTCCAGTGCAATAGTAACTGTCTTCGTCTCATATTTCATCGTTGACTCTGCCTCATCCATCGCCGAAAGCTTGCACCTCGCCCCAGCCGTCATAGGAGGCACCGTTGTGGCCTTTGGCACAAGCGTGTCTGTTTTGATGGCAAGCGTCCGTGCAATTCGAAGGGGACATGCAGACATATCCTTGGGAAACATTGTTGGAACGTGTTTTGTTGACACAACCCTCATTCTCGGCGCGACACTAACCATATGGACATTCCGAGTCGATATGACAATCTTCTCCAGCTTAGTCATGTTCTCGGTCATAGCTAACATGTTTTTGTGGTACTTCCTGTCAAGCGAAAGGATAAGCTGGCGAGAAGGAGTCATGCTGTTGTTTATGTACTTCTTGTTTCTGGTGATCAGTTTCGGCGGCATCAAACCGTAGCGAGCTACAAAACACGGTTTCCGCCGCGCGCGCCATTTGAATGGCTTTTGCCCCTGGTCGTTCGTGTCTCCTGCTCGAAGAGACATCGATTGAACAAGGAGGGTTGAATTGGGAAGATTTTTATCGAGCTACTTCAATGGCAAGACAATAATGACTGGAAGAATGCGACAACTGACTAGAAAAGATAAGTTATCTATCCATTGTAGCCGTCGTCTGTCTGTTCACCGTCGCTCTGGATATCATGTTCAGGTGAGTTGAAGCGATGGAAAGAAAACTGGTATTCAGCTGGATGATTCTCTTGCTTATGAGTACATCTATGGCGTCGGTTGCGACCGTGCGCGGAGTCCTTCCGCCGGACGGGTTCCAGGGCGATACGACAGATGTGGTGAGCATAACGGGAGAGGTGAATAACCCAATGAACTTGACTCTTGCCGAACTGCGCACTTTCCCCATGGTTTCAGAAGTGGCTGAACTGAAGTGCGTACTGGGCTCGCCAGACGTGACTTACAACTGGACTGGGATACCGCTGTTCTACCTCTTGACGCTCGCTCAAATTGAGCCAAAAGCATACAAAGTGGCCATTCACGCCTCGGATGGATTCTCTTCGGATCTTCCTATCGAGGATGCAATGAAGCCAACAACGATTCTTGCGGTCGGAGCCAACGGAACAGACCTGCCTTCAATAAGCGGCATACAAGGAGTTTTCAGGCTCGTCGTTCCTGGCAAGTGGGGTTACAAGTGGGTCGGCTATGTTGATCAGATTCAAGTTGTGAACTACGATTACAAGGGAACATATGAAGGCCTAGGCGGATTTTCTGATGAGGCAAACGTGTCTGACCCAGTGGTTATGTCTGGCATAACGCCTCCTATCGAGGAGTTGAGTTTTGATTTTGGCAACAGAACGCTCACAACAGAAGTTTTCACAAACGCAACAATCAACGGTCACACGTTTGACTACGAAAAACAGGAGTTGAGCCTCAACGTGAGCGTGCTTTCAGGGAAGATGGGTTTCTTTGACTTCAAGTTGCAGCATGACTTTTTGAAACGCCCGTACAACGTCACCGTGGACGCGCAACCAGTCACCGTGGTTGAAGGTTACCTGGCGAACCAATCTTACCTGTGGATAGCGTTGGGCGAGGGCTCTCATACTATTAGCATAGTTGGCGCAAATGCAGAGGTGCCAGAGTTTGAACCAATTCCGTTAATTCTGCTCTTTCTCACAATCACTCTAGCAGCGGTCTTTTTGTTCAAAAAAGGTGATTTTGAACAAGGGCCTGAAAACTCGATTCGTCCACCTACAGCTTTCCGTAAATCATAAAGCCACAGACGTTCTCCAATCGTAGCTATGTGTCTTAGATTCGTCTTGATAGGTCTATTCCTCACCATATTCATGCTGGCCCTGACAGGTAGAATACAAGGTTTTGAAGCAGGCCAGGCGATTCACATCAAGTTGGACGGCCTCGTAGATCCTTCAACCGCCCCAATAGCCACCGAAGACAACGTCACCTACGTCATGACAGATAACGTGTACACCACAGTGTCGATTGAACGGGACAACGTTGTCTTCAACGGCGCAAACCACAGCGTCTTGGGATCATCGGCTTTTGGCACGAACGGGATAGAGCTGAACGGAAGGACAAACGTGACAATAATGAACACCAGCGTGGGCGAATTCTGGGAAGGCATCTACATCTCAAGTTCTTCAGACATCAACGTGAGTGGCAATTTCGTGACAGATCATTATGACGGGATAGTAGTAATGTCCTCCACTAGTTGCACTGTTACGGCGAACAATGTGACGTTAAACTATAACGACGCCATTTACTTTGAAAATTGCACAAACCTGACAGCTAGTGGAAATCAGATACGCGGAAGCGACCTGACGAATCACGATTACGGCGCCACCGTGTACCTCTCTTCGAGCGGCACGATTCGGGGCAACTGGATATTTGACATAGAGTTCGGCATAGGGATCCAGAATTCAGAGAAAATTGAAGTGAGCGAAAATGACGTTTCGACTGTTAACCAGTACGCGCTTTGGCTTGCCAGCTCAAGCAACATCACTCTGTGGGAAAACAACGTCATCAACAATTCGATAGGCGTCTGGCTCTCAAGCTCATCAAACAACCTGTTCTACCGGAACAATTTCGTCAACAATAGCGTCCAGGTTCAAGCCGGAGGCACAGTTAACGATTGGAACGGCAAGTATTCGAGAGCGGGTAATTATTGGAGCGACTACAGCGACAAGGACTCTTACGGCGGACAGTCTCAAAATAAGACCGGAAGCGACGGAATCGGTGACACGCCCTATGTCATCAACGAAAAGAATCAAGACAACTATCCCTTAATGCAGACTATTCCGGAATACTCCTCGATAATGATTGCAGCAGCGTTCATGATGTCGACTGCGCTTATAGTGTTCTGCAGAAGAAGCATTCAAGATATTAGAAAAGCACGGTCTAACGCGGAGGATATGTGGTCTTGAGCAAAGCGGATAAGGTCCTGAAGAAGATCGAAGCGATGACTGAGAAGGAGTTCCTACCTATCATTGGACCCGTCAAGGGTCAGGTTCTTGTAAAGGTCATTCACGAGAAGAACCCGAAGCAGATCCTCGAGGTCGGCACTCTAATAGGATATTCAGCGATTCTGATGGCGAAGGAACTTGACAGCGACGCCCAAATAACGTCGATTGAGATTCACGCGGAAGAGGCAAAAATCGCCCGAGAGAACATCAAGGAAGCCGACGTTCCTGCGAAAATAGAGGTGATCGTCGGCGACGCCCTCGAAGTGTTGCCCGACCTTCACAGCAAATTCGACATGATCTTCATTGACGCAGCCAAGGAAGAATACTTCAAGTATCTGAAGCTGATCGAGAATAAGCTTCACAAGGGAAGTGTGATTGTGGTCGATAACGCTGGCGTTTTTGCTGAGCAGATGAAGGATTATCTGGATAACGTGAGGTCGTCGGGCAAGTACAAGAGCGAGTACTTCTCTTTCGGGGAAGACGGAGTCGAAGTGAGCGTCAAGCTGTAACCACGCGCTTAGCAAGATTCAATGGAACCTCATTTGGGTTTCGAATTTAAGACCAAATGGACTATGCTTTTCTCGACCATGTGATGCGGGTAGTAGCTTTCCTTAGCCTTCCTCAAGCCAGGGACACCTAAGTCTTGTTCCCTATTGACGAACATGAACTGTCCAAGCGCTTTTTGACAGAGCCATTGATTAATCAGCTGGTATAACCATTCGATCTCTGGGTTAGCCTTTTCAAAATAGATGACGGCGGTGTCTTTGTTGAGTTGTTCTCCAAGCGTAAAGGTTTCAAGTTTTTCGTCGACGTAGATGGCTCCTCCAAAGATATTGAGGTGCTCAGAGTGTTCAAACGCGGTTTTGATGGCGCGCGCAAGTCAGATATTGAGTACTGGGCATTCAACTGAGACAGTTTCGTATTTCTTCGAAGTTTATAAACAGCGAGAAGACTCCCATCAGTCTTCACCCTCAACTATTCTTCTAACTCGGCCCAGATGTAATTCCTGTCCGTTCAACCATGGCAGCTTGAGAAAAGAAGGAGGTGTTGAGCAGTCGTCAGGCTCTGTCCCTGTTGTCCCTAGCTATGTGAGCTTCGAAGATGCGACGAACGTCCAGAATTGACAAGAAGACGGCAAGAAATGCTTAGCACTCTGATGCAAAAGCTTCACAAGTGTAGATTTTTTCGGGCCGTGTCGCATCCGACATGTCGATGAAAAGCGAACTGGAAGCCAGAGAGAATTGTGCCGCAAAGCATCAAGTCATCAGGCACTTCCGCCGATTATCAACGAGACAATCACGGCTATTGCGACTATAACAACTGTTTCGAGCAACGTTACTTTCCAGTGTACCTTTGACCTTTTAGAGCGATATCGCACCAGGAAAATGCCTACGACTGTTCCGACCAATGCAAGAGACACAACAAGGTCTAGCGGTTTCGGCAAAGTGAAATAGGCCATTATGGGCAGCATGCCAGCGAGAAAAGTCGTCGTTCCACATATTATCGCCGCGAACAGGTTAGACCTACCTATCTCTTTGTGAAGAACGGCAAACAAATCCTTAACCAGCTTCAGCGATTTTTCGCGCTCCTGCTTGTCAGGAATATCGCTGAGACTGTAATTCATCAGTGTTTGAAGAGTAATCATGTCGGCCAAATCTTCGGTTATTCCGCCGAGCACGAAGCTAGAGAAATTCGTTATAGCGACAGATGACAGAGTCAGAAACGCAGCGAAAGCCGCGGCTTTGAGAGCCAAACCAGCGAAAAAAGCTGAAAGAATGACGACTAGTCCCGTTACTGAACCATCAACCAAGCCTGCAATAACCTCAAAAATAGGCTCCTTTTTCAAGAGCAAGCTTGCCCATTCTTTGCCCAACTTTGCACCCTGCTCGGTAAGATGCAGAGTTCCGCGATCATCATGGATCAGTCCTTCAGTAACCATCTGGTCAAGGGTTTTGTCCAGATCACGCATCTCCACGCAAACGTGACCTGTGCAGACTTTGTCAATCTGCTGCTTCAACCAAGATTTCTGCACCTCGGTTCCTTTGCGAAGGTTGATGAGAACGATTACCCTTATGATGTCGGGCAATTCCTGAATTTCAAAAGACAAACCCGTCAGTCACCATA
>JBGOYH010000007.1:0-27581 GCA_041479575.1 Bathyarchaeia archaeon
ATTGTCCTCTAGTTGGACTCAAGCTCTGCAACCAACACTATAATCCTTGTGAAACCATAATACGTATCGAAAATAACAGTGCGCGCTTGGGTCACTTGCAAAGTGCGTGGGGCAAAACTTTACCCCCAAAGCCCAAAACCCCAAAAAAGAAGATTGTCTGAGTCGTGAGCATTGAACACGCGTGCTATTCGTTATATCTTTGTACATTGTTATCGTTTTAGGCGTTGAATCGGTTCAAGCCAAGCCAGTCTCAAAATATGCTTCGGTCTTGAGAAGAGCGGCGCGTCGGTTCGCAAAATAGTGTGCAAACGTTATTCAATGACGCTATGCACAAGCTCAAGCTTTTCCTTCCCAGTCCCGCAGAACTCCACTTTCTCTCCACTCATTTTCACCCCCAGTGATGATAAGAACTCGAAATGCGGTCTGCTCGCTTGGCCTCGCAAATCGGACTGCAAAACTTCGATTAGTTCCGGCTCTCTACGCGCAACTTCCCCGTTCAGCCCAACGCTTTTTCCCACGCGCATGAACGTGCATCCGTATTTCTTGCATGCATTCAAGTTCATAGAACCAGCTGCAAAGAGAATCTTTTCAACTCTTCTCTTGGAAACTGCCTTCAGGCTGAAGGCAGTAAACCTATTGCCATCGCTAAAGATGAAAATGTCTCCAAGACCATACTGACTTTGAACTTTCTTGATGACACAAGCTATCTCTTCCACTTTCCTCCAGCCGCCAAACTCTAGCACCGGTATCTTGAGCCTTGTTCCAGGTATGTTGCTCGTAATGAACGATGAGTAGCAAGGGCCTTCTTCGGGTGTGGGCCTTACTCCCAATCGGCCCAGCAACCCAGGGATTTTGCCCACGATGAAATCGTGCGTCATCTCTCGCGCGCGTGTGCGCAACGGGATCCTGGGAGCACTAATAGCATGCCGTTTTGCCAATTTAACTATTTCGCAGATGTCGGATTCAAGCTCCTTCTTGCTCAAGACAGTGCACACAAAACCAGTCTTTGAATTTATCGTTCCCGGCAACCTGATTATGCGCCGTGTGTCCACCGTTACCTTTTCATCGAAAACTATGCCCTCTTGCTTCGCTTCTTGGACTATCCTCTTTCTCCTTGCAATCGCCTCAGTCTCTCGTTTCCTGGGATTCTCTTCAGATATCTCGCCATTCCAAGGGTCGTCGCATACTACATGAAAGCCTTTGCTTCCAGAAAACGCGGAATAGCGGACATTGATTCCTTTCGATTCCAGGAATTTATTCATCGCGATGGCTTGTTGCCTCGTATCTTCGAGTTCTATCTCGCCGCCGCAGTCTATGTCGAAGACAAGGTCGCATGAAATCATCAAATTCTTCAAAACGTCTTTTTCGACCCTGCTACCAAGTGCATGAGGGTTGAGCCAACAAGCAGTAGAGTAGTATACATCGAGCGGTGCCTTCCTTACAAGATATTCACGCAAGCCACTTGAATTGCGGATTTTGCACTTAACCTTGTAAAAGGAGCCGTCTTCAAGTCGGAATCGAAAGTGCCGGAATTTAAGTGTTGATACCACTCCTAAATCTATTGGGTTAGATTTATAGTAGAATTTGATTCGAGATCGCGGTAGGGGAGAGAAAACTGAATCCATCGAAATCTTTACTTCGTTTGTTTCTCTCATTCACCTACTCTAACGAGGTCGCCGTACTTTCTTTCGCCTATATATGCTCTGAAGCCATTCGCGATCTTGGGGTGTTTCTTGAATGCCCCTTTTGCCTCCAGCTCTTCAAAGATACTTTTGAGCTGCGCTTCAACCTCAACGCTCGTCACGCCCTCTCTAAACCGGTTTCCATAATTTGTTTTGATCCATGCAGCAAGCCTGCCGTAGCGGCCATGTGTTTCCGGAGGCGTTGGCTGGTACTCTGGTTGAGTAGGTGGTTTTGTTCCCCAAGTTTTCTTTATTTCCCAGCCTTTCTTAAGCTTGTCAAAGATGCCCATGCACTGGGTTCTATAATAGTGAGAATAAAACACTTGCGGTTGCCTTTGCAGCGCACACGGGGCTTCTAATTCTAGTTCCTCTCAGTGCGCACTACTGTGTTTGCACCGTTGCGTAGCACATCATACTGAGTCGGTGTTTTGGTTGTGTGTTTGGTTGTTGTGGTCGGTAATTATTGTGTTGGACGTTGGTGCGTATGGTGCTTGTTGCTGTTAGCGGTCGTGGTTCTGCTGTGTCGTACGTGTCTTTAGCGTTTAATTTTGGTCCATTTGTATTGTAGTAGTAGGTTAGCGTGGTGGTTGGTTGGATGAAACTTTACCCCTAAAACTGCGCCCGAAAGCCTCACTGTTTTGGCTTTCCCTTATGGCCTCTCCAAATAATCACGGCTATGATTGTGCCGACAATTGTGCTGCCTATAACCGAAAAATAACCACCATTTCTGCCTATGTATGTTACGATGTAATAAAGCCAAGGCGGCATCCAACCCACAGTCCAACTAAGTGGGTCTTGACCAGTAGACAAATAATACGTAGTATAGATTAAACTAAACGAGACTATCCATCCCACTACCGTCAGAAACAAAATCAAAACCACAGCCCACTTATCCTCAAACTCGATAAGAATCTTCATATTTTATCGCGCGCTCCCTCTGGCAATAATATTCTCAATGAACAGAATAAGAAATTTGCCCAGCCAGACTATACAAAAAAAGTCCAGTCACAGCACGCGCTAAGAATGGAGAGAACCAAGAACACTGACGAAAACAAGAGAAATTGGGATAAAACTTTACCCCCAAACCCAAGTCTTTTAAATCATTCAACTAAATATTGTTTCAGGGTCAAAAGTGACCGGGTTATTTCCAAGACCGAAAAATCCACCGACGATTTTTGGCGGTCTTGTTTTGATTGGTGCAGTCATTGTCGTTGGTGCTGTTTCCATTTACGTATTCGGGTCCCATGCAGATTTAACTCTAACCATGATTCTCGTTGCGATAGGGCTGATTTTGATTGTTTTAGCTATTCCAGTTTACAAGTGGGAAAGAGACCAAAATTATCAGGGTAGGAAGAAAATTCAACCGAACCGCAGAGCTTTTACTTACTACTTTTTTCAAACAGCTTTTGAGAATAGGTGATTGAGGTGACAAATTGGCTGAATTTAGCATCTTGGGCTATATATTGGGTGTCATTGGCGCCATATTCATTTTTATCTTTTCATTTGGATTTGGGATAAAACTTTACCCCCAAACCCAAACTGTGTGTTTACGACGGAATTAAGCTGACATGGCGTGCGCGCAAGACTTTAATTCAAACTGGTTCAAACAATAAAGTGGAGAGGCGGGTTTATGTGGAAAAAGAAAGAAGCAAAGAAAGAAGAGAAAGAGGAGCATTTGTTAAAGCAACTATGTGGCGACGATGCAAAATTATATGATGCTCTCGGAGGTTACCTGTATGAAAATCCTCTGGTGGCCATATCAAAAGAGGATCTCGAGATCCTCATCGAGGAGGCAGAGAAAAGTGTTGAGGATGAAGATTATCGAGAAGCGAGGCAGAGATACGTGCGGGCAATGGATAAGGCCATTTTCGAGGCCGCTCAAAATCCAGGGGAAAGGAGTAGATACGTCAGAGTCATCCAAGACCTCGCGTCGAAGGCTGCAAAAGTGACGGAGAAAGTGAAAGAGATCGTAGAGAAGGAAGGACCGGCTGATTATGCCTCTAGCGCGCGTTCTCTCTTCGAAGGAAGCATCAGAAAATGTGAATTTTTGAGCGAAAGAATTGAAGATGTTACAAAAATAGCTTCTCTCTTTTACAACGAGAAATTAGAAGAGCTGGGAGCGATGGGAAGGAGAGAAGCCAGAAGAGAAGAGAGAAGAGACGCTGATAGCAAAGAGGAAATGGAGGATAAGAAAGCGGGGGAGAGACGAGAAGCAGGAAGAGAAGAAAGAAAAGAGATGGGAAGAGGAGAGAGAAGAGAAGCTGAGATAGGAGACAAAGGAGAAGAGAAGAAAGAAAGGGAGAGACGAGAGGCAAGAAGAAAAGAAGGAAGAGAAGCTGAGGGAGAAGAGAAGAGAATCGAGGAGGAAGAAAAGGAGAGACGAGAAGCGAGGAGAAAAGAACTCAGATGAGTCGTACGGTAGCACGCGCGCCGTTCATGGTTTATTCTTCTTTATTCGTCATAATGTGATAAGCTAGTGGGGTGAAATCCAGAGGACGATAGCGAATTGGGTCTTCTAAGTCTACCAGGAAGCTTTCAGTTTTGCCTACTTCAAGGAACTCAAACCGTCTGAACCACTCTTTGAGCCTTGCATAGTCCGAGTAGCTTTTGTGGTATGACATGAATACTCCGTCATAATCTAAGCCTATTCCTCTTTCTCCCATCACGATTTCATAGGGGCCTTTCTTCAAAATTCCCTGGGCAAGCCCCCTTGCTTTCTCTCTTTCTTCAGGCGTGATCGTCTTGCCAACTTTAACGAAAGTAATTGCCATTATCTTGTATCCCAACTTACCGAAATTGGGTATGAGGGTATACTGTCGGATGTAACCTTCCTTCTCCAACCTTTGCCTAGCCCTCGTCACTGTAGGCTGAGAAACGCCTATTACCTTGGCAAGTTCTCGGTCGCTTCTTCGACTATTCTTCATAAGTTCAGAAAACAGTTTCAATTCAACGTCCTTCAAAATTCCATCCTCATTTACACTCATAGTGCGCAACCTGACTATTTCAACTCTTAGGCGTTCGCTATGATAAGATGCAATTCAAAGTCTTAAGCAAGTTCTATTCGTTTGGGTTTGGGATAAAATTTCACCCCAACCAACCAAAGTTATCGTGTCCGTGGGGCATGATGTATACTGGGTTCAGGGAACAGTATTTAGCAGCAAGAAGAGAGGCAGGTAAGAAGTGAGCGCGCGCGCTTTTCCATGCGTAACCGTAAAGAATGTCGCGAGCTATTGGGAAAGTTTATAAGTATGAATAATTTGTCATATGAACAATGTGTCATGTGAGTTGACTCGTATGAAGCGAGGACTATCTGAGACTTGCTATGTGTTTTTCAAGGTTCTGGCAAATCCAACAAGACTGGCCATCTTGGAAGTTCTGCGCAATAAGCCAAGAAGTGTGACTGAAATCGCAGAAAGTGTGAAGCAGGAACAAAGCATGATTTCTCATAATCTCAAAGCTCTGGAAAGATGCAGATTTGTTTTCTCGGAAAGGAAGAAGAAACAGCGCTTCTATTCACTGAACAAGGAAACAGTTGAACCTTTGTTCAAACTGTTCGCTTATCACTCCCAAAAATACTGTCCGACACGTGGAAAATGCCTCACTGAGAACAGCCTAAGAGAGCTAAGAAAGAAGGCTGCTTCCGGTCAACTGCATGTGACTCATGGATGATTGACAATGGAGGTGATTGTATGAGTAAAAGTAAGATGAAGACGACGACCTGCCCGGAATGTGGGTGGACTGTGAAGTCGCCTTGGGGAGAAAATGACGTAATAGACCACGTCATGCTTCATGCAAAGAACTATCATCCTGAGATGCTGAAGCATAGCAAGGAAGATCTGAAGAAGATGATAAAGGACGCATAGATCAATCATTGGTGGTTGGTATGACAAAGGAGGAGGTGAATTATCATGGGAAAATATGAGGATACCCTTGAAGACATCAAACAGACATTCGGAATTGTTCCTGGCTTCATGAAGGCCATTCCAAAGGACGTGCTGATGCAAGACTGGCCCCTAATGAAGAAATACCAGCTTGGCGAGTCAAAGATTCCAGCCAAGTATCGTGAATTCATCGGGCTGGCGGTCGCTGCTAATATCAAATGCCCCTACTGTTCGCTAATGCACACCGCAATGGCCGTTGGTAATGGGGCTACTGACGATGAGATAGCTGAAGTGGCATTTCTCGCAAGCTACACGGCAAGATGGAGCGCAATGCTACACGCGTTGCAGTACAACTACGATACCTTCACTAAAGAGGTACATCAGATCAGCGAGCATGCAAAGAAGGCTGCCAGAAAGTAGTGTCAAACATCCACTCGAGATTTCTCTCCTTTTTTTTGAGTCTCAGGACAGAGTAGAACACATTCGATAATTTGATCAAGATGGTTCAGCGCGCGCGGTGCCCAATTGTCTTGACAAGCAAAACTGCTTTTATTCCACCTTTCCTTAACCTTCAAATGAACATCTCAATTGAAAAGTGACTCAATATGGAAGTAGCGGCTCCATCTGTGCTGATTGAGGCTTTGAGGAGACAGAAATACCACTTTGTCGGCCATCATTCCGCCGTCAAAAGATGCAGATGGTTCTATGAAACCCTAATCCACGACCGACCATGCTACAAACAGAAATTCTACGGCATCAAAACACACCAATGCATACAAATGACCCCCACCGCATTCAACTGCACACAGCAATGTCTCTTCTGTTGGCGAGCCCAAACCGAAGACCTTCATGTATCATGGCACGAAATGAACCTTCCAACATGGGATTCCCCAGAGGAAATCGTGGAAGGAAGCATCAAAGCACAACGACTGCTCCTAACAGGCTACAACGACAATCCGAAAACAAACCCGAAAAAATACCACGAAGCACTGACGCCCAAACACGTGGCGATAAGCCTGACCGGCGAACCGACCCTCTACAAACATCTAGGCGAACTGATTCACGCCTTTCACAGAAAAGGATTCACAACATTCCTCGTCTCAAACGGAACCCTCCCCTCGGCTCTGGCAAAGCTGACCGAAGAACCCACACAGCTCTACATTTCCGTGTGCGCCCCAGACGAAGAAACCTACAAACACATATGTCGCCCACAAATCCCCAAAGCCTGGCAGAAACTAAACGAAACCCTGGCTCTTATGCCCAGCTTCAAGTGCCCAACCGTAATGCGAATAACATCCGTCCACGGACTCAACATGAAAAACGCCAAGGGATACGCCAAGCTCGTGGAAAAAGCAAACCCGACGTATATTGAAGCGAAAGCCTACGTGCACGTGGGCTTCTCAAGGCTCAGATTGGGTTACGAAGGCATGCCAAGCCACAGTGAAATACGCGATTTCTCAGCCGAGGTGACCAGGGAGACAGGCTACAGCACAATCGGCGAGTCAACAGAAAGCCGCGTTGTGCTTTTGAGCAGGCTTCAAAAACCCTTGAAATTCGGCGATGGCTAACTCGTATTGTAATCAATTCATGTTCCCAGAGCCTACCTACCAAAAGCACAAGTTAAATTGAATTGAATGAGAACAAGACTTAAATATTTACAGAGTCATGAGTCTGCTCTTTATACTACAGATTGAATCAAGGTGTCAACATTTGGTCAGCGATGGAAGAGGACGACTGTTCAAGAGAAAGGACGGAAAATACCTGATCTACCTTCCGAAAGACTTGGCTGAAGACAGCATGTTCCCCTTCAAAGGCTCAGACTCGGTCTTCGTGAAAATAGTCTTCAAACTCGGAGAAAACAAACTAGTAGTAGAAAAATGGAAAGAGCCAACGGAAGAATAGAAAACGTCCTTCAACCTTTTCAGCAATCTTAACTCCCATTTTTGAGCACAAAACAATACATATTAAACAATTATTGAAAATAAACACCCCCCCACTTGTGTCTCCTATCTTGCGAAGAACGCGAGCGTTAGGCAATCTTCCCCAATCCCGACGTCTAATCCAGTGAATCTGCGTTTCGGTCCAGCACGGGCAGTCGCTCTCTTTCTGTCTTCATTACATCGAAATACTTCATCGCATTGCCAGTCAGATAAAGCAGTATAGTTTCCTCAGGATCGAACTCTTTTTGACTTTCCAGCTTTTCTAGTGCTGCCAAAGTGGCCGCTGCTTCGGGACACGCGTATATCCCCGTACTCAGAAGGGTCTCCATAGAAGAAATTATTTCTCGGTCTTCAACCGCCGTCGCCATTCCTCTCGTCTCTTTCAAAGCACGGAAAATCAAATAGCTCGCAAAGGGATACGGGACTTTGAGACCCGCCGCGATCGTTTCAGCTCTTCCCCACGGCTCTTTGACTTCAGACTCGCCGTTATTGAATGCCTTGACAAGCGGTGCGCACCCAGCAGCCTGGACAATTATCAAGCGAGGAATCTTCTCCACCCAGCCCAGCTCGGTTAATTCTCTGAAGCCTTTCCAAAGGCCTATCACTCCTTCCCCTCCCCCAGTCGGAAAGATTATGCTGTCCGGAGGCTTCCAATCAAATTGCTCCGCGATTTCAAACGCAATCGCCTTGTATCCTTCAACTCTGTAGGGCTGTTTGTTCGTGGAAATATTGAACCATCCATATTTTGGTTCGAGTCTCTTTACGATTTCGCCACAATCGTTGATCAACCCATCAACAAGATAGGTTTTAGCTCCCAAATAGAGGCATTCTTTGAGTATCAGTTCGGGCACGTCTTTAGGCATGAAAGCGTAAACTTCAACCCCTGCCAACGCACCGTAAGCAGCCAGAGCTGAGGCAGCGTTTCCTGCAGACGGAACCGCCATGCGTCTTACACCCAACTCCTTAAGTTTTGAGACGGCTACAGCCATTCCCCTCGCTTTGAACGTTCCAGTCGGAAGTCGACCGTCATCCTTAACGTACACATTCTTGAGAGCCGTGCCACTGCCCAGCGGAAGGGGAAGCACAGGCGTGTAGGGTTCACCGAGAGAAGTGATGCTTTCAGCAGAAGAAAGCGGAAGTAGCTCAATGAACTTCCAGAAGGCGTCATCTCTTCTTCCCAGAACATCCTTAGATACACTGCTTGCGACGCGTTGTAAATCATAGCGGAACAAGAGAGCGCCACCACACTTGGTGCACACCGTCAGTACTTTGTCAGAGGGAAAGCTTTCTCCGCATCTACTGCATTCCGCGTTAAGCGTGAACAATGTCTAGACCTATAGGTGCATAGCGCCAAAGCTGTAATAACCATTTTTGCCGGCTTCAACGCGAGTGCGCTCAACTTATATGGTAGATGCGTAAATGCTGAAGTGATTCCGATGAGTGCAGACAAACCATCTCAGCAGCCAGAAATCCTTTACCGCGGAATTCTTCTCTGCATCGTCATCGCAGTCATATCTTATGTTCTATGGGTCTCCTACAAACCAATAAGTAGCCTAATGTGGGCCTTCATCGTAAGCATAATCATCGCCAACGTGACCAATCTACCCAAGAGTCTGACCGTGGGAGTCAATTTCTGCTCAAAAGACCTTCTGAGAGCCGTTATCGCCGTCTTAGGCATCGTCACAAGTGCCCTGATATGGCTGCAAGTAGGCGTAGGGCTACTTAACGCGCTCGCAGTGGTCCTGTTCTCATTCTTCTTCGGCACGTGGCTGGGAAAGAAGATGGGGCTAGAGAAGAGTCTGACCATTCTAGTCGGCGTCGGAACCGCTATCTGCGGCGCGTCTGCAATAGCGGCAACCGCACCCGCCGTGAAGGCTAAGGAGGAAGAAGTCGGACTTGCTTTGGCATGCATAACCCTCTTCGGTCTCCTAGCCATGTTTACCTATCCTTTCCTTTTCACAAACACCATTGTAGGAACCTGGCTGAAGCACGACATAAACCTGTACAGCATATGGTGCGGCTCAGGCATTCATGAAGCAGCCCAAGTCATCGCAGCCTCAGGTGCCCTAAACTCAGACGCCATTGGACCCGCAGTGCTTGTCAAATCCATCCGAATCTTCATGATCGGCCCCATGATACTGGTTGCCACATACCTCATTTCAAGGATGGACAAGTCAAACGTCGGCAAAGTCCAGACCAAAGCAGTCCTTCCTGTTTACGGGATCATATTCATCATTAACTCCGTCTTCTGCGCCCTTCTTGACGTTTATTCTCCCCAATTATTGACGATCGGGTTCGACTGGGTCACAGTGAAGAAGACTCTTTCGGGAACGATAATTCCCTTTCTGCTCGCAACATGCTTTGCCGGAGTCGGACTGAAGGTCAAATTCAGAGACATCGCAAAACTCGGGGCCAAACCGTTTGCCTTCGGCGCATTAATGGCTCTGCTTGCCGGCATACTTGCTTTGGGGCTCGCTGTTGCCGCCGGCATGTTCCTGTAAACCGAGCCAATCCAATTCCTTCACGAGAAAACAGTCAGTATCAAGCAATTATTGAGGACAACAACCGCTTTCCAGTCTTTGCGCGCGTAAGAGCCAACAAGGATTAGAGCGTCTGAAATCATGCGCTAAGAACCTGGCGGAGGCAGCATAGTAAGGGTAATTGTGAGAGTGCGCGCTGAATAGAAGTGAGATTATGGAAAACATAATAACATATTTCTACTATCCACACTGCTAACAGGAAGAAGGTGCTAATTTATGCCTACACTCAAAACCGTCTTGACCAGCATAAGAAAAGAACTCCAAGAGAAAGACAAAGTCCGAGAAGAATCTCAGAAAAAGATGAGACAAGCCACAAGCCTCTCCAAACAAGCAATACTCCGCATTCATCAAAAACGGTTCAAAGAAGCCGAAAAACTAATTGCAAATGCAACAGAAATCCTGTCGAAACTCTGGGAGACTTCCGCTACATTTCCTGACATCATCTATACTGGCATGTTCAGCGCTGCGCTCCAGGAATACTCCGAAGCAAACATCTTCCTAAAATTGTTGCAAGAATCCAGATTTCTAACCCCCAAGGAAATCAACGTACCCTCAACCGACTACGTATTAGGACTGGCAGACGTGATAGGTGAATGCAGACGCCTCGTGCTCGATGAACTACGTGAAGGAAACTTGAAGAAAGCTGAAAACTGCCTTCGCATTATGGACGATATCTACATCGAACTCATGGCCATGGACGAATCTTACATGCTCGTTTACGGCCTGAGAAGAAAATGCGACGTTGCAAGAAAAATAATCGAAATCACCCGGGGCGACGTCACGCAGGAAATCCGCAGAAGCATGCTTGAACAACAGCTGAGGCGACTCGAAAAACAGATCAAACCGAAAAAGGCGGCTGCGAAAAACTGACAGTTGCGGCGTGTCCGATACGAGACTGAAACTTGAATTCTCAATTGAAAGAGCTCACAAGACTCAGACCAGCCTGTCTGAGCACATTATCTTCGAAGACAAAATCCCAAAAAAGATTCACTTTGTCGGCGGCGTTGACGTTGCCTACGCTAAGGGCGTCTCTATCGGCGCGGTGGCAGTTCTGGATTTCGATTCTCTGAAGCTCAAAGAATCAAAAACAGCTGTCTGCAAAACACTTTTTCCCTATATTCCCACATTGCTTTCGTTCAGAGAAATTCCTCCATCAGTTCTAGCCATTCAAAAACTGAGCATCCAGCCCGACGTGTTCCTCGTCGACGGACACGGTTACGCACATCCGTATCGCTGCGGATTTGCAAGCCATCTCGGACTTGCGATAGGAAAACCTACGATAGGAGTAGCAAAAGGAAAGCTCATCGGAGACCTTCAAAGCTCAAAAACCGACACAGACACTGTTTTCATACATCACAAAGGCGAAATCATCGGTGCCCAGATCACCCCAAAGCCTGGTTGGAAACCCATCTACGCCAGCGTCGGACACATGATTTCCCTAGCAACAGCCATCAAAACAGTCAAACAATGCATCATCCGCAGCTCCATTCCAGAGCCAATCGCCATGGCTCACAAGGTAGCCACAGCTGAAAAAAGAAAAATCAATATCCCCATTCAGACATAGACAAGTGACAAGTGAACCAAAATTGCTGAACAAACAACTGAAGGAACTAGTGAACAGGATACGTGATAAATCTCTTCGAAAGAAAACCATTGATCTGCTTGAGAATCCGACATTCGAAGTGAACGGGAAAACCTACTTCGGCATGCCCCTCAAAGATGCGCCAGCCGGCAAGTCACACCACCACAGCTATCCAGGAGGATACATTGAACATGTTGTCTCAGCAACAAACATCGCACTGGCACTGTGCGACACAGTGGAAAAAGTCTATCATGGAAAAGTGAATCGTGACCATGTCCTAGCCGGAATGCTGTTGCATGACATTTTCAAACCTGCAACATATCTCACATACAAGAACGGAAGTTACGGATCAACGCCTCTGGCAGACTACATGGATCACCTGTCTATTGCAACCGCAGAACTTGTTCGAAGAGGCTTTCCAATAGAACTGGTGCATATCGTGTCAGCTCATCACGGAGAATACGGCCCAATCAGACCCAAAACAGTCGAAGCCCTCGTCTGCCACTTAGCAGACTTCGCAGATTCACGATTGAACGGCGAAGTTCTGAACGCAGCAGCATACCTCACAAGAAGAACTGCTGGTCAAGAACTGCCTGCAATGACTTCGAAGGAAGCATTCGAAATAGTCCATTCGAAGGCCGTCGAAGGCTGGGAAGGCGTCACAGAGACGATAGAAAGACTACGCCGCAAAAGGAAAGCACACAAAACTTAATAGCCAATCCCAAGAGAAAACTGGAAAAAGGTGATTGCTCGAAATGGAGATATCATTTGACGAGTTTCAGAAGCTTGACCTTCGCATCGGAAAAATACTGGAAGCAAACCAAATTCCAGGTTCACGAAACCTCATAAGAATGATAGTTGACTTCGGAACCGAAAAGAGACAAGCGGTTGCCGGACTCCTGCAGTGGTACAAGCCTGAACAACTTGTAGGCGAGAAATGTGCTTTCATTCTTAATCTGCAGAGGCGGAAAATGATGGGAGTCGAATCACAATGCATGATCTTTGCCGCTGAAGACGACAAGGGCAACGTCGTGATTCTGCAACCCGAAAAAGACATTGCTGAAGGCAGCAGAATACACTGACTGAACCAGTTTTTCTAACCCATCAGCTTGACAATTTCTTCCGCTTTCTCTTCGCTTCCACTCACATATTCAACCATTTCTCGGTCCAAGTCAAGCCACTTGGCAATCCTTGCCGCCATGTCAACGTTGTTCTTGAAGATTATTCTGAGGTAGGGAAGAACTTCTTTCGAAGCTCTGACGGCGGAGATGTGACATCTGCGCTTGATCTTGTTTCCTATACTACGCCGAGTCGCCCTGTCAGCTCTCGATCGTGACAGCATCATGATTCTAGTGGGGAACTTGTAGGGTATCCACCCTGATGCCTTCGTGTTCTGCCTTGCCATCGCGATGCCACCGGTCATGTAGTCAACAACGTAACGCATGAGGCTCCAGTCTTGAGTGCGACGAATTCTGCCGCGGTAAACGTCAGCCATCGCCAACGCGTCCATCGCATTAGCCAAGTCGTGTGGATCCGTGAAATGTGCAGGAACATTCTCATAAATCCATTCAAACAGCATGTCAGGATCAACATCTGACATGTTCATCGCCTGCTTAGCACTAAACACGGTCTTTCCGTAAAATATCATACGTAGCACGTTGAAAATCGTGTCCTGCCTGTCGCGATAACCAAGCCAAGAAACGTCTTCGAACGTCAGTTTTTTCTTGCCTTGCCCTAACGCTTGAAGGTCGTTCACGGCCGAGCGAATGTCGCCTCCCGAGCGTTGAGCAATAAACTTCAAAGCGTCCTCGTCTGCTTGTATTCCTTCCTTTTCACATATCTGCTTCAGACGCTTGGCCACTTCGCCCGCTCCGGGTTTCTTGAACTCTATCAGGAGACAGTAGTTTCGGAGGTTGGTGAACCGCGGGTCATATGCGTTGTTCGCTATCAAGACAATCGGAAATTGCGCTGTTTTCGCGATGTCGGTAATGGCTTTTACGCCTCCCCGGTCTGAGGTTCCAGTCAACCCGTCTAATTCGTCTAACAGAATGATTCTTCTGCCGCCGAACAACGACCCGTATTGTGAAGCCAGTCCAGCAAAATGATTTATTGCATCTTCTGTTCGGTAGTCGCTTGCGTTTTTCTCCACGAACTCCATCTTGAAATCGTTAGCAGCAACCTCAGTAGTGACAGTTTTTCCAATTCCTGGAGGTCCATAAAGGAAGACGCATCTCTTTCTGGGAACGCCTTTTTCCCAAGATTTTATCCAGTCGACGAACTGTTTTATTGCTTCAGTGTTGCCGACAATCTCGGCTAGACACTTTGGTTTGTGTGTAACCGTCCAGGCGCCGTACAAGTCGTGCACCTATTTCTCGGTCTTCAACTCGTTACCTGCTTCGACAAGTTTGGCCAGCAAAGCGCTTAACTGTACTTCTTCATCTGCGCCTTCAACCAATCTATAGTCTACTTCACCGACGATGCCTGCGAGCTTTGTCTTCCACTTCTCCGGCACGTCGCCTCGGAAGATTTCTGTGTGAATCTGCCGGATCAAGTCGCTTCCAGCTACACCATATTTCTGAATCATGTCGCGAAGTTGTTTTCTTGCTTCCATGAAATCGCCGTCCATCGCCACTTTGAGCATTTTCTGCACGTCTGCCGGACTGGCTTTTCCTGTTATCGAGTACACAACTTTCGCATCCACAGGCTTGCCCAATGAAGCAGCTGACTGCAAAGTGTTAATCGCTCTTCTTAAATCGCCACCACAAACCTCAAAAATCGCATCCAAACCTTCTGGAACAAGTTTCACTTTCTCTTTCGCTGCAATTTCCTTCAGGTAGCGGTCATGCTCTTCTCGGGGCAGATAGGTAAAACGGAAAGGTGCGCATCTTGATTGAATAGGTTCTATTATTTTGCCGCTGTAGTTGGCGCACATTATGAATCGACATGTTTCAGTGTAACGTTCCATCGTTCGCCTGAGGGCTTGTTGTGCGTCTGAAGTCATGTTGTCTGATTCGTCGAGGATCATTATTTTGAACGGGATTTCACCGATGGATTTCGTTCTGGCAAAAGTTTTCACAGTCTCTCTGACAACATCGATTCCTCTTTCGTCGCTTGCGTTCAACTCCATCATGTGCTCTCTATAGACATCACCGTAAAGATCCCTTGCCAAACAGAGCGCCGCCGTTGTTTTACCTGTGCCTGGGGGGCCTGCAAAAATACAGTGCGGCACATTCCTTGACTTGACGAAACTCTTTAACCGTTCAACTATATTCTTCTGATCCACTATGTCGTCCAACTTTTTGGGGCGATATTTCTCGGCCCACATCTCAAAACTCAATCAGCACAAACCTCCTTTCCTATAGGTTGTTCGATGCATTAATAAAAGTATATTTGGATCGAAAAAGTGGAACTGGTCCTAATCTTCTTCTAGGAAACCCGTCAGAAACACCGCGTACTCGCAGGGATGCTCGTTCTTAAGCAGAGATTTGATGATCTTTATTTTTCCCTTTTTCCCGTGAGAGACCCTGGAAAGCGTGTAGTCTATCACCCTTTTCCGGAGGCTGCAGAGCCAAGTCTTCTGCCCCGACTTGACCAGCTCATAGTATGGGCATGTCTTGTACTTGAGGGTGAAACCGCCTTCAAAATACTCGATCTCAACTTCAACATCAAGCTCACGATACATGTCGATAAGCCTCTCACCGACCTCTCTGATAGTCCACGGATAATCTTCCGGAAACATTTCGTCTATCGGTTCCTTTATCTTCGAAAAAGCTTCATCACAAGAGCTAGCCGACATCTCGTATATCAATGCCTCCATCAACTTCTTCCGCGGAACCGGTTCCAACACTGGCTTTTCAAGTGGTTTAAGCTTGAAGCTAAGAAGATTCTGGAAGGCAGTTGCTTGGATCTCGTAACCGAGCTCCTTGAATATGGATTCAATGAGCGAACGCTGGCTATTCATGAGCAGCGTGTCAACTTTTCTGAAGATTATTGTGAAGTGTTCATCATCAACAAACCGCACTTCCGCGTCTGGCTGCACAGCTCCTATATTCTTGAGTATAAAATTCTGCGCCAGCTTCCTAATTTTGTCCGGATCGTTTCTCGCTAACATTCGGATGGCGTTTGAAACACGCACACCCATAGTATGATAGATTTCACTGAACTTCTCTTTGTTAGCATCATAAACTCTGGAGGCGAAGGAAGTGAAAACTTCACGCGGAACTGGAATAACATCGAGGAACTGCTTTCCTATGGTCTGATAAAGGCTCACTTCCACTATCTGATCCAGAAGGCTCGGATCTTCTGGACCCACATATTGAATTGTTATGCTCGCTGTCGTCTGTTCCACAGAATACTTAAGCAGCTTCCAGCCGCGCGTTGCAAGAACAACGGACAGCATCACGATCGATAGTCTGGAGACCGCCGGTGTCGTCGACTGAAACGCGATATCTATGGTCTTCTCGTCGACGTCTCGCAGTATCTTGGCCTGTTTGAACCAATTCATCTTTATGAAAGCAGAAAGCAGACTCTTCACAAATTCTTTAGGCTCACTTGGAAACTCACCCGCGCCAAGCGCAATTCTAAGATCTTCAAGGAATGATCCAAAATCGGTTATGGGCTCCTCAAGGTGTTTCTCAGCCCAATTCATAAAGGCTGGCCCTACCAACATTAAAGTGTTTTTGAACAGACCGGGCGTAGAGCTTGAGAGACGCTTTTCGATTTGCTCGCTCAGAAGTTCTCCGAGTTCCTTTCGCTTGAGAGGGTACATTTCTTGCCGCGTCATTTTCGCGGCAATATCTTCTCCCATTAATCTCATTTCAAACGAGATCTGCAGGCCCTCAAGAATTGTGGCTACCTGGAAAGCAACAATCTCTGGCAAACGTGTGAACGAGTTAGGCCTGAGGATCACCGTATTATCAATTTCACTATATGAGGCAACTTCAAACATTCGAGTTAGGTCTCTTATTTCTCCAAGAATTATCATGAATTCCTTGAAATTTGAAGGCTTCTTCCATGCTACAGAGCCCTTCAATATTTCGATAGTGTTTTTTGCCTCTTCCTTCTGCTCTCTGATGAAATCTTGGATCGCTCTGTCACCGATTGCCACTTCCAACAAACTGTCCACGGTTTTCTTTCCAACAGATACAAGATCCAGAGCTTCTCTAAGGTTAATTTGTTCCTTCATTTTTTCCTTTACGGCACAATCGTCACATGACCCTACCTTTTCAACTCTCAACAGGGTCTCAAGCGCTTGCTCAATGACGCGGTTCTTGCCACCATAAGTCTTTGACAATTCCTCAAGCATTTCATCTGTTTTCTTTGTAATCGTCGTGTGAAGATGGATTGACACAGTCTATCCCCGCTTATGGTTTAGACTGGTTTCTATTAAACATGTTCACAAAATATGGACAATGTACACGAACGACAAGAAGAAAGAAAAAGAAAGGGAGAGTTAGGCCTTTTCGCTCGGAATTGGGAGGAACGCTTTCTTTTTGCGCGTGAACATTGCGTCAGAAACCCGTTTTATCGCGTTCATGTAAGCTGCGATTCGCATGTTCACCTTGTATGTCAAGGCAACGTCGAGAACAGACTTGAACGCAGTGACTATAGTGTTTTCCAGCTTGCCTCGTACTTCTTCTTCTGTCCAGTAGTAATTCATCTGGTTCTGAACCTGTTCAAAGTAGCTGACAATGACGCCTCCCGAGTTGGCCAATATGTCTGGAATCACGAAAACTCCATTCTTGAACAGTATCTCATCAGCTTCAGGCGTCGTCGGTCCATTAGCGCCTTCTGCTACAATCTTGGCTTTGATTTTTCCTGCGTTTGCCACTGTAATCTGATTCTCCAATGCCGACGGGACAAGAATGTCGCATTCCAGCTCCAATAATTCCTCGTTTGTTATGTCCGTGCTATTTTTGTAGCCAGCAACGGAACCAGTTTCGTTCTTGTATTCAAGTACTTTGATTGGATCTAGACCCTTCGTGTTATGTATCGCACCCTTGGAATCGGAGACAGCTATTATTTTGCATCCGAGTTCGTTGAGCAGTCTGGCAGAATGGAATCCAACGTTCCCGTATCCTTGGACGGCAACTGTCGCTCCTTTGAGTTCCAAACCCAAGTGTTTTGCAGCTTCAATCACAGTGTACATCACGCCACGTGAGGTTGCCTCGTTTCTGCCTAGTGAACCGCCAACATTGACTGGCTTTCCGGTTACTACGCCGAAAGCATTGTACCCAACCATGTCACTGTATTCGTCCATTATCCATGCCATTGTTTGTGAATCAGTGTACACGTCTGGAGCTGGCACGTCATAGTTTGGCCCAATGAATCTCGCCATGGCCCGCGCATAGCCCCTTGTTAATCCTTCAAGCTCTCCTTGGGACATCGCCTTGGGATTGCATCTTATTCCGCCTTTGCCTCCGCCGAGAGGCAGTCCCGTGACAGCAGTTTTGAAGGTCATCCATGCTGACAGTGCTATTACCTCATCCAATGTTAGATCTGGATGGTAGCGAATGCCTCCTTTTGTGGGGCCCAGCACATCATTGTACTGCACTCGATATCCTGTGAAAACCTGCAGGCTTCCATCATCCATAATGACTGGAATGTTGACTATTATTGTTCTCATTGGACGCTTAAGCATCTCATGCAGTCCCGGATCTAGCTTGAGTCTTTGCGAAGCTATGTCAAGTAATCGCAGGACTGCTTCGTAAGGGTTTGGCGTTGCCACTATTGGAGCCAGCGTTTCCAACTTGATTGACACGGCTGTTTGCAGTTTCTCCATCAGGTTCTGGAAATTCTCCCTTGCCACTTCACCGTTGCCATTAGTGCTTCCAAAGAACCAAACATAAGTCTCTATGATTGATTCAGACCTCTTTGAGGTAAACGAGCCGGCGGGCGACATCTTCGGGTTTGCCGAAAAGTAATCAATGATAGTACGAAGCATGTTAATTTCTTCTTTTGACATTTGAAGCCATTTGTTTATCGGTCGGGGTGCCTCTACTTGAACGTATTCCGTTTCATTGACTTTCCTTTGAAGCTCCTCCAATGTTTTCCATGCGTCTGCTTCTGGAATTCCAAAGTTTTCTGAATATGTCGTGACCAGTGCGTAGTGAGCAGTTGTATAGCTTTCTATCTTCGCGGTCAGTTCTGGCTTTTCCACGAAGAAGTCAGTCATGAGTTTTATCATTCCGAGTTCTCGGCCTGAAAGTTCTATCGGGTTCAACATTCATTTTCACCGTATTTTTTGCGTGAAGATAACTAATGCAATGTTCAAATATAGAAACCTTATGTACATAATGTACACGGATGAACAGCGTTGCCACGACCTAAACGTTTTTAACATCGCCAGCCAAACAAACAACGGAGACCTAACAATGTCTGCAAAGCAGAAAGATGACGATAAAATGCTTTCCACAGGCATAAAACCGCTGGATCAACTATTGGGCGGCGGGCTTTTTCTAGGGGAAAACGTCGTTTGGGAAGTAGAGTCCGCAACTTTTGCACGAGAGTTTCTATACACTTTCATGAGACAAGGTATTGTTGAAGGAAACCAAGTGCTCTATCTTGACTTCATATACCCTCCACAAGCCATCATGCTACAATTGAAACACTTGATAAAAACCCTTCCAGAAGGCTGGGAGAATAAATTCCTCGTACTAGATTGTTTTTCAGAATCTTCAGGCCAGGGTGAACTGGTTTTTGTTGATTTTTACGATAAAGCGCCGTCATGGATCAGAAGGGTTCCCAGTTCAAAAGATCCTGAGCAATTTCACAGGTTCTTCGGACGAATTGAAAGAGAATTCGTCACACCAGGGACAAGACTTGTTTTCAATAGCCTATCCCTGATGGAACATGTTTGGGGAAATGAGGCGGTGAAAGCATTCTTCAGCCATGTCTGCCCAGCATTATATGCATACCAAACATTAGCGTACTGGACAATTGCCAAGAACGCCCATTCCAAGGAATTCTGCGCCCTTATCGAGCATATAACCCAGGTGGTCGTTGATTTGACTAAAGAGGGCGAAAAAAGATTTTTAGAAGTCAGGAAGGCCGGCGGCAGATATGAACCACAGACCTATCAACGCCGCGAATACTGGGCTGACGGGTTGAAAATAAAATTCTGACATACCTTTTCCCAGACTTTTCTATGTTCACGAATGTTCATAAAACGTCATTTCTAGGTAAATACTTAAAAGGATATCCAAAGTAATCATCTACTTCCAAAAATCGGGAATGCTAAAGGAGAGAATTGAATGACTGAACGTGTACATAAAAACAGTTCGTATTTGAACGGCAAATCCACAACGGGAACCCAAACACGAGTCAAAGACACAAGCCCCACAAGCGGAATGTGCCCAATATGCATCCGTGACTGTCCATTTCTATGCGAAATAAGCCTATCAGCCTTCAGAGGAAGAGAAGCACTCTATCCAGAACCAGTACAATTCGGCTACAGCACCGCAGGAGCACTCAAAGATTTCGGACTAGACTGGTCAAACTTCAACATACAAGCAGGACTCTTCGAAGCAGAAGGAATCGAACCAAACTCAGACCTGGCAATCTTCCCAAACGTCAACATAGAAACAAAAGTCGGCGGCATACCACTCAAAGTCCCAATCTTGAACGGAGCCTTCGGTTCAACAGACGTAGCAAGACTCAACTGGGAAGGCCTGGCAGTAGGCGCAGCAATCTCGGGTGCATCGATAATCGTCGGCGAAAACGTCTGCGGCATGGATGCTGAAGCCACCATTACAAACGGAAAAGTCACCCACTCAAAAGAGCTGAAACGCAGAGTTGACCTATACAGAAAGTTCTGGGACGAAAAATACGGAGAAATCGTCGTACAAACCAACGTTGAAGACCAAAGGCTCGGCGTCGACGTCTATGCTATCTCCAAACTGGAAGTGAACGTCATTGAAAGAAAATGGGGTCAAGGAGCAAAAGCAATCGGCGGCGAAGTGCGAGTAAGGGACCTGGAAAAAGCCAAGCTACTCAAGAAAAGAGGCTACGTAGTAATCCCCGACCCAGAAGACCCAACAGTCCAACAGTCCTTCAAAGACGGCGTATTCAAATCCTTCGAAAGACACAGCAGAGTCGGAATTCCAAAAGAAAAGAACTTCATAGAAGACATTGAATGGCTAAGAAAACAAGGCGCAAAACACGTAACACTGAAAACCGGAGCCTACAGGCCTTCAGCCGTTGCATGGACGATGAAAATGGCGTCAGAAGCCAAAATAGACTACGTCTCCTTCGACGGCGCGGGAGGCGGAACAGGCATGAGCCCTGTACCCATGATGGACGAAATGAGTATCCCAACTGTCTACTTAGAAGCTATAGTCCTAAGATGCGCACAAATACTAAAGAAGAAAGGACGCTACGTTCCAGACCTCATCATGGCAGGCGGCTTCATAGAAGAAACATCCATGTTCAAATCCATAGCAATGAGCAACTTTGGAAACGGTCCATTCATAAAGGCCGTATTGATGGGACGCTCGCCAATAACCGCAGCTTTCAAAGGAAGCTACTTCAAGCAGCTGTCCGAGGAAGGCAAGTTGCCGAAAGCCTTTGCAGACAAGTTCGGCTCAACGCCAGAAAAGTTCTTCATCGCCGCACCGGAACTGAAGACAAGATACGGTGAACGCTTCAAAGAAATACCATGGGAAGCAGTCGCAGTCTACACATACCTGACGGACAGAGTGGGAGTAGGACTCAAACAGCTCTTAGCAGGCAACAGAAAATGGAAACTGGAACTCATCAGCAGAAATGACTTGATGAGTCTCTCGGAAAGAGCAACAAAAGTCACAGGCATACCAATGGCAGACGAGTTCGAAAAAGACGCGGTCGAAAGGATCCTAGATTAACACTCCTTTCTTTTCTTTTTTTTAGAGAAACTCAGAGCAAACCTTAAATTCTAGATTCAAAGTGCAGAAGCTCCAAAGTAGAGGAGATTACCATGGTAAAAGAACGATCACCGTACGGTGTTGCATTGGAACAGCTAAGACTCGCTGCTGAAAAGCTGAAACTTGACCCAGGAATACATGCTATGTTGCAAGTACCCAAAAGATCTCTAATCGTTACGGTTTCAATAAAAATGGACAATGGCAAAATCGGAGTCTTTCAAGGAAGCCGCGTTCAGCACATGGACGCAAGAGGACCGTTTAAAGGCGGCATACGATACCACCCAAACGTAACTCTAGATGAAGTAACCGCGCTGTCTATGTGGATGACATGGAAATGCTCAGTCATGGATATTCCATACGGTGGAGCAAAAGGCGGCATCTGCTGCAACCCAAAGGAAATGTCCAGAAGTGAACTAGAAAATCTGACGAGGCGCTACACAAGCATGATTTTCGACCTCATCGGACCATACCGCGATGTCCCCGCACCTGACGTTTACACCGACTCTCAAACAATGGCATGGATAATGGATACTTACAGTCAACGCCAAGGATACAGCGTTCCAGAATGCGTAACAGGAAAGCCCATCAGCATTGGCGGTTCTGAAGGGCGCAATGAAGCAACGTCACTAGGAGCTGACATATGCGTCAGAGAAGCATGCAAACACCTAGACATGAAAATGAAAGGAGCAACCGTAGCAGTTCAAGGCTACGGCAACGTTGGATGGAACGCGGCCAAGATAGCGTACGATTGGGGCGCAAAAATCTTGGCAGTAAGCGACTCAATGGGCGGCATACACTGCAAAGAGGGACTGGACCCGTACAAGGTATACGAGCACAAACAGAAAACAGGATCAGTGGTAAACTTCAAAGGAACCGAGAACATAACGAATGAAGAAGTACTCGAAACGAAATGCGACATACTCATACCCGCGGCCTTAGAGAACTCGATTACAAAGGAAAATGCAGACAAGATAAAAGCAAAGATAATTTCAGAGGGCGCAAACGGACCGACCACACCTGAAGCTGACCAAATACTCTACGAAAAGAAAATACTGCTCATCCCGGATATTTTGGCTAACGCAGGCGGAGTAACAGTAAGCTACTACGAGTGGGTTCAGAACTTGGAACGGGAACATTGGCCCTTGGAAGAAGTGAACAAGAAACTTGAAGTCAAAATTGTAAAGGCCTTCAATGATGTGTATGCATTGTCCAGGAAAGAAAAGTGCGACATGCGAATTGCCGCTCTAATGTTGGGCGTTGGCAGAGTCGCTGATGCAATTAAGACGCTGGGCCTTTGGCCATAATCAGACGAAAAACACCCCTTCACTTCTCTTTTTTTGTTTGAACAACCAAAGATAAATTGAAGTCTGCAACTTTGTTTTGCTCTTTGATCTAAGTTTTTAAACTACTGTTCTTATATCTCGTTTTGAGAGTAGGTTCACAGTCGAGGGTTGGAAGGGGCTAGGAGATGGCTAGAGGAGTTTCGGCAAGAATTGAGAGTCTAGATTTCATTTTTGAGAATTCACCTGCGAGAATCGTGGCAAGCAGGAATGCCCCTGAGATCAAGCTTGCAGGATTGAGCGTCGGTCCCTTTGAAGAAGGTACTGATTATGAAGTCTGTTATTGGGTGGCATCTGAACTGGCAAAATCTGGAATTGCTCATTTTCACGCTGAAGACGTGTTGGATGCGAGTAAGCTGAGCAAGATCCAGTGGACCGAACGTGTTCAGACAGCTGGGCAAATATCCAGACTTCCTGAAGGCTTCTATCCTAAGCTCCGTCGGTATATTGCACAACTTCGAGAAGGAATGGCTAACAACCCAGAGAAAATGAGGGAATACGAAAGAGCTGATCAGTTGACAAGGGACATCGTTAATTCAAGGTTGAAGAAGATTGTATCAATCGCCTCAGCACCAGCTCAAACTGAGGGCACCCTGCGAAACCTCACGGGAGAAGAGCGTCTTATCTATGAACAACTTTTCAAAATTATCAATGGTTGGAGGACGCAGATACTGAATAATAAGGGAGGAACGTAGATGGTTGAAGAACTGGAAATAGGAGATCCGCAAGAGCGTTTTCAGAATTTTCTGAAAACTGAAGAGTACAGGCAGAGATTATCCCAGATGGCGATGGGCGGAAAGACCTCATTAACGGTTAATTTTGAAGACCTTTTGGCGTTTGACCAGCAGGTTGCTGAAGAGCTTCTGGACAAGCCTGACGAGTATCTCAAACACGCTAACAATGCGGCTTATGCTCAGCTGCAGATCGAGGATCCCGAGTATGCTGAGAAAGCCAAGTCGGTTGATGTTAGAATTGTAAAGCTTCTGGAACCTGCACCTTTGCGTAAGCTTGGCTCAGATCAAATCGGCAAGCTCGTTATGGTTGAAGGCATCGTTGTCCGTTCATCACCGGTACGTCCTATGGTGATGCGCGGTGCTTTCAAATGTAAAAGATGCGGCACGATAACTCCAGTTAATCAGACAGGTTCTTTCCTTAAGGCGCCTTTCGTGTGCAGTGACCAGAATTGCAGTTCTAAAGGTCCATATGAATTTGTTCAGGAAGACTCCGTCTTCATAGACTCTCAAGACCTGCGAATTCAAGAAAGGCCCGAGGATCTTCCGCCTGGACAGCTGCCGAGGACTTTAGGCATCAAGCTTGTTGGCAAGGAAATTGTCGACATTGCAAGGCCAGGTGACCATATCTCTGCAGTTGGGCCAGTTCGTGCTATGGCGCCGACGCTTCCGGGAGTTGGAAAACTTCGCACCTTCAATCTCCATTTGGACGCCAATTCCATTGAGGTGTTGGGCAAAGAGCCTGATACTGCTATGCCGTCGCCTGAGGAAGAGGAGAAAATTCTTGACTTGGCGAAGGATCCTTGGATTCATCGCAAGATTATCAGTTCAATTGCGCCGTCGATCTATGGGTATGATCATGTTAAGGAGGCGATAATGTACCTTCTTTTCGGCGGTGTGCCTAAGACTTTGCCGGACATTGCGATTAGAGGCGAGATGAATGCGTTGCTGGTTGGTGATCCAGGGACAGCGAAGTCTCAGTTGTTGCAGTATGTTGCACGGATTGCTCCGCGTGGACTGTATACTTCGGGGCGTGGTACGACTGCTGCAGGGTTGACTGCTGCGGTTATTCGTGAGAAGGGCGGTGGGATGAGTCTTGAGGCTGGCGCTTTGGTGTTAGCTGACAAGGGGATTGCCTGCATCGATGAGATGGATAAGATGCGTCCAGAGGATAGGGTGGCTATTCATGAGGCTATGGAGCAGCATACTGTTTCGGTGGCGAAGGGCGGTATCGTTGCAACGCTTAACGCTAGGACAGCTATTCTTGCTGCGGCGAATCCTACGTTGGGAAGGTATGAACCTCATCGTACGGTGGCTGAGAACATCTCTTTGCCTGTGACGATACTTTCCAGGTTTGACTTGATTTTTGTTTTGAGAGATGTTCCAGATAAAGAATCTGACAGTAGAATGTCGGCGCATATTCTTGAGTTGCACAGGAAGGGTTCGAGTCCTGTTGAGCCCCCTATTTCTGTGGACTTGTTGCGGAAGTACATTAGCTATGCTAAAAGTGTTAGGCCTGTTCTGACTGAGGACGCTTTGAAACGGTTGAATGATTTCTATTTGGCAATGCGTGCGGCGAGCGAGTCTGAGGGTTCACCGGTTGCGATTACTGCGCGGCAGTTGGAGTCTCTGGTTCGCACGTCGGAGGCTAGGGCTCGTGCGGCTTTGAGAAAAGAGGTTTTGGCTGAGGACGCTGAGGCTGCTGTTGCTATTATGAAGAGGTCGTTGGAAGAGGTTGGGATTGACTTGTCTTCGTACAAGTTTGACATTGACATCATTATGACTGGGAAGTCTAAGAGCATGAGGGACAGGTTGCAGACGATTCTTGGCACGTTGCTTGAGATGGAGAAGGACACGGGAATGGTTGAGAAGGCTGCTTTGGAAACTGAGCTTGAGGAGAAGTACAAGATTCCAAGGGGTGAAACAAGCCGTCTTCTTTCTCAATTGCTCCGCGAAGGCACAATTTACGAGCCTAGGGAGGGTTATCTGAAGAAGACTTGAGTGTTTGCACCGTAGGCCTACTCAACATGGTTTTTGAGTGAAAATCAGTCAAAAACGACCTACCCCCTCCCCCCTAGGTTTTTGCTGTCAACAGTCTTGTGGGCAGAACTACTTAGGGGGTTTCGGTCTGACCTTAGTGTGCTGTTTTTCTGTTTTCAACATGGTGTAACCGTGTGTGCAACAAGGGATAAAGCAGGGTTTAGACTATTTGGTAGGGGGTTTAAGCGCATGATAAGGGAGTTCAAGGAGAAAGATGCAGCAGCGATTGCTGGAATCGTGTCTGAAGCGTTCAGCGATGAAGTCTTGAAAGGGATGCCAAAGCTTACAGCCGAGGAAATTGTGGAATCTTCGAAGCATCAGGGTGTGAAGATTTTCGTGTGTGAAAACGAGAAAGACGGGGTTGTGGGTTTTCTCGCTATGATTGGAGGAAGCTTAGAGCGTCCTGCTCAAGTACATCTGGCAGGTGTAGCGTCTGCTTTCCGTGGTAAAGGAATCGGCAGACAGCTTGTTAAGGAGGCTCTGAAGCGAGCGAAGGCTGTCGGCAGAAAGAAGCTGATACTGTTTACCAGACCGTGGAACGTTGCCATGCGCAAGATCTGTGCTGAGCTTGGTTTCATTCCAGAAGGTTATCTGCGTCAAGACTTTCTAAACGAGGATGTCATACTGCATTCTGCTTTTCTCTAGGCGCAAGCTAGGAAATGTAGGTTACTTTTTTGTCTTCTTCTTTCTTGGTTTCCTCAGCTTGCAGAACTCTTTTTTCCTCGATTTTCTGCAGTCGGGTGACCATCTTTTCGCCCTTCGCTATTTCCTCGTCTAAACCCGCAATGTTTGCGTCAAAACCAAGCATCGACTGCAGTATTTCTAGGACGCTTTTTGCTGACTTTGGATCGGGTAGGTATCCTCTGGTTTCGCCGAGAAGGCATAGGGCGTCAATTGCCCTGAAGTGAGATAGTCCTAGGATCAAGCCGGCTGTTCCTACGATCGGGCTGCCGGTTGGGCTGACTTCGGCTCCAGCTTTCAATGCTTTGTCCAAGAGTTCTTGGTCTGTGGCTGCTGCGACCACTTTGGGCTTGTCTTTGGCTTCCATTCGGTATCCGCCGATGGTTATGATCAGTTTTACACCGTACTGTTTGGCGAAGTCCAGTATTCTGTCAGAAATCTCGTACTGTCCTTCAATCGTTTGTGCTTGGCTGTCTCCTGTGAAGAGGATGAGGTCGTTTGTCCCGTTTGTGTTTTTCCAGTAGTAGAATGTTCCGCGCAGAAGTCTGACGTTTCCTTTCTTGCTGACAATAACGAAGTATGGAAAGTGCGGAGAATAAAGAAAGGCGAACTTTTCAGCCTTCAACTGCTTGATCAAGTGGCGTATGGCAATTTTTCCGACAAGGCCAAGTCCTGGAAGTCCTTCAATCAGGATGGGATTCTTCAAATCTGCTTTTGTAAGTTCTTTGATGAAGGTTTCTTTCATTATGTTTGACTCTCCCGTTTCAGGGCCATCCTGTATTTCAAGTACTTGTCATCGGGTGAGAATTTCGGGGGATGTGGTGCACGCACTTTTCCTCCGCAATACGGGCACACGTCCTGTCTCAGCGTGTAACTGTGGCACTTGTCGCATTTCCTCAGAAGCCAAACCACTACTTTTCCCTCTTAAACGTGCCCTGTCCGCCAGCTTTGGAGACGCTTGTCACAACGTTTTCAGCGACTTTTTGTAGAATGTCTTCTCCATGTTTGTAGTCTTCAGCTAAAACTTCGATACTATATTTTGGTGTAGCAATCACGTAGAAGCGGAGTTTGGCGCTGCCCAGTTTTTCGCCTTTTTTGGCGTTTGCAAAGGCTTCTTTTAGGACTTTGACGCCGTTAGGTTTCATGCAGCGAAGTTCAACCGTCCCTTTGACTTTAACCATCGGAATATGTATTCTTTCTTGGGCGACTTCAACGAATGCCTTGGCAATTTCTTCTGATATGCCCAGCTTCGTCAGGGTTTCGGG
>JBGOYH010000008.1:0-24535 GCA_041479575.1 Bathyarchaeia archaeon
GTTAACAACATCACGCACGCACGCTACCTTACGATGTAATGCCTTTGGCGTCAAGCTCCATGCGCACGTCCAAAGCACTTCACGCTCGCTAACAACTTCCCCTTCTTGAATCAACTCATGAAAATGCTTAATACATGCACTAGTTCAACAGGATAAAACTAGTCGGTATAGGAAGGTGAAGGAATGAGCTATGGCAACCAAGAAAGAAAACAAAACTGAAGCGGCAAATGATAGACGCAAGATCAAAGTGAGCAGAAATGGTCCCTACCTCGTTTCGGGCAGGATTCCCCTAGTCAAAGAGATAATTGGCACCGACACCGAAGGAACTCCCAATGAATGGCGCGCCGATAATAAATATCCATCACTTGAAAACTGCGCCCTCTGTCGCTGCGGACAGTCTAAGAACAAACCGTTTTGCGATGGAACACACACAAAAGTCAATTTTGACGGCACCGAGACAGCCAGTCGAAAGCTCTATCTCACCCAGGCCAAAGAGATCGATGGCCCAACTCTAAAACTAACCGATGCTGAGGACTTGTGCGCCTCCGCCCGTTTCTGCCACCGCGCCGGCGGAATCTGGAACCTTGTCCCGAAATCAGACAACCCGGACGCCAAAAGAATCGCCATCGAAGAGGCACGAGACTGCCCCTCTGGCCGTCTGGTGGTTTGGGATAAGAAAACTAAGAAACCGATTGAGCCCGAATTTGAACGATCCATCGGATTGGTTGAAGATCCTCAGGTAGGCGTGAGCGGTCCAATCTGGGTGCGCGGCGGTATTCCTGTTGAATCTGCCGACGGTAAGATTTATGAAATTCGCAATCGCGTTACTCTCTGCCGCTGCGGAAAATCTTCCAATAAACCTTTCTGCGACAGCAGCCACTATCCCGAATGACGTGAACTTGGAAGGATGTGTGATGAGTAGAATCGACGTCGAATATGGTCTCGATGATATACTGAAGTCCAAGGACAAAGTTGTCGTTCTTTTCTACGCTTCATGGTGCCCCTTTTCCCAAAGGTTCTTGCCCATATTTGAGAGATACGCCAAGGACAAAGCACACAGTTGTCTGCGCGTCATGATTGATGACAAGGCAAGTCTCTGTGAGAAATATTCCGTGGATGTGGTGCCTACATTAATCCTCTTTGAAAATGGGAAAGTTGCAAAACGGTTGGACGGAGTGCCGGGCGTAGGATTAAACGAAAAGCAGCTAACAAATCTTACGGTTCTTCAGAAGTAGGCTTGAAGAACATACGCGATGCTCGATTGTACAACAGGATTTTTACTTTTTGAAATATTCCTTCATCGGTTCCCAGTAGAAGTCAATCCATCCCTGAGCGATGTCATCAGCCTGTTCAGCAGGGACCATGGAATGAATCATCGAAATCTCGGTGCCTTCCTTGACTTTCTTGAAAACCAGTTCTAGTCTCGAAGGAGGACAGTTTTCAGGCCACTCTGTAGTCACCCATTCTTGAACAATTCTCTTTCCCTTCTCCAACCCCAAATTCTTTCCCGAAATATATCCGTCCCATGCGGTAAATTCGCCGCCGACTCTAGGTTCACAAGTCGCTTTGCTTCCAGTGATCGTGGAATGCTTTTTTGCATCCATGAAAGCGTCGTACACCTCACTCGGAGTAGTCGGAACAATTATCTTCTGTTTTATCGTCTTGACTTTCATTTGCACACACCTTTACTTTGGATAAGGGTTGATCAAACATAAGTTTGCGTACATGTGATAAGAGATTTATATTCTGAATAGCTATGCGTTAATTGGGTGTGGAAGATGGTCAAGACTTCTGTTTTTGCTATGAGGTGTCTGCGTTGACAGTTGCCTACGTCTTAGCGAAAGTTGAAGCAGGAAAAGATCAAGAAGTACTTGCGGAAACTAAGAAAATGCCCGGAGTTAGACAGGCAATCCCGACCTATGGTGTCTACGACTTGCATGTTGAAGTTGCATTTGACAGCATGGATGAGCTAGACAGATTCATTTTCGACAAGATCCGCAGACTTCCAGGGATAAAAGAAACCGTAACATTGATAGCTTTCAAAGGGACGTAAATGCCCAAGATAGGCTGCAGAGAAGTATATTTCATAAAAGCAGTGCAATCGCGACAAGTCGATTTCCTCATCGACAAAGTCAAGGACGTCGTGAAGGAAATGGCACTACCCTCAGAGTACGACATAAGGATCTACAAGAACGTCTACGCATGTTGCGGTCTAGGTGGACTTGGCTTAATCATCGAAGTCGTAGGACCGGAAGAAGAGAAGATACGGGCAATTGACCTAAGAGCAATGTCAAGAGTTCTCGAGTTCTGCGAGAAAGAGGGTTACGAAGTAGGGTACCATTCTTTCGGCCAGTACGAATCTGTATGAAGCATGCGCTCTTTTTTTGGAGAAACAGAACTCGCTAAGCCAAGCAGGACTCATTTCCAAGACCATGTTCTCTCGCTCTAGTATCCGAAGGTTCAGATGACTCACGGGCAAGAAGGTACGAACTGTTAAACCCTCAGGGACGCAACTGAAGCGGTTATTGCTCCTTCTATTCCCGGAACATTCTTCTTGATGCGCGAGATCAATGACTCCAGATTGGCTCTGTCATCTGCTCTGACTGCACAGATCAGATCATAAGGTCCAAACACTGTATCAGAAGATATTACTTCTGGGATAGTCAGGAGTGCGTTCTGCAACTTCTCTAGATTCCGAGGTTGGGTGTTTAGGAATAGGAAGGCAAACGGCTCTTCGACATATGAAGGGCCTTCATGTATCACAATGAAAGTCATCGACCTCGTGACCAAAGCTTCTTCCGCGCCAATCATCCGTATAGGATTAAACCAGTTTACAATAAACTCGTCTAGGCTCTTCAAACCAGCAAATTGAACAAGTATATCCATTGGGCTGAGAAGCAAGAACACATCTCCTCTAGGAATGTTAAGCGCAAAAAGCTGGTCCAAAACTCTGTTGTGAGCGCCTGATTTGCAGCTCAAACATATGTAAGCTTTCATGATGATCAACAGGGAGATGACGCTACGTGGGCACTTACTGCTTTTCCAAGAAGGAACGCGGGGAGAGTGACTACATGCCGTTCATTTTTCTCGTAGAATACGATCGCATTGTTGCAGGGACAAATGGATCTCACGCTGAGAATAAGACTGAGGAACATGCGCCTTCATTGACCCTAACGCAACTACTCACGAAGACAAGGACTTCTGCCGTTTGCTTTCTTCAAGTTCTCCATATAGGCCTTTTCGCCAGCAGCGCGAGCAAGTTGTTGTTGGCCATTTACGAAATTCAGCGTGTGATACAATGATTCTTCGCCAGTGAGTTGTTGCTGGAAATAGCAACCCTTTTTCAAGCCGTTAGGTTTCAAGCTCCTCAAATAGTCTAAAGCGTATGCACAATGGCTGACGATTTCACATGAAACGCACTTTCCCCAGTCTTCTGGGTATAAACATGGACCGCAAGTTATGTGGCACGCTCTTTTTCCAGGGTACAAGTTCACTTTGACGTCGCCTTCACAACGGCAACACTTGTCTTCCCAAGTTGTTTGCTCCACCACTTTTATTCAGCCTCCGTAGAAATAGATATAGAATATAATGTGATCTTAGGACTATAAACGTTCCCGTTATCAACAATAAACAAAGACGCAGAAAGAGTTAATTCTTAGAAGCAACTTACCTTTAGTGGAGTGCTTAAATATCAAAGCGCTTACAACCAGAGGAAGATGTAGAAGCCTTGACCAGAGAAATTGATGGCGTAGACAAGAGAATAATTGGCATCTTGTCCGAACATCCACAAATATCTCAAGCAGAACTTTCAAAGCGTTTGAAGATTTCGCAACCTGCGGTAAGTGCAAGAATACATAAACTTGAGGAAAAAGGAATACTGGCCCACTTGATTGGAATTGACGTCAAGAAGGCTCAACTTTTTCTGGCAAAAGTCGATCTTTCCACAAACAACGTGGAGGAAGTCCTGAAATCACTTGAAACTTGCCCTCTATATCTCAACTGTTTCTTGACTTCTGGAAGACATAACATGAGCTGTCTTTTGATTGGAGAAAACATAAGGTCCATAATGTCATGCGTTGATTCTCGCTTGAGACAAAACTTGCCAGTCAGAAACTTGGAATTTGACCTGATAGTGACCCCGACTCGACCTCTGATAGTGCCAGTAAAACCACAGACCGAGAGAAAGAAAATCACGCCATGCGGTGCAGATTGTAGTGTTTGCACGTTCTATACAAGTGATAGATGCCTAGGTTGCCCTGCTTCAATTCATTACAAAGGAAAGCTCCTATAGATTCTGACGCAGTCACAGAGTTACTAGCGACAAAGCGCGCGCGAAATCGGTTGACAAAGTCATCGAATTCTTGACTGACTGGATCACGTCTGCTCCATTACAAGATTGGCGATGCGCAGAATAGAGTGGTTGCGAAAGAAAGAAAATCCTCAAAATATAAGACTGTGTCGTCTAAGTATATGTGGCACTCGCACGCAAGAGTAATAATGAGTATCGGAGATGTATGAAACATGCCCATCGGAATTTTGGATGTTGTTTTGCGTATTGGATTTACCCTGGCAACGAGCTTCCTATTTGGAATCGTGTTTCTCAGTTACTGGCGCACAAGAACCCGCAAAATGCTATTTGTTTCTATTGGATTCGCAGTCTTCTTCGTCCATGCACTAATCACAATCCCAGAGCTATTCAGTGACGCCTATCAAATTGCAATGAGCGAAAACCTGCACCTTCTCATCCACTTGATAGCACTATTCTTCATACTACTCGGCATACTGAAGGACTAGCACATCATGTTCAAAGATGAAATCCTAGAAAACGAAAAAAGAAGAAAAATCTTTACTGTTATAGAGGCAAGTCCAGGCATTCATCTTCGGGAACTCCAAAGAATCTTGGACATGCCCTTGACCACCCTGGAATATCATCTGAGCTATATGACCCGGAAGGGAATTATTTTTGCAGAAACAGAAGTTCACCATAAAAGATACTACACGAAACCCCTCGATCCTGAAGACAAAAAAGTGCTAGCAGCATTGAGGCAGAAGAGAATGAGAGAAATAGTGCTTACAGTCCTGGCAAACGAAAAAGCAAAATATCAATTGCTGGCAGACCGTCTTAAACTGTCCCATTCAACATTGTCCTCATACCTAAAGTATTTGGTCAACAAGAACATTCTCATTAGAGAAAAGATCGGCTACGAAAACCTGTACACTGTTGGCGATGAAGACAGAGTGGCCAAAGTGTTGATTGCTTATAAGCCGAGCTTCCTCGACAAGCTTGTGGACAAGACATTGGACACTTGGATGGAAACACGCCTCCGCAGGGAAGAACATCTGCCAGCGTGACACAATCCGTTTTTTGTACTAGTTTGCGTCATGGTTTTGTCCGACGGCTCTTATAAGCGCGGGAGGCGATGCTTGAAGTTGGAGGTTGAGAAGAACTCGGCAAACCATGTTCTCCATAAGAGCTCGTTTAAGGTCCAGAACACGTTGAAGATCATTTTCGTTTCCCTCTCTCCTTATCTCCTTTCTCCCTTCAGCTGCTCTGGACCTTTGCGAGAACTATTGAAGAATAGGAATTCTTCTCACGCACATGAAAAAGGTGCAGAAACATGAGCGCCCGACTGTTGCTAGAGGAAAAACATGTTTTACTGAAGAATGAGCTCAGCGAGAACCTACAGAAGAAGCACACTCTGGAACTGAGGATCAGCAAACAATTTGAGGAATTGAAGAGGCTGGAGATTTCCATGGAGAAACGCGCGCACACAACGGTAGGTTTGGGATGCAAATGAGAAAATCATTCAAAACTCTGGCACCGACCTCAATGGTAGCGATAGCCGCGCTAGCTCTGGTGGGCTTTGGTCTAGTTCATGCTCAAGCGACAATATCTCGCGCAAGTCTTGGTAGGCCCTCTCAGCTCCTTGAGGTTCAAGGGGGATAGGTTCACTTATTTTCTTGAACAAGTTTTCAGCGATGGTTTCCCAAACTGGACTGTTCCTGACGTTTTCCAGTGAGTCTAACGTGTCATCCAAGATTCTATGACCCAAAACACGCATGGCTTCCCAGTTCTCAGGATCAAGCGTTTCCTCCTTCATCTTCTTTCTCGTCATCATCGATCCCGACCGACAATGTGCCCATTCAAACCCATTTAGCCTTTAAGCGAATTGGCGCACGATTCTTTCTGTCTCAGAAGTGCCAAACCTTTTTATCCAAGATTGATGTTTAGTGAAGTCGTCACATTAATTCATGTAACTAACGAAGCTTTTGAAAGCTTTTGGAAAATGCATGCACAATTTTTGTGGCAGGAGATGTAAAATATGCAAACATGTTTCAAGGACTTGCCACTAAGCGTGGAAGTCATGAAAGGTATCGAAGAGCTTGGGTTCAACGACCTTTTTCCAATTCAAGCTCAAGCAATAACTCCTTTGCTTCAAGGCAAAGACGTTATTGGTCAGGCACAGACCGGAACAGGCAAAACGGCAGCCTTCGGAATTCCGATGGTTGAGCGGATGAACCCAGAAACTAGGGAAGTTCAAGGCTTGGTCTTAGTGCCAACTCGTGAACTTGCTGTGCAAATTGCAGAGCACATTCGTCGACTTGGAAAGTACGCAGGGATTAGAGTCTTGCCCGTTTATGGTGGAGAACCCATAGAAAGACAAATACACGCTTTGAGAGGCGGCGTTCAGATTGTTGTTGGAACGCCAGGTCGCCTAATCGACCTGCTTGAAAGGCGCATCCTAAATCTGGGATTCGTAGACGTTGTCGTTCTCGACGAAGCTGATAGAATGCTTGACATGGGTTTCATAGAGGACATTGAATACATACTCTCAAGAGTACCGTCGAATAGGCAGACGAGTCTTTTCTCCGCGACAATAGACCAGCAAGTAATGAAAATATGCAATAGATACATGAAGAATCCTGAAAAGATACTCGTTAGCAAGGACGAAATAGCTCTCACACAGATGAACCAATATTACATGGTTGTGAATCCCCATGACAAGTTTGAGGTTCTTTGCAACATATTGGATGAAAACCACATAGATCGCGCTATAATATTCTGCAAAAGACGTTCAGACACAAGCATTCTGGCGGAGAAGTTGCGAGACAGAGGATACGATGCAAAACCATTGCATGCCGGACTCACTCAGCCCCAACGAGACTGCGTCACTGACTTGTTCAGAAGGGGAAGACTGGAGCTGCTTGTTGCAACCGACGTTGCTGCAAGGGGCTTAGACATTCAGGGAATAACTCACATAATAAACTACGACGTGCCTCTGGAAGCGTTGGTCTACTTCCATAGAATCGGGAGAACAGCCAGAATGGGGCAAGAAGGAACAGCCATAACTCTTGTAGGCTACGGCGAACTGGCAGATTTCAACAACATAAAGGCCTTGACCAAAACGACGATTGAGGAAATGAAGGAAACTGAGGCCCCCAACGGTATCGGCCATCGAAACGCAATGCCTTGCGTTGACACGGAAAAGCTACGCTGGTAAACGAATAGATTTAAATCAGCCCTAATAATTAGGAAAGGCGTGCAAGAATACACAACTTTTTGCACTCAACAGAATAGGAGTTGAATAGTAAATGTATAAGAAAGAGATGACCAAGGCAGTTTGCGCCGACTGTGGAAAGGAATGCGAAGTTCCGTTCAAGCCCGACGGAAGCAGACCCGTATACTGCCGAGAATGTTATTCTAAACGAAGACCACCACAAAGATACTAAGCTCACAAGCTAACATCCTTACTTCGTTCCCAAACCTTTCTTTTTTTTACCACTAATCATAATAGGCAGAATGTACACTTTTCCTTGAGGTTAAGACCAACATAATGCCCAAAGACCCAGTTTGCGGCACGGTTCTAGACGAAAAAACATCCAAGTTCAAAATTACTTTTGATGGCGAAACCTATCATTTTTGCAGCGTCACCTGCAAGAAGAGGTTCAAGAGGCACCCAACAAAATTCGTGAAATGAGTGAAACCTGCACACTAGTTGAGATTTATGGACCCGAGAGAAATGCCATCTAGAAAATGCGAACGCAGGTCGAAGACTATCGCGGCAATGGACATGGAGCTGATAGAAAGAGGATCCTGAGGCTATGCGAAACAGAGTGTCATCCAGTGAGTACCTTGCACTTCTTTCATTGAAGTATGAAGTTGACGCTGACAAGTTTTTCGAAGCATTAGTCACGGCGGGGAAAAACCAGAAATCTATGTGCGGAAGTCTTTCAATTGAACGTCGGCAGGAAAAAAGAGACAAGATAATTCTTCTTATTACTAATGGTTCGAAAGTTGTAGCGCAATTTCCATTGTCAAGAGAATTTTTGATGGCACAAAGCAATCCCATCAAAATAAGAACAGATGATGCAACGAATGGGCGTTCCATGAAACAATACAGAAAGCTACAGCCTCTTCAAATAAAGGACTTGAGAATAGGAATGAAACGGGTCACTCTAAAGGCTGAGATCTTAGAAGTCTCTGAGCCAGTGCTTGTCGTAACAAGATTTGGAAATATGGCAAGCGTGGCAAACGCGTTAGTAAGTGATGAGACCGGGAAGATCCGACTATGCTTGTGGAATGAACAGATTAACTCGGTGTCTGTTGGAGACACTGTTGAAATTGAGAATGCAAGTATATCCACGTTCAGGGGCGAAAGACAATTGAGAGTCGGAAAGAAAGGTATTCTCAGAATTGCCCCAGAAGCGATAGCCAACTAGAAGAATCGCAAAACAATTAAATATAGAAGTTAGAGAATTCTGCCCGTCAAGTTGATGATAATGGCGGTTCAGGCATACATTCTTTTCAAGGTAAATTCAGGTATGGAGAAAGAAGTCAGCAACAACTTGCATAGTTGGACGAGGTTCAAATTTCAAGCATAACCTACGGCGAATACGATGTTATCGCGAAAGTCACAGTGAACGATTTGCATACGCTGGAAGATGTTCTCTCTGAAAAGATAAGAAAAGTGCAGAGTGTGGTATTATCATCCACCATGATCATAGCACAAGAATACAAAGGGAAGAAACAGCGCTTGGCCCAACAATCTTGAAGTCACGGCGAATAACGCGCGTTTGCTGTACTCTTCAGCCTTCTTCTTCGTGGGTGAATCTGCCCCAAGCCTAAGACTCGATACGGTGGTCTACCTAAGAAAAAAAGGTAGGTGATATTTGCCTGAAAAAGCACGAAATGGATCGCGTTCAAGATTATGACGCACGTTAGCGTTTAAATAACTCATCGTCTTGACTGTTTAGCCAATATCAAGTGATCGAAAAACTGGGAACATTTCGTATTAGAGGTTGAGCAATGAATCTTGAAGCTTTACACAAGATCAGTTACGGCGTGTATATCGTGACTTCTGGAAAGGACAGATGCAACGGTCAGATTGCCAATACTGTTTTTCAGGTGACATCGCAGCCAGAAACACTGACAGTGTGTATCAACAAGCAAAACTTTACACATGAGTTGATCAAACAGACTAATGTCTTTGCAGTTTCGGTTCTCTCTAAGAACGCTCCGCTGAAGCTCATAGGCGGTTTTGGTTTTAGATGCGGAAGAGACGTTGACAAGTTCGAAGGTGTCAACTTCAAAATTGGAAAAACTGGAACGCGTATAGTCCTTGATGATTCAATTGCGTATATGGAAACTGAAGTCACCAAGGAAGTCGACGCGGGAACACATACCCTTTTCATAGGCAAAGTCGTTGACGCCGAAATATTGAACAGTGAGGAACCAATGACCTATGCATACTACCGCGAAACAAAACGAGGCACGACTCCCAGTTCAGCTCCAACCTATTTGAAGACAGAAACAGCGCAGGAGGGTAAAAGAATGGATAAGTACAGATGCACAGTTTGTGGCTACATATATGACCCTGAAAACGGCGATCCCGACTCAGGGGTGAAACCGGAGACTCCCTTTGAAGAACTTCCCGAAAGCTGGGTTTGCCCCATCTGTGGAGCAACAAAAGACCAATTTGAAAAAGTCGAGTAGGAATATGCTTAGCTCGACTTCGAACTGTTGTCTCTGGCAGGCGCTTAGAAGTGAGAAGGTTCACAAAACCTACCGTCGTAGTCAGCAAATGCATCACTTACGAACGTGCACGATGGAATGCGCAGATTATTGCAGACGACTTTGTTGAGAAGCTAAAGCCCTACGTGGAATTCATTCCTGTGTGTCCAGAGGTTGGAATAGGGCCTTGGTGTTCCACGTGATCCATTGCGGATCGTGTTAGTCAAAGATGAACAGAAATTCTTGCAGCCAGCAACTGGTTTGGATCTAACTGAAAAGATGCGAAGTTTTTCAGAGTCGTTCTTGAATTCCTTAAGCGAAGTTGACGGCTTCATGCTGAAAAGCGGTTCTCCGAGTAGTGTTTTGAGAATGTGAAAATATATCCCAGTATTGAAAAGTCATCATCACTAGTGAGAGGCCTAGGCTTCTTTGGAAAGGCTGTGCTGGAAAAATCTCCGCACCTGCCCGTTGAAGACGGGCGTCGTTTGCTCAATTCAAGAATAAGAGGGCATTTCCTCACAAGAGTGTTCACTTTCGCCAGCTTCAGAGAGGTCAAGAGGTCAGGTTCCATGAAACAGCTCGTCAGGTTTCAATCAGAAAACAAGCATCTCCTCACAGCATATAGTCAAAAAGAATTGAGTATTAGGAAGAATAGTGGCAAACCAGGAAGAAACGCCATTTAATGAAATAAAAGAGTCCTATGAAACACATCTACACGAAGCCTTCATACGGCCTCCAACTGTGGGCGCCAACGTAAACGTCATGATGAAAACCATGGGTTACTTCTCACATGACCTCTCCAAAGAAGAGAAGTCCTTCTTCCTCAACTCTCTTGAGAAATATGAAATCGGCATACTTCCACTTATCGCAATCACAAGCATCTTGAAAGCTTGGATAATCAGGTTCAAGGAAGAATACTTGATGAACCAAACGTTTTTCGAACCTTACCCTGAGGAACTCACTGATGGTGCACAATTTGGCATTAGAAAAGCCTGCAACACCTAACTCGAATGCTACTTCACCAATCAGGTGATGGTGGCGGAGGCGGCTGTAGCACTGTTTCTTCATGTTTCTTCTCTTTCATGAACTGTCCTAACACCGCGACGGCAATGATTAACAGTAAAAGCACTCCCACGATGGGGATGTACTTCTTATAATCTTCCAACAGACTTGTTTCTGGAGGAGGAATCGCGCCTTCAGCTAGCATTACGTAGGGAATGTATGGAGGCAGCTGAACGTTTTGGCCGAAGTTCCCTGCGTAAAGCCTTGTAAGTCCATAAACATCAAGCGTGGATGGATACATAACCTGGTTCTTTGAAGAAGCATAGTACATTAGCTCTGGTCCGTTCCACGTGTTTGCTGGACCCGCATGACCCAGGCCGAGAGCATGTCCAAATTCATGCATGGCGACGTTCTCCACGAAAAAGCTGTTGACACCGCCCGAGTATGTGGTTATGTTGATAGTTATAGGTGGTATAGGCTCATGCGTAAATGTATCCCACCTGTAGGTCGTCAGCCCGACGGTGTTGGAGTCTGGCGGCATCTTGTTTGCAGTGAAAGTAACGTATACGTCATAATTCGGCGTAGCATTGACATTGCTCACGTAAAAAAGATAGTTTATCATGGCCAGCGAAGTGTCGTTGTAAGTGCGAGTGTAGTTCCAAATGCTTTTGACCCAGCTGTCCAAAGCTTCACGCACCGCAACGTCATATTCTGGAGCGCTCCACTCGTTCATGTCGACATAGACTTTCAACGGAAACCTGGTCCATCTGAATTCTTCGAGGGGAATATAATACGTGTCAGCAGATACTGTTCGGGTGGCTATTGACGCAAAACTCGCGCACAGAATCACTGCTAACAAAAGTGTCGTAAGAGTTTTCTTTCTGATGAAGTTGGCCGTCTATCTCCCTCTGACTGGCGATGTGCATTGTTAAGAAACCATGTTTTCAACCGAGTTCTTAAACGTGCTTTTTCAAGAATCAGAATTCACATTTTAGATTTCAAAACCAGCAGAATGTTCATATTTTGGGCAGAGATAAGGGCTTCAATTGCATTAGGAAGCTGAAAGGTGAACAATATTAATCCGGACAAGTTCATGCTGTTATGCTGTGCATTGATCATTCTTGTGACAATATCTCCCATCACCATAAATCAAAATCAACGAACAATCCGCGTCAAACAAGCTTTCGTGACAATTCAGGAAGCCATCAACAACGCAGACCCAGGAGACACGATCCAAGTCCCAGCAGGAATATACTATGAACATGTATTCGTCAACAAAACAGTCTCACTGGTCGGAGAGAACCGCAACACCACAATAATCGATGGCAGCAACAGCGGCACAATAATACAAGTCACCTCAGATGGCGTCAGCATAACAGGTTTCAAACTGCAAAACAGCGGTTATGGATGGACAATGCAGGGCGTCTACGTTTACAGAGCCGACAACTGCACAATAAAAGATAACACATTGTACAATGTCTGTCACAACGTCAGACTGAACTATTCACGTGATTCACAGATACTTGACAACACGATAGACGGTCCTTCAAATGGAGTCACAATGTATGGCATCAGGTTAGAAAACTCCATAAACTGCACAGCAGCTGGCAACCGTGTTTCTGTACGCGTTGGGGCCATTCACCTCGAAAATGCTACGGGGTGTATTGTGAGGGGAAACTACCTTGTCAAGAATGACCAGGGAATACGCTTGTACTCGCCATGCACCTATAACCTGATAACCGAAAACAATGTGTGTGACAACAATTATGATGGCATGATCGCGACAATGCCTCCTGACGCAACTTTCTTGGACAATCGCATTTTTCACAACAACTTCATTAACAATACAAATCCCTTCATTGTTCAGGCGACAGGCACGTTCTGGGACAATGGCGTCGAAGGCAACTATTGGGCACGCTGTCAGAGTTCGGACCTTAACAAGGACGGTATCGGAGACGTGTCATGCATTTTTGGAACCGAAAGAGACAGCCGCCCACTCATGGGACCATTTTCAAGTTTCGCCGCTTCCCAGGGTCTTGGTGTAGACGTCATTTCTGACTCCACAGTGGAGGACTTCGCGTTCTTCGAATCCAACAACACTATTAGAATGCATGTCTCCAACGCTACAGCGAATCAGACTTTCGGTTTCTGCAGAATTGCCATCCCTCATGCTTTGATGAACGAAACCTACCATGTTTCTATCGATGGCGCAGAACCTATTTTCGCAAACTATACGTTGTATGATGATGGAAAGAGCCGATGGATATACTTCAGTTACCAACTGTCGAAACATAAAGTATTGATAATCCCCGAGTTTCCATCATTAGTTCTGCAAGTGGTGTTCCTTGTGGCTACAATGTTTTCTGCAGTTGCAGCAGTTCTTCGTCCTAGAAGGAAACATATAGGCGTAGTGAATCCTGCAGATGGACTATAGAACTTTTTTACAGTAAGCTTAAAAGGCACAGCATTTGTTACTATTAATCTGTTTCTAGCAAGAACCGCATTCCTCCATCGGCTGAGAAGAGGATATGTTGGTGATTTCTAGAAAAAAGGAGAAAGGAGTAAAGAAAAGTTGAAAACCATTAGATTGCTCAGTCCATCGTTTCTATGTGTACTGATATTCGTGAGCTTATTAGCACCTGCGTTCTTGGCAGCGTCGAAACAAGGAGACCTGAACTCTTCCGTAAACAACATCATGGATCAACTGCCACCTGGACAGAACAACATGACATTTACCTCTGACATACGACTGAACCTGACCTCAGGAAACACTGCAACCTTCACTTCGGGCAACACAATAACCTTCACTACCCTGCCCAATATGACGATCCAGTTCATACCTGTAGGCAATCCGCTTGTCCAACCCTGCTTTGTCGGCCAACTTCCTGGACCACTTCCATCATACCTTCAACCTTGTACTTGGTGGGAAGTGCTCGATACAACAGGTCATCCCACAGGGTTTGAATTCCACGTTGATGAACTCGGATCCAACTGGTTCCACGTCGACCAAGTCTACCCAGGTTCCTTCCAAGTGCCGCCTACCTTAACTAAGGCCCAGCTGAAAATTAACGCGATAGAACTGTGCGACTACTTCTATGTCGAGGAGCCACCTGAATGGGGACCACTAGTTTGCAGTTGGTGGGAAATCCTATATCCTCCGCAATGGAGCGGCGTTGAATTCCATGTAGATTGGAGCAACAAAAGCTGCGAATTCCACGTAGACGAAGTGATTGGTCTCATGCCTCCCATAGTGCCATGGCCGTTTCATGTGGTCGCGGAAGAGAAAATAACCGAGATAAAACCGTGCAGCATCTTCAAGGCGTCAGACATTGTGAGCCTGCCGGAGCCATGTTCATGGTGGGAGATAGTGTATCCGAAGGCGTACCTAGGCTATGAATTCCATGTTGACACAAACTGGCAAAACGGGTCCTTCCACGTTGACCAAGTGACTCCTGGATCAATAACCTTCCCAGTACCTCCGCCGTACCAAGTGATAGCTGAAAAGAAGATTAGCCATCTGGAACCATGCACAACTCTGAGAATCGTCGACAACCCAAGCGGGATATTACCAATGCAATGTGAATGGTACGAAATAATATATCCAAGCGTCCTCAAAGGCTACGAGATACACATTGACTTTTCAGACGGAACCAACCTCCACATAGACCAAGTGATGCCACAGCAATTGCCAAGCTTCGTCACGTACCAGATAGGAGTCGAAAGAAAAATCGTCACCATCAATCCATGTGACACCTTCAAAATCGTCAGCCCGACAAGTTGGCATCCAGACATTTGTTCATGGTGGAACATAGTTGACCCGCCACAGTGGAGAGGCGTCAAGTTCCACATCGACAACTGGAACGGAGTCAACAACATCTTCTGGTTCCACATCGACAGCATAGATCCTCTACCGCCGGGACCAGCAATCCCACCATACAACGTAACGGCAGAACCGTACATTCCACCGCTGTACTGGAAACCAAGTTATCCTGACTACGCTCCTAGCGGAATGCCCGACTTCGATGAGAGGCAAGGAGGTACATACGTGTGGCAAGATGCGTTTGGCTCTTGGAGTCACTGCGCACCAGTCGCGGTCGCAAACTCTTTGTGGTGGCTGGACTCGGAATTCGAGACCAACACGATACCGCCCCCAGCGGTAGTTGACAACTTCAAACTGGTGAGCTCGTACGCAACGATGCCGCCGTTCTGGGATGATCACGACACGCGGAACGTTGCACCGTTCGTTGAGCACCTAGCCTACCTGATGGACACTGACGGAAGAAGAACTCTAATCATTCACTCCGGAACAACCGTCAATGACACCCAAGCTGGATTATCACAGTATTTGTCGTGGACAGGAGTAAACCCGATTGGCGACGTTAACGGCGACGGCATGGTAAATCAGACAGACCTAAACCTAGTAAACGCAGCCTTTAATGCTGTGCCAGGCAGTCCAAACTGGAACATGGCTGCAGACATAGCGCCAGTAACAACTGGATGGCCTAACCGAATCAACGCGAACAACAAGATAGACATGGCGGACGTCAACCTAGTTGCAGCCAACATGAACAAGACAGGCATGTTCTATGAACGTACCGTTGTAGCGCCGACTTTCCAGTTCATCGAGGAACAGATTGAAAAATGCGAGGACGTGGTTCTCACCCTTGGATTCTGGCAGTACAATCCAAGCACACAGCAATGGTACAGAGAAGGCGACCCCATAGGCCACGTAGTGACCGCTGCAGGTGTCAACTCCACAACGCTCAAACTAGCGATCAGCGACCCCAGCTTCGACGCCTTTGAAACGGGCTTGATCTCACAGGGATACGTACCAGTACCGCACGTACATATGGCACCCGAACCTCCATACATCACGCATAACGATGCCAAATATGTTTCCCAAGACATCTACGGCGTCACATGGATTTCACCGGCAATGCCCCCATGCCCAGGAGGAAACTGGACACTAATAGGATACCCAGGCGCACCACTAGGCTTCATGACCGTCATAGAGAACGCGATTGTAACATCTCCTCAAGGAGTCCATGACGTCGCAGTCACAAACGTCACAACATCCAAAGACGGCTGCAAACCAATGCCTACAGTGCCAGGCAACTCGTTCGTGAAAGTAAACGTGACGGTGCTGAACAAAGGCAACTTCACAGAAACCTTCAACGTAACACTATACGCAAACTCCACCGCCGTAGACACTCAAACAGTCACAGGACTAGCATCAGGAACACAAACTGTGCTATATTATAGGTGGAACATTACAGGATGGGCTCACGGCAACTACACGATAAGTGCATATGCCGGTCCAGTTTCAAGCGACTTCAATCCAGCCGATAACACATACACGGATGGAAACATAAAAGTCGTCATCCCTGGAGACATCAATGGTTCCGGAATTGTCGACATCTACGACGCCATAATACTGGCAAACGCCTTCGGAACCAAGCTAGGCGATCCACGCTGGAATCCAAATGCAGATTTGAAAGCAGATGAAATAATCGACATCTACGACGCTATAATACTGGCAAACTACTACAACCAACACGAGTAGAACAACTCCCATCTTTTTTTTGAAGTAGCACTAGGTGGCAGTAGATTCCCTGTGTCAAAAGCAAAATGCGGTCGCCGGGATTTGAACCCGGGTCGTCGGCGTGGGAGGCCGATGTCCTAGCCAGGCTAGACTACGACCGCTTGTTCATGAGAACCTGGCAAAAACACATAAACCGAATAGACTTTTATCCCTTGCTCTGTCGCTTCTGGCTGTTGAAAACCTGTCTATTGTTGTTCCTGACCAACGTGGGTTCTTGGCTTCCTAGTCGCGTGAACACGTGCAGACAGGTAGACAATAGTTATCAAAAAGGCCGCTGTCGTGGCGGCCAGGATGTACGTAATGTTACGCATGTTTTGCATGCTGTCAGACTGATCTTTCAAGCTGTTCTGCAGAGAGGAGTTCAAGGCCGAGTAGTTGTTTTGAAGTTGAGTCAAGTTTCCCAGCAGCAAGCTAAAGCTGTTGAACAAGACTTGCAGCGTTGTGTTGTAGCTGGCCAGGAGACCTTGATACGTAGCGTTCAGAGTGTCAAAGTCTGCTTGAAGCTTGGTGTATTTGTCAAGTAGTTCGTTGTAGACCTGAATTGTCTTTGAGGAAACGATAGTGATCCTTTGGTCTCCATGAGGATAAGTGAAGTATAGGTAAGCGTTTGTCTTATTTGAAGCGGCTAACAGAGAGGCATTGATTTCTCCTTCATTGTCTACCACGGTAAACGGATAGTCCATTAGCGCTGTTGGAATCATTATCCTGCAAAAACCTCTCGTGTTGATCTGATCGCTTGCGGTAAATGTAATCATTTTGTTGCCCGTTTCTCGTCCTGTTTCAAATTTGAAATCTGAAATTGTGGAACTACTAATGACGTTGATAGTGTACGTTTCATTTGTGAAAGCGACGTCGAACTCGTTGAAAGCTCCCATCAGCGGGTAATTGTCTTGCGCGCCCGTGCTCTCATCTATGACGAAGGGTTCCTGTCCAATTCCATCACCATTCACGTCCTGTCCTGTGAAGTTGTAGGAAACCCAGTAGTTTCCCTCACCGCCTCGGCTCCATATGCCAGCTGTGCCTTCTGATACTGAGACAGCGTCTCCTATGTTGTTGTGGTAAAAATAGTTTCTATTGCTCGGCGGGAAGATGGATATGTCTTCTTCATTGTTTGACAATGTGTTTCCAGAAAACACGTTGCTGCTGGAGACGAAAAGACCAATGCCTTCAGAGTTTCCTACGATTACATTGTTGGATAAAAGGTTGTTGCTTGAACCGACAAGCATAACCCCGTTGGTTTGGTTGGCTATAATATTGCGTGAGAAAACGCTGCTTGCGCAGTAGGCACCATTGATTCCATTGTAAGTGCCTGTGATCGTGGTGTTGTGTACAAAGATTCCTCTGCTACGATCCACATTTATTCCGTTGTCATATGGGCGAATAATGCTTTTTGTGATCGTCAGACTTTCAATGGTTACACTATTACTTGTTATTGAAATCACGTTTTGAGAATCGCCCCCATCAATAATAGTTGTCTCTCTGTCTTCACCGACAAGCGATATGCTCTTGCCGATGTTGATACTTTCATGATAGATTCCTGGTTCCACAAGCACTGTGGCCCCCGCACTTGCGTTGTCTATTGCTTGTTGAATCGTCGCATAATCCTTAGCATGAATGAGCACACTACTGCCGTTCGAAGATGATGCCCACCTGGCAAATGGGAACGCAAAAAACAAACACAGGACGATCAGAATGGTCGAAATACATTTCCTCAAATTCATCACATTTTCCCCTCTACTACATAGAACTATTAAACATCAAGCTAGTGTATGAAATCATCATTGTGCAAACATTCTTCCTAATGCTAGTGAACACATGACTGAAACAGACAATGCGATGATGAAAACAATTGAATTAACCATTGGTTGCACAAGAGACCAGACAACCACGGCATATGACAAAACCGCAAAAAACATCAGCGCGGAGACTGCGGCATAGTTTGTCTTGCCAGTTTCTTGCTGAGTCAGAGCGGAACGAAGCAGCTCCTGCATCTGCTTAAACTGTTCGTCCGTGGCAAGAACGACACTGTTTTTGTCACTATCTTGAAACTTGAAACTGGAAAGTGCATACCTTTGAAGCTGCCACGGATTCTTCTTCGGCAAAATCCTAACAATGTTGCTCTTCTCCATCTTTTTCAGGATAGTCTGGATCTTGCGAACAAACTGAAGGTCATTGGCCTTTTCTTCTCCCCACTTCTTCCTTGTCAAGTCTTTAACATCAGGGAACATCAACTCCAATTGAAATGCTGCGATCGCATTGACAAGGTTGTACTGATATTCTCCTTCTCTGAGACGTATGTTGCAATTGACAAAGTCTGCCCTAGCCGCATCTTCGAGAAATCTGATTTCAATGGGGGAGAGTCGGCGCCCAGACAACCTGCTATTACCTTAATTCAATAGTGTCAATTGACCATATAATAAATTTGTCGCATGAATCAATATTCAGATTCAATTCTTTCAACTGAAGTATCTACCTTTTCAACGAAGTCTACAGAAAAATTCCTTAAGTCATTAAACGGTGCTATCTATAATGAGGCTTTGCAAGATGGAGAACTATATTGTTGACCGTGACTTGTCATACTTACCTCTGCAGAAGAAATATCGCCTATGCGGATTTCCATTGGGGAAGAAGTACAGAAGTCACTTTGAAATCATAGCCCTCATGGTTGAGGCCGTCAAGGACGGGGGTCAAGCCAAATTCTCCATCATGAAACATGCAAGCATCAACTGCGGCCAAGCTAACAAGTTCCTCAACTCTCTCATCGAAATGAGTTTCATCGAACAAAATGTGGCGGAAGGAAGGCCCTTCTACCGAGCAAGCGAAAGAGGACTAGCATTTCTAAGGCAGTATTATGTGTTGCTAAGTATGCTTCTGGCTGCTGAAAACGGAAACAAGCGGCCGACTTTTGTGTATGAACCCGTACTGCGACACAAGTAAGATGCGCCAGAGCCGCTTTTGTCTGAGTGTCCCAAGCACGGACGGTGTTTCTGAAATTCTAAGTTATAGATAAGTCTGAAATGTAACGGTCTGCCAGAAACCTCTAGATTAGCTTGCATGATTAACCATCATTTTATAAGCGGAAAATCCGCTAGACTTAAAGCGAGATGAGCTTGAGTTGACTCGAAAACTCACCTATTCTGAAGCTGGAGTCGACAGAGACCTTAGAGCCGAATCCAAAAAGGCCCTGCAAACCCTGAAGCAGACTTACAGCTACAGTCACTATGGCAAAGTTGTCGAGCTTCCATATGGCAAAATATTCCCATGCCATGATCGCTATTTAGACCTGGTCATTGAGGGGGTCGGCACCAAAGTGCTCATTGCCCAATTAGCCGGAAAATACGATACCATCGGAGTCGATGGGGTGGCAATGGCAGTCAATGATGTCATACGTTCAGGCGCGAGACCGCTTGCTCTCGTAGACAATATCCATGCACAGGTTTCTGATCGAACGTTGGTCAAGGAATGGATCAAGGGCATTGTAAGAGGCGCCGAAGAGTCTGAGTGTATAATTCCTGGCGGAGAAATCGGCGACGTCTTCGATCTGATAAAAGGACTAAATCCGGGCAAGGGGTTCGACATGGTTGTCGCTTCGGTAGGTGAGGTTGCCAAGGAAAAAGTGATTTTCGGTACAGGCATAAAGCCTGGAGACCCCATCATTGGTTTGAGGAGTTCAGGCATTCACAGTAACGGTGTCTCGCTCGTAAGAAAAGCGCTTTTCAAACGATGGGGCGGGCAATACGAGCCCGATACAATTCCTGACGGGTTAAACAGAGAAATAGTGCTTGAGGCATTGGAGCCAACGCGAATCTACGTCAAACCTTTTCACAAACTTGCGGAGACGCTAAACGTGAAAGGCGCTGTGCATGTCACTGGCGATGCATACCTAAAGTTTGAGCGTTTAAGCATATTTTCACCAGGAATAGGTTTTGAATTTGACAACTTCAAACCGCAGCCAATATTCGATCTAATCCAGCAAGCCGCGGATAAACTTGGCAGTCCCATAACGGACCAGGAGATGTTTAGGACGTTCAACATGGGGTGGGGATTCGCAGTAATCACATCGAAAACCGACAAAGACAAGGCCTTAGACATTCTGGAGAAGGCAGGAGCAGGCCCTGAGCAGATAGGTCATGTTACCGATGCCAAGGGAGTCAGAATTCGGCATAAAAATAAGAAAATCATTCTAGAATAGCAGTTTGCTCTAACGGTGATAAAAGCGTTTAAATTCATTTAGACTCAAGTTTAGCCTATGAAATGTCGCCTGAGAATTGAAGTCAGCTTGAAAACTGGTCACAGCGACCCTGAAGGCGAAACCACAGCGCAACTTTTGAAGGAACTTGGTTACAAGGTTGAAACAGTCAACGTGGGCAAGGTCTATAACGTCATTATTCAAGCTCGATCAAAAAAGGAAGCTGAAGCAAAAGCTGAAGAAATGTGCAAGCGGCTTTTGGCAAACCCCACCAAAGACAACTACTCGATCAAAATCGAGGAAATACGATGACCTCGAGCCTCTATGTCCGCAGGCAAGCTCTGTTTTCACTTTTTGAAGTTGATCTTTGCGATGCTAACGATGAACAGCTTCTTGAAATAAGCAATGAACTTGGTATTGGCCTGAACTTGGAAGAAATGAAGCATGTTAAGGAATACTTTGGAAAAAAACAAAGAAACCCAACCGACGTCGAGCTTCAGACCATAGGCCAAACGTGGTCAGAACACTGCTACCACAAAACCTTCAAGGGCAAAATAAAGTTCAATGGAAAAGAGATTGATAACCTATTCAGAACCTACATTGCAAAGGCTGTAGAAAAGATCAATCCCCGATGGTGTTTCTCTGTTTTTGAAGACAACGCTGGCATAGTCAAATTCGACAAGGGTTATGGTGTAGCAATCAAGGTTGAAACGCACAATCATCCGTCTGCAGTAGAACCCTTCGGAGGCGCAGCAACGGGCATAGGCGGCGTGATACGCGACATCTTGGGGGTCTGGGCAGATCCGATCGCCTGTACCGACGTCTTGGGTTTCGGACCCTTGGATTTCGATTACAGTGAGCTTCCTCTTGGAGTCAAGCATCCAAAATATGTTTACATGGGCGTTGTCGCGGGTATTGGAAGCTATGGAAACAACATGGGAATACCAACGGTCAACGGCGCGATATACTTTGACGAAAGCTACACAGGAAACGTCGTCGTTTACTGCGGTTGCATCGGTCTGCTCCCGCTCAACAAGTTCAAGAAAAATGCAAAGGCAAACGACGTGATCGTGCTAGCCGGCGGAAAAACTGGACGTGATGGCATTCACGGCGTCACTTTCGCGTCTGCCGAACTCACAGAGAAGTCTGAAGAAGTCTCTCGTCCCGCAGTCCAGATTGCCAACCCAATCGAGGAGGAGAAGCTGAAAAGAGCTCTGATCGAAATCCGCGACCGAGGTTTAGGGTCCTCGACAACGGATTTGGGAGGCGGAGGGCTGTCCTCGGCTGTCGGCGAAACAGCAAACAAGTCTGGATGTGGCGCCACGGTCGATATTGACAAAGTTCCGCTCAAGTATGCGGGACTGGCTCCTTGGGAAATTTATGTTTCAGAGTCTCAGGAAAGAATGTTACTCACTGTGCCTCCTGAAAATCTTGAGCGTGTTGTGGCAATCTTTGGGAAGGAAGAGGTCGAAGCCACCGCAATTGGAAAACTGACATCAGACAAGATCTTGAGACTCAAATACCAAGGCCAAGATGTCGCAGCGATGTATATTTCATTTCTCTTTGGACCACCAAAAACTGTGAAAACTGCAAAGTATGAGATGGTCGACGGTGAAGAACCAGAATTCCCTGTCCCTCAAAGCCTCACAGAAACGCTCTTACAGCTTCTTTCTTCACCCAACATTGCAAGCAAAGAAAGCGTCGTGCGCACGTATGACCATGAAGTGAAAGGAAACACCGTGCTGAAGCCGCTACAGGGAGAAAACAGCGGTCCAAACGACGCAGCTGTACTGAAGCCCCTGAACGATTCCTGGAAGGGCATAGCAATCTCGTGCGGAATGAACCCGAACTATGGGAAAATCGACACTTACTGGATGGCGGCCTCTGTCATAGATGAAGCGATAAGAAACAACATCGCCGTGGGGGGCAGACGAATAGCCCTTCTCGACAATTTCACATGGGGAAACCCTGAACGACCAGAAAGACTTGGAAGTCTGGTGAAAGCATGTGAAGCATGTTATGACTTCGCAATCGCTTACGAAACACCGTTCATCTCAGGAAAAGACAGTCTGTACAACGAATCTCCGCTGGGACCAGTGACTCCAACACTCTTGATAACTGCGCTAGGCTTGGTTCCAGATGTCCGTTCCACAGTGTCTATGGATGTAAAAACCCCAAACGACTCAATCTACATCGTTGGAAAAACCTTCAAGGAACTTGGCGGATCGGAATACTACAAGCTGAAAGGCTTTCTTGGAAAAACCGTGCCGAGAGTCCGTGGAATCCAGGGAGCAAAGACGTTCAAAGCACTCACTGGAGCGATTGATTCTGGGCTGGTAAAGGCATGTCATGACCTGTCAGAAGGTGGCTTGGGTGTTGCAGCTGCCGAGATGGCGTTTGCAGGCGGATATGGTATCGAGTTTGATTTGTGCAACGTGCCCTCGGGAGAATTGAACCGTGACGATATTCTGTTATTCTCAGAGTCAAACAGCCGTTTCCTCGTAGAAGTTTCTGGAAAGGCGAAAGAACGTTTCGAGCTTCTGATGAGAGGTAAGGAATTCGCAGAGATAGGCAAGGTCACGAGGTCTCCTCGACTATGCGTCAAGGGATTGCATAATGAGGTTGTGGTAGACGTTTCGCTTAATGATTTGATGGCTAGCTGGAAGCGAACGCTCAGCAAGGGGGCTTGAACTGTGAAGCGTGAGGAAATAAAAGTCTGCGTTTTGCGTGTAGGAGGAACGAACTGTGATGCTGAAACAAACCGTTCGTTCAAGGAACTGGGCGTTCAAGCTGAAATTGTGCACGCAAACGAGTTGGTTAAGCGCCGAAACATGCTAGAATACAGTGCGCTGGTTTTTCCAGGCGGTTTCTCGTATGGAGACTATGTTCGTGCAGGAGTCATTTGGGCAAAGTGGACAGTCATCAAGTTGGGAAAGGAGCTAAAAAAGTTTGCAGAAGAACAGCGTCCAATCCTCGGCATCTGCAACGGCTTTCAGGTTCTTGTTGAAGCAGGACTGCTTCCAGCTTTTGAAGGCATCAGCCTGTATCCAGAGGCCGCTTTGGCCACCAATCATCCTCCAGGCTACAAATGCAGATGGATCAGTCTTAAGCATGAAAGCCGAGGAAAGTGTGCATTCACGTGGAAGATTCCGAAAGGAAAGGTGCTTCACATACCCGTTGCGCACGGAGAAGGCAGATTCATCTTTGCTAAAGGAAAAGAGAAGCATTACTTAGAGAGGCTGTACGAGAATGATCAACTCGTCTTCCGCTACTGCAACAAGGATGGCGAATACGCAGAGGGTATTTTTCCAACAAATCCGAACGGTTCATTCTACGACATAGCAGGTATATGCAACCCTCAAGGAACCGTGTTCGGCCTGATGCCCCATCCTGAACGAGCCTTCTACTGGTGGCAACAACCAGACTGGACGAGGCAAGTAGAAATGCCGGAGTACGGAGACGGCAAACTGATGTTTGAAAGTCTAGTTAGCTATTTGGAAAAGAAAGGCTAAACCAAAAGTCAGCTTTTGCTTTCAAGCCAGTTTGTAACTCTTAAGGTCCTTTAGATTCGGCAGCGATGTTCTTGCACCCATAGCCATTATACATCTTGACGCGACACAATTGCCTATTTTTGCGCATTCATACAGGTCTTTGCCAGAGAGTAGCCCGTAAAGGAAACCAGCATCAAAAGCGTCACCTGCACCTGTGGTGTCTACAACCTTAACCTTAA
>JBGOYH010000009.1:0-23569 GCA_041479575.1 Bathyarchaeia archaeon
GCAGCTAGATTGATTGCAGTTATCACGTAAACAAACAGATCCCAATCGGGTATGTAGCTGCCTGTGTTGAGAAAGGGAAGAACATAGGCCAAGTTGGAAAGATAAGTAAAAGTCAGGACGACATAAAGTGGCCTCGTTTCCTTTGCAAAGGGTAACATCATGGTTAACACGCTGAAAACTGGGAATAGATACCTTTCGTGAATCCTGGTCGGAAGCATGAAGAAACTGAACATGAGAACGAAAGCTGTGAAGAGTACGGAAATCTCGACACCCTGGTCAGTCTTTTGCAGGCGCTGAGACGTTTTGTACAAGTAATACAGCGAGAAAACTGCTAAGGCTCCAAACATGATCCAGCCTATCTTGAAAAAGTCCAAGAATAAAAGAGTCTGAGCGTCTGACTTCCAAAAGCCGCCAAATGCCCAGACATTGAAAGCGTTCAGCGAAGTGTAGGGATAGCCCCGGTAGCCCTTGAGATAGATGTATACCAGGAAATCCGCCAGATTACCAGGACTCAGCGGGGCAGAAACTGCCAATATCAATGCTGCTGATGCAAAAACTGATGCGGCTATAGTCTTCCAACTGCGTTTTCTCACTATCAAAAAGGCAATCAGAGGTGCCAAAGCTATGCTCTGCGGCTTCGTCAATACTGCTGCAGTGAACGCCACCACTGACAGTGTTGGCTTTGATTGAAGGATAAGGATTAATGACAAAATCAGGAAAAATGTATATATCGCATCGAACTGCCCCCAGACTGACCCGTTGAAGATCGTTGCGGGGTTAAACGCGTAGAGTGACATGGCAATCAGTGATGAGTCAAAACTGAGCCGTTTTCTGAGAAAGACGAATATCAAACCTGAGGTTGCGGTGTCAAAAAGGGTCGAAGGCAGTTTCAAGATGAAAGCAAGAGCGGGTGTCCCAAAAAGCGAAAGCCACTTTGCCAATGAACCGAACGTCCAAAAAATATAGACATTAAGGGGCGGGTAGTCGCACCAGCCTAGAACCCGATAGAAAACGAAGGGGCCATGCTCGGCGGCAGCATTGAACCATGTGGCAAAGGTTCCCAGGTCGGTTAGACACCCTTGTACAGGAAACAAGAAAATCCTTGCAGCCAACGAAGACAACAACGCACAGATTACGATACTAGTCTCGCTTTTGAGGAAAGAAAAGTCTATAGCTACCCCCCTCAAAGTCTAGACAGATGTCGTTTGTAGTAAAAGATTTTTTGGATAATGAAGTCATCAAACGTGAATTTTGATGCTTAACTCTGAGATTGTTTGTGAAGAGAAAGAATCAGGAAGATTGGGACTTGGATTTGATCCCTAGATGCTCAGATGTTTGGAGATCAGTAACCCGGTACCTTCAGCTCTTTTGCCAGTTTGGCCAAGTCTGGGTGCACATATTTGCCATCTAACTCGATCGCGACATCATCCAAGTAAACGCTCGGATTCATTATACCGAGGTCCGTGTGTGCCGCCGCTCTCCAACCGGGTCCGCCGATGATGCTACCTTGAGTGCCGAAGCCGAAGGTCACTGAGCCAAACAGTCGCTCGTCGTCGTTGTGCACTCCAGTTAGTTTACGGATACCAGGATTGAAACCGTATGTGTAGTGAGCCAGCCGATACATGTTCGGGTCCTTGAACCCTCCTATCCAAGCTGCAAACGTCTTTGCTTCTCGTCCGCCTGCTATGTCTACAATCTTGCCCTTCTCCATTTTGAGTTTGATGGGCGTCTGGATGAAACCCACGTTCCATTCCCATCCATCAACGGCGATTACTCCGTTGATAGTCTCTTCGACTGGATTCCAGCCGACTTGGCCACCTAGCATGTATTGACCAGGCTTCTTGGCGATTTCACCAGGTTGGGAAACAGGTCGTCCGCGGTTGTAGGCGGTAACATCTGTGCCGGCAGAGTTCGTGATTCGAATTTTGTCTGCTTTCTTGGTCAGTTCAACAAGCTTGTCACCAAATTTAAGCATCTTAGGATAGTCTACTTTGCCAATCGTGCGCACTATCGACTCGACGTTCATTCCTGTTAGGCAGATATATCGCGCCCTTCCCTTTTTCATCATGCTATCGTAGAACGGGGCGTAGAGCAGGTAATTTACGCAGTATTCTATTAGGACGTCTGCGTTGTTCATTGCTGCGATGACGGGTTCAGGCGGGTCCATGGTGACTTCAGGGTTAGTTTCAAACCACATTACAGCTGCTTTTGCTCCCAGAATAGCGCAAGCGTCAGCCGTTGCTTTTACAACGTTCTCGTCACTAGCAGTGTCCGCGTATACTAGAACACTCTCACCCTTTTTTATCAGCATAACCTCGGATGCAAGCTTGTAGGCTGCTTCAGCAAGTTCCATGTGTAATGCCAACATATTCACCTTGGACTAGGAAAAACCCGTTCATTATAAAAAGTCTTGCGGTGAGCGGGAGCACATCGCGCGATTGGTGTGTCCGCGCCCAGCTCGCATGACCAGAATAGACAGAATTATTTCGTCATTAAATGGCATGCTACGTAGTGATCCGGTTCCATCATAACAAAGGTTGGCTCTTGCACCTTACATTTTTCAAATGCGAAGGGACACCTAGTGTGGAACCGACAACCCGGTGGAGGGTTAATTGCGCTTGGGACTTCACCTGTTGATACTACTTCTTTTGGCTTCAGCTTCTCCTCTTCGTCTGTTAGCACAGGTACCGCGGACAGTAACATCTGGGTGTAGGGATGCAGCGGGTTTTGGAAGAAAACTGCAGTTGGTGCAAACTCTACAATCTGGGCTAGATACATTATTGCTACTCTGGAAGACACATTTCTCATGAGGCTTAGGTCGTGGGTTATGAACAAGTATGAAAGGTTAAGTTCATGTTGCAGTTTCATGAGCACTTTCATTATTTTTGCTTGAATCGAAACGTCCAGAGCTGACGTGGGTTCATCAAGCACTATGAGAGAGGGGTTTGTAGCGATAGCCCTGGCGATCGCGACCGCCTGCCTTTCGCCTCCTCCTAGGTCCCTTGGCCGTCTATTCATGAAATCCTCAGGAGGCAACTCAACAGCATCAAGCAGTTCACCCACTCTCCTAGCATACTCTTCACGGCTTTTGGCCAGTCCGTGCACTTTCAATGGTTGTCCTACTACGTCTTTGACTGTCTTCGTGGGATTTAATGAAGAAGCAGGATCTTGAAAGACAATCGCCAGATCCTTCTTCAGGTGTTTTGGACGTTTCTTGGCATGCACCGATATATCCTGACCCTTGAAAAGTATTCTTCCTGACGTAGGCGTATAGATACCCATTACTACGTAGCCTGTTGTGCTTTTACCAGAACCGGATTCCCCCACTAGGCCGAAGGTCTCGCCAGGTTTCACTGTGAAGTTTATTCCGTCTATTGCCCTTACCACTCCAAAAGAGGTTTTGAAGTGTTTTGTCAAGTTCTCTACAACTAGCAAGTTTTCGTCTTTATCCATTATCGCTCAACTCTTATTGTGAAGCCAGCAAGCAACTCTGTGGTTGTCTGCGTCAACTTTGAGAAGCTGGGGTTTTTCCTTTCGACATTTCTCAAATGCATACTGACAGCGGGGGTGAAATCTGCACCCTGGTGGCGGGTCAATGTAATCTGGAATTCTCCCCTTGATACCTTCCGAGAATCCTGCTCCAGTCAATTTCGGAACGGACTTTAAGAGTCCTTGTGCGTAAGGATGAAGTGGATCTGAGAACAGTTTTCCTGTTTCTGCGGCCTCAATCATGGTTCCAGCATACATTACGTAAACGGTATCGACGGTGTTTCTTATCGTGCCAAGTGCATGAGATATCAAGATTATTGACAAGTTCTTTTTATCCACAAGATCCTTCATCAGACGTAGAACCTGGTCCTGTATTGTCACATCAAGGTTAGTCGTCGGCTCATCCGCAATCAGAAGATCTTTGGCAGTAGCCAGCGACATTGCAATGCAGACTCTCTGCCTCATGCCTCCGCTCAACTGAAAGGGATAGCTGTCCAATACTCTTTCAGGATCTGGCAGCGAAACCTCCCTAAGGGCCTCTAAGGATTTTTCACGAACTAGTCGTTTTGTAGCTTTTTCATGTTCAAAATTGCCTGAGAATTTGACGACATCTCCAAGAATACTCTCGACCTTGAATACTGGATTAAGGGCAGCCGTGGGATCTTGAAATATCATAGTCAAGTTTTTTCTCCTGACCTGGTCCAATTCCTTTTTGTCGGCCCTCAGCATGTCATGGCCTCTGAAGCGTATTTCTCCTCCATCTACTACAGCGTTGGTTGCTAGAATTCTGAGAATAGCCTTCATCGTGGTGGTCTTGCCGCAGCCAGATTCTCCAATGATTCCGACTTTTTCTCCCTCGTGCAAATTGAAGTCTACGCCATTCAATACCTTCAACTTGCCCATGTATGTCTTATAGCCTACGTAGAGGTCTTTCACGTCCAGGAGAGTTTCCGTTTATCTTGCCTCCTCAACGAATATGTCCCGAATGCCGTCTCCCAAAAGATTGAAGCCCAGAATTATGATGCAAATTGCTATGGCGGGAAATATGCTTATCCACCAAAAATCAGGCATATAGTTCCCGCCGGTGGCAACCATTGTGCCCAGATCAGGCGTCGGAGGCTGAGCTCCCAATCCTACAAAGCTCAGCGCCGAACCCAGGAGTATAACCCAACCGACATCCAATGTTATCTTGGTCAGGATTGGACCGAGACAATTGGGAAGGATTTCCTTGAATATTATGCTAGAGGAACTGGCACCCATTACCTCAGATGCTTGAACAAAGTATTCATTTCTCAAGCCTGACGCGGCGTTATACGTCAACCTTGTGTACCAAGGCCACCACATTAGTGAAACTGCCATCATGGCGTTAAACACGCTTGGAGTTAACACTGCAGCTATGGATAATGCTAGTACCAATGGAGGAACTGCAATGAATACGTCTGCTATTCTCATAATTACGCTGTCAATCCAAGTTCCCCTGTAGTATCCTGCCACCAAACCCAAGACTACTCCAGGTGGAATAACAAGTGCCAATACTACTACTGCCATCATGAGAGAGTATTGAAATCCAAAGATCGTCCTGCTTAGTACGTCTCTCCCAAATTCATCAGTGCCAAACAGATAAGTGAGGTTGGGGGGCTGAAATTTGTCTTTGAAGTTTGTCATCAGACCAGCATGTTTAGGATAAGGAGTCACGTAAGGAGCTGCTACAGCCAGAAATACTGAGGTTAAAGCTATGACCAGTCCCACTATGGACAACGGACTGCGGGAAAACCTATACCATTTTCTTTTCAAATCGTACCTGGCTGAGATTTTTCCTGAGATTTTTCTGATGCTTCCCATTATCTGCATCTATTCGCCCCTCTCCATCAATCTGATTCGAGGATCTAAATATGCGACGATAACGTCGACCACTATGTTTGCTACGGCGTAGATGACTCCTATGACCAAGACCAATGCTACTATGCCGTTAAGGTCCTTGTTTAACATTAGCGTGATACCAAGTCTGGAGAAGCCTGGCCAACTAAAAACCGTCTCCACAAGAAACGCGTTGGCCATCAGCGCGGCTATATCCAATCCCATGACCGTCACTGCAGGAATCAAGGACGGTTTAAGCAAGTATTTGAACATCACCTGTCTTTCAGGTAAACCTTGAGATGTAGCCATCGATATGTAATCTTTATCTTTGTTCTCAACCATCCCCGATCGAATTATCCTTGCATCTTGCAACATTCCTCCTAAACATAACGCCAAAGCCGGCAGTACCATGTGCCACAAAACATTTCCGAACGCGTCAAACCTGCCAGCAATCAAGGAGTCCAATGTAATCATTCCGGTCACGACGGGAGGTCGTGTAATTCCCTGAGAAAGCATCCCGTTGGTTGGAAATATTTTAAGGTTCCAGGTGAACAGAAGCTGAAGTATTATGGCCAAAACAAAAGATGGAATTGATATTCCAATGTAGGAAGCCAACCTCACTACATTGTCAGGCCACTTGTAAGAATATCTGCCTGCCACCACGCCAAGCGCAAAGGATCCGGCTATTTCAAATGCAGCAGCCAGGATTATCAACTCAAGAGATATGGGAAGGTACTCAAGAATATCGGATGTAATACTGCGTCGAGTTACTAGAGAATAACCCAAATCTCCATGAATAAGGTCATTTAACCAATAGAAATACTGTTCATATATAGGCCTGTCAAATCTTAATTGCTTCCTAATCTGCTCTACGACCGATTCCGGGGCCCTGGGCCCAGCAGCCATTCGTGCAGGATCCCCAGGCAAAACTCTAGCTAGAACGAAAACCAGGATTGACAAACCGATCAAAGTGAACACTATGTACGCTGTTCTTTTCAAAATGTAAGTTGAAAGCCTCATTGTCCATGAGTCCCTCAGAACTAAGTAAGATAAGAATGGACGTTTAAAAGGTTTTCAGTTTCAAATGAGTCCTTTGCAAGAAAGCGCTTGTGAACAGAGTTTCACATTCGGATAGCACAGCCTGAAGTAGATTGCGAAGGGTGTTTGCACCTGTGAGTGCGCGTGCGCCCAAAACATATGTTGGAATGAGCTTGACTATGCAAACTTGCTGTCTGACGAAACGAAAAAAAAAGAAGGATAAGGGATTTAGTGAGGAAGTATTTGCCAGTCCCTGTAGACTCTGTCGTACCCTAGTATGCCTATGGTTGTTTGCGGGTTTTCTACTGCGGGTATCTTAACGTAGTCTTGGGCTGCCATCGTGTCCCTATAGTCGTATATGAACATGCTTGGGCATATAGCCATTATCTCTTGCTGAATGTGTGCGTACTTTGCATATCTTTCCGTTACGTTGCGCGTAGATAATGCATCTTCTATCTCAAGGTCGAGTGTTGTGTTGTAGAGCTTCTCGTTCGACTCCCATGACAATGGGGCCGTGTGGTATCGTGAGTCGAGCAGTGACCCTGCCTCTGGGAAGTGGGGGGCTACCAATATATTGTATATGTGTGCACTCAATTGCGCATTAGTCATTTCCTCAACAGTCGCGAGCCAAGGAGTCTTAACCACATGAACGGTTAGTCCTATTGCAGCGGCGGCCGATGCGAACAACAGAGCGTCCCTCTCTCTTTCAGGAACCTCTTGAATCCAGTGGAATTCGATGGGATTGGCGGAAAAGTTTCCATAATACTTTGATAGTTTAAGCTCCTCCTGCGCCATGGTTACGTTGTAGTAATATGGTGAGCAGCTAATGTAGCCTGGTAAGCCAGCTGGCACGCATGAAGTTGACAGTTTATATCTTGAATATATCTCCGACATCATTTCCGAGTAATTCAGGCAGTATGCCAGAGCCTTTCTGACGTGTACGTCGTCCAATGGTGGTTTCTGACAGTTAAACATGTAGTAGTATTCGCTAGGATCCAACCATGAAACCTTTTTGATATGCGGATCCTTAGCCAGCGAATCAAGAGTCTCCGCTGGAAGCCATGCATCAGTTACCTCAAGTTCTCTGTTCAACATACTGGTTCTTTCTGTTGCTGGATTGCCACTCGTCCACTGCATCATCACCGTAGTAGGTGCAAGAGGGTCCACTCCGCCCCAGTAATCGGTGACCAGGCTGAACTTGAACCACTGTTCCATCGTAGCGTCAACAATTTTGTAGGCTCCGGAGCCTGCGTCATGCGTCGTTAACCACTCCATAGCGAGATCTCCGTGGTTTGTGCCATCTATTGTATAGTTTTGTCGTGCCGCAAGGTTTTCGTGGGCCACGATTGTTGCCGAATCAACTATGTAGAGCCTTACGCACACCATCAGGAAGGGTCCGAACGTCTTCTTGAGCGTAAAACGTACTTGGTCGGCCGCGACCTTCTCAACTTTGTCCACGTAGGGTGCGAACAGATAATTGAACCCTTGACCAATGGTTGACAATCTCTTCATGCTGAACACAACATCGTCCGCTGTCAATTCTCGGCCACTGTGGAATTTTATCCCCGATCTTATCGTGAAAGTGTACACTAGACCGTCCGATGAAACCGTCCAGTTCTTGGCAACCCAAGCCTTAGGATCTGAGTTGGGAACTGGCCACACTAGCGGGTCATAAAGATTACATAGGGTGGTTGAACCGCACTCGTCAGTAGCGATAGCTGGATCCGCGTAAAGTGGCCATGCATAGCCGATTCTCAACAATCTCTCAGGCGTTGGGGAAGGCGACGGAGAAGGCGAAGGCGAAGGCGACGGAGACGGCGATGGAGAGGGCGAAGGACTAGGACCGGGCAAACCCGTGTAGTACAATGCGCCTGCAATTGCAGCCACAATGACGATTATCACTATTATGGCTGCGTACATTTTAGAAATGGCTGATCTGCTTAAGAAAGTCTTCATTTTTTTCCTCCTTGAAGACATTGTAGCGACGATACACGTTATATGTTTTTCCATGTAGGCAAAATCCCGGGCATCCAGTCGCATCGCGGCGTCAGCGAATATTGGCCCATTTTCTCGAAGATTGTCAATCTATACGTCGGGAGGAGATTCGTATCCGTAGAGCTTTGAGTGCACCAAACCTACTTTGCGGTACAAATCAGCCATCATTTCAGCGTATTTCCACGAAGTCACCACGGCATCCAAAACCGGCACCTTGAGCTTGCTCGTCAACTCCTTCATGAATCCGGACTCCATTGTGCATCCTAAGACTATGACTTCGGCACCGTCCTCTTCAATAGCCTTCTTTGCCTCTGCCAAGATCGCTTTTTTCAGCTTTTCAGGCTCAGAACCCATCTTCGGAACCGTGAATTCTATCGGTCTGAAAGAGGCAAGCTTCCTCTCGAGCCCATAAATGTACACGTTGCTCTCCATCCTCGGAATCCATTTTCTTCTACCCACGATTATTGAAAACTTGTGGCCAAGAGTCGCCGCGACATGCATCGTAGCCTCTGCTGGAACGATCACTGGAATTGAAACAAGTTCTCGTGCTTCTCTGACTCCTGGGTCATAGAAACAGCCGATTATGACCGCATCATATCCTTCCTTTTCTGCCCATCTAACCCATTCTAGAGTCTCGCCAAGATTCAGATGTTCATAGAAGTGGTACTCCAAATGAACTGGGCCTTTCCGCAGATGGACAACCTTAGGTTTTGCGTCTGGCCTTTTGATCTCATTTATCGTCTGAAGCATGTGCTTGTCCCAGGCACCAGTGCCAACCGGATTTATGTACAAGATCTTCAGCAAATCGATCACCACACTTCCTCTAATCAAAGCAAAGAAGCTATTTAAAACTTAGGAGCTAGAGTCTCAATCACAAAGGCAGCCTGATTCCGGCTCCTGTCTTATTTGCCCTGTCAAGAACCAGCTTGGCCGTAGCTATGTCTTCTATCGCTAGGCCTAAGTTCATGGACATGATACGCTCGCTTTTGTGCAGACGACCACTTTTTTCTCCGGCTACAATTTCTCCCAGCTCCGCATACACTTTTGGTATATTATTAAAGTACCCTTGCCTCTTGTAGTACCATAGCTGTTGTATGTCGTCTATGCAGAATTTGTCCATCGAAAACATGGCTTCCGGTTTCCAGTAAGAGTCAAAATCCAACGGGCATGCAAGTCCACCGTCCTTAAACCATGATCTTTCAATTACGGGATGTGGTTGTTTCAGGATGGGACCCGAGGTTACGACTATGTCTGAACCTTCAACAGCTCTTTTGGGCGAGTCTACAGGAGTAATTTTCAAGCCATGTTTGACGGTCTCTTCCTTCACGTACTTCTGCAAGTTTTCTTCGCTTATGTCATACGCCTTCACTTTTTCAGTGTTCTTACACACCGCGAGCAAAGCTTCAAGGTTGCTTCTACCTTGAGCCCCGCATCCTAGTATGCCCAGCACTTTCGAGTCTTCTCTAGCCAAGTGCTTTGCTGCGACTGCGGTCACCGCTCCAGTACGCTTTGCAGTAATCCACGTGGCGTCCATAACACTGATTGGAAAGCCAGTTTCAGGATCATTCAGGATTAGAAGACCAGAAACATAGGGCAGCTTGCGCTTTGTGTTTTCGGGATAACCGCTTACCCATTTGATTCCTGCAGCGTGCATTCCAGGTATGTATGCAGGCATTGCATGGATGAAGGCATTTTCTTTCGGGTGGATTCCTGGTTTAGGAGGCATTTCAATTTTTCCCGCTGCTTTTTCGCGGAAGGCATTGTCGACAATTCGGATTACTTCTTCGATAGGAATGCCCAGTCTTTCGATGTCACCTCGGCTGAGATACAGGACGGTGTCTGAAAGACTCATCGTGGTCACAATTGTAAGAAACGCACGAACGAATAAAAGTCTGTTTGCCTGATTTTCGCTTCGTCACCTTCTTAACGCATGAGCAAGACTTCTAAACTCAATTTTCCCCTATTCTCGGGACCTTTGGTGACTTAGGAGATGAATTCTGTTGGAAGGCCCAAGAAAAGGAGCATTGAGGATCTTGCGCTTACAGGGAACATCGCTCCGCTTTCGACCTAGTTCTGCGGTGTATGCGTGGCAAGAAGAAACGAGGACGTACTGTTCTATTGTTCAACGCCCATCTCTTTAATGAATCCAAGCAACTCTGGGTGAACGAACTTTCCATCTTTCTGTACGGGTTCACCATCTAGGCATATCGATGCCTTCAGTATGATACCGTCGTCATGAGATGCAGCTCTCCATCCAAAAGCGCCTCCAAGGTCTGGTCTGAGAAGCGGTCCTTGCGACCCCCAACCGACTTGGAAGCAACCCCAGACCCTTTCGACCTCTGATATGTCGCCTGTTACTCTTGCCTTAGGATGGTATCCAAAACAGATGTGGGCTATCCGGTACATGTTGCCATCTTTGAAGCTTGCCAAATATCTCCGAAGTATGTCAGCCTCTACACCGCCAGAGATTTCTGTTATTACACCTTTGTCAACTTTGCATTTTATCGGCGTTCTTATGTTCGATTTGATCTCGTCTGGAGGCCACACGTTTCCGTCGAATGCCAAGATCCCGTTTTCGGTTTCCTCAATTGGAGAACCACCGGTCTGTCCACCCAACATTATGACTTTTCTTTTGTCAGCAGTGCTACCGAAGTTCTCGAACTTTCGTCCGCCGATCTTCGCGGTGAAGTTGGTCCCAGAGGGGCTGGTTACCTTAATCTCATCGGCTTCAGTTGTCATTTCTGCAAGCTTGTCTCCCAACTCAACCATTTTCGGATAGTTGACCCAACCTAAGGTTCTAACCATTGCTTCGCGGTCAAGGGACGTTAGGCAAATGTAGGCCCGGTTTCGCTTTAGGGCGTTTGTCTGCGCCTGAGTATATAATATGGCTCTGGCTGAGAATTCCACCGTGACATCGGAGTCCATCATTGCAGCGGCAAGGGGCTTAGGCGGTTCAGTGAAAGAGATTTCGCGGGTCTCGTGGATAACTATCGTGGGTGTGGCTCCCGCAGATTTGACCGCTGCAGCTGTTGCATTCAACACGGCGGCGTCGACAATATCGTCGCCATATATGAGAACATCCTCATCTTTCTTTACTTTTAGAACATAATTCACCAATGTATCTGCGGCTTTTCCCAATTCGATGTACCAGGTCAAATTTCTTTCCCTCACCTGAGAATGTGACTGCTTGAATAAGAATTTTGCCCAATCAAACTAGACTTAGTTAAAATATCCCAGCCAATGACACTTCATGCCGGCTCTTCCCTCAACGCGCGAGCATGTCCTAAGAGAGGGCGCTACAGAGAAGTGCGAGCTACTTTCCCAGATTTTTCTGTTTCTTTATCTCTTTCGCCAGCTGCTGGCTTAGCTCGGTGAGAAACTGCTTGAGTTGCGGTTCACGCCAGAAGTTCTGGGGATCTGCGTCCACGTAGGACCTGACTTTCATTAACAGCTCGTTTCCTTTGATGTCGGCGTGGTCGGGGAGAAAAGAGAGCATGTAGAGGGTTTGCACAAGGCGACACGCTCCGTAGCCCTGCTCTGGTCCTAGGGTTCTCTCGGCGCTGGCTACCAGAAAGCAAGTTATTTCAAACAGATAGTCATCCGCCTTTTTCGTTGTCACTTTCCAACCCTCTTAAAAATAAGTTCGTCCGTTGTCAAACGTTTTGTAGCCGGCGGTTTCTCATCAGGGTAGCCCACGGTTATAAAAAGCACGGGTTCAAGATGCGGCGGCAACTCCAAGAGTTCCTTCACAGTTTCGACCACGAAACTGCCGATTGGACAACATCCGTACCCTCTGGAATGGGCACACAAGAGTATATTCTGCATTGCCGCTCCGATGTCCATGTAACTCCAGTTCGTCTCTCTGTTCTTGTTCAAACACATCACTATGAGTGCTGGCGCAGGTTTCAACCATCCTGGAGACACCGACTTAAGGCCCCTCACCATGTCCCCATCGTTTACTAACAGAAATTCCCAAGGCTGTGAGTTACCTGCCGAAGGAGCCCAGCGAGCCGCTTCAACCAGCAAGGTCAATTCCTCCATTGGAAAAGATTCCTTCTTGTATCTTCGTACGCTCCTCCGCTGCGTGATAGCATCCATCAAAGACTGGTCCTTCACAATCAACCCTCACGGAATTTTTTCACGCTTCAATGACACAGCAGAAATCTTATAAGCTTTTTGAACAGAGCTAGTTGACGAATATTTGATCAAGCAACACTGATGTGACCTGTATGATTGACAAAGAAAAACTCGTTAACGGCGTCGTCAACATGCTCAAAGTGAACATGGGTCTCAAGGACGGAGAGAAAGTCGTAATTGTCACGGACATCCCAACAATCGAAGAATGGAAAACCAAAACTAGCTCAAAGCTGACGGAAGCCATCGAAAGGTCAATCCTGGCCAAGATGGTAAGCGAAATCGCAGCCGAAAAGTTTCCCAAGAACAACGTTGAGTTCTTCACCTATCCCTCAGTTGGCAAACACGGAACTTATCCTGGAAAAGAAGTTGAAGAGAAAATGAAGAGCGCAAACGTAGCCATCGCAATAACCAATTATTCACTTACACACACGGACGCACGCGTCAACACCTGCAAGGTCGGCGGAAGAGTCGCTAGCATGCCGATGTTTGTGCCTGAAATGTTCTACAAGGGCGGACCGATGGCTTCAGACTATCAAGAGATAAACAAAGAGACAAAGAAGATCGCGGACTGGATCACAAAAGCCAACGAAGCGAAAGTCACCTCGCCAGGAGGGACAGACATCAGCTTCAGCGTGAAGGGCAGAAACGGTATGGTTGATGCAGGAATCTTCACCGAGAAGGGTTCTTGGGGCAACCTCCCTTCGGGAGAAGCCTACTGCGCACCCGTTGAAGGAACCGCCCACGGCAAGCTTGTAGTAGAACCAAACTGGTACCCAGACCTTAAAGGGAAAATGACACTTGTCTTTAAAGACGGCCGCGTCACCGAAATAATCGGTGGCGGAAAAATTGGCGACGAATACCGAGCGCTGCTAGACTTCAGCAAAAAGGAAGAACCATACATTTCAAGAAGAAACCTCGCCGAGCTGGGAATAGGGACCAACCCAAATGCGAAGCGTCCCGACAACATTCTTGAATCCGAGAAGATCAAGGGCACAGTGCACATGGCAATAGGAGACAACTCCCACATGGGCGGAAAAGTGTCGGCAGATCTGCATCAAGACTTCGTCATTCCAAAGCCAACATGGATGCTTGACGGAAAACCAGTAATGAAAGAAGGAAAATTGCTAGCATAGATAGAATTCTCTCCTCTTCCCTTTTTTTGACTTTACGAACAGGTAAAGACTCTGAGGACACACCTCGGCCAAATGAAATCACGAATCATGAACAGAGCTTTCGCAGGAAAGAAATGGCACTTACTGAAAACTCGACTATCCTCTAAGTCAAACGCCAAATCATCTAATTCCCAGCGACGTGTAAATGATTGAAACGCATGTGACGCAAGAATAAGATACCGATCGCGACAAATTCGCGATGCGCCAGGCAGTGCAGCGCGCAAAGAATACTGACTTAACAATTCCAGCCCCAGCAGGGACGGTTGAGATATAGGCTGAAAGCAAGTGCGAATTGGAGAAACAAAACTCAGAGCAATGTCTCTTATCTGATATGCATTTCTGTTTATATGTGAAAAATGTACCAGGCCTCATAATAGTTGGACACTGCCAAGATAAGAACTGCAAGGCCTATAAGGGCCAGCTCGGTTTTTGACAGTTTCAGAAGACTCTTCTTGGGTTTTCTGACCTTTGCCCAATCGCCAGCGGACTCGCTGTACAAACCGTAGAGGTTGAACGTTGCTGCGGATATCAAAGTGTAAGACGAGATCTCGTAAATTCCACTTCCGTGGAAGAGCGTCGCCAGAGAGGGAAGAAATCTTCCCAGACCGGGAATCACGAAGGAGTTCGTTCCAAGCAGAATCCCGTATATCCCCCAGTGATAAAACGCCAATACGTATCCGAGGGGAACACCCTTCACACGAACGATGTTGCCGATCGCCACAGGGATGCAGCCCACGCAAAGGTTCCATAGAAACACTCGCAGGAAAGTCGCCATCGGGTCCTCTGCCTTAACCGGGACATAAAACGCGCCGGAACTTCCTCGAACTACGGCCTCCGGAAGGGCTTTGAAGCTGAAGACCCAAGCCAAGAGAAGAATCACTAGGCCCACGACCCACATGCTACCTAATCGGATCCATATGTTCTCGCTTCTAATCGTCTTCAACATGCGGTCTCCAAAGCTTCCTTGTTGCCAACTTCATTTATAGTTGATGTTTTATCGTCAACTTGCACGCGCGCATTGCTTTCTGCGCATTTGTTTTTGTTTATCAGCAAATTAATTAGCAATTGCTAGTTATTAACTACTGAACTAGTCAGATCAAAGTTAAGCTTCTATATATGAGATGAAAGAAAAGTGACAAGAGTAAAATTCGCTATTAGGCCGTTCAATTTTATTCCGAATAAGACTTCTCCGAACGAAGTCAGAGCAAGTCAAGATGTGTTTCTTGAGATCGCTATCAACGCCGAGAAATTTGGCTATGATACTGTAACGATGTTCGATCATTTGATGACTACAGGTGACAAGGAACTCGTAATGAGCCTAGGGATGTATGACCATCTATTACTTGCCAACGATGTTGTTCTGGAGCACTGGACATTGCTCGGCTGTCTTGCCGCTGTCACAAAGAAGATAAGGATTGCCTCTAACATGACATGCATCAACTTCAGGCCTCCATCAATAACGGCGAAGGCGGTGTCTACGATGGATGTGATCTCTAACGGAAGATTCGAACTGGGGTTGGGAACTGGTGGTGATCCAAAGAAGGAGGTTAGGGCTTATGGTCTGCCAGATCCTGGTCCGCCGAGGGTTAGATCTGAGAAGCTCGCCGAATATTTAGAAGTTATGAAAAAAATGTGAAAATGCCCACCACGCGCCCGCGAAGGAAGTTTTCAAAGCGAGATCCATGGAACAAGTCTGCACTTTGCGTGGCAACCCGAGTCTCCGAAGCTCTTGGGGGAAGTGATGATTTTGAAGCCAGCATATCGAAGGAAAGTGAGAAAGAGCATAAGCAGTAGTCGCGGGTTCTGTCCGAGATACCGTGTGTCAAATTGTCACTTCTTGGGATTTCTTGCCGCTCATGTATTCTATGTCGATTCTGCCCATTGAAGTGTTCTGCAGTCTGTCAAGATTCAGATCGGCTATGAGGGCTTTAGGATTCGTGACAAGTTGACTCATAATGCATTTCATCGCTTGGCGTTTTTCCTCAAGATCTTCGATCAGAGTGACTCTTCCCGAGAAGTGGACAGAAGCATAAAGACTGGTGCACTCGCCTCCGCCTTCGGAAAAGCCGTAGTCCAGTAATGCCTGCCCCCATATGCAGTTGTTTGATTTCAAATATTGAAGTTTCTTGCCTTCTTTCGCACAGTGGAAATACAGACAGTTATGTTCCTCATCGTAACCATGGGTAAGGGACACGAGGTACGGTTGGTTGTTCATTGAAAGAGCGATTGTTACATACCTGGAAGTTCTCAGTATCTTCTTCAAAAGTCTTTCATCGTTTATCTCTTTGTCTTTACGTCTCACATGAAATGACATAATGGAACGCGCGTTTGAAGCAGTCTATTAACCTTTGGGCCAATGACGGATAGCATAATGCGGTCTATTTGCTTGCTTTACATGCATTTCTTCTAGACGATGATTCTGTTCAATTTCTGTTCTATTCCTATTAGTTCTGTAAGTCTTTTCCGTGCTAGGTCTTCTTTCTTGTTACTATGACTGTGTGTTTGTCAGCGTCCACCTTAACGAAGTCACCAGTATGTACTGTCTTGAACGGATCCTTCTCCAATCTATCGACAAGCGGAACTTTCGCAATGAACGCGCTTACCACAAGCACTGTTTCAACATCTCTAACTATCATAGCTTTCGGAGCAAGGTTATGTTGCGCAAGTTTGAATAATCCATCAATCTGAACCACCGAACTAGCTTTTCCCGACGGAAATATGAGCACTTTGTCTGCGATGCTCTTCCCCGCAAGCTCATGCGTTTTCTCTCTGATGACGCCTGTTGTTGGGTCTGTAAGGTAGAAGCAGATCGGCTCATGAGACACCAGTGCTTCCCCCTCGCCGTATCCGCCAATGATCTTATGACACTTCAACGTGGTTTCCATGCTGCTCATCTCCATCTGCCTTTTACCGCTGCGTCAACGCAGTCTTTGAGTCTTCCAACCATGACTTCTTTGAAACGTCTGTAGTACGCACATTTTGGCGAGTCTGTCATGCCGACTTTCTGCTTATAGGCTATCCAACACGGTTCATCTATGCACGTGTCCACCACTAAGTGGCCACCGGCTTTCTCTATTGTATCCGTATAACCAATTCTGTCAGCCAAGATTTTTGCAGTAGCCGACGTGCATACCCAGAACGTGACGCCTTCATGTATGTTCTTTCCCTTCAAGAGTCCCGCAACTTCTTTCACCTGCCTGAGAGTGTAATGCGGGCATCCAAGCTGGACAAAGTCTATCTTGCCACTGGTCGTTTGAAGTTCTTCATTTGCTTCTTTCAGTTCCTTGTCTGTCACAGTCATTTTGTCTTTGGGAATATCGCCATGAAACGCTTCTTTCACGCTTGGCGCTTCCACCGTAATTCCGGGTATGTAAAACATTGATACGGCGCCGGAAGTGTTTGACATAGCGCAGAAGTTAATCAGTTCCTCAGTGCTTGGACGTTTAGTTATTCCAGTCAAAACGGGGATTCCGTAGCCTATGGCCTTGCCGACGTAATACCCGAGAAGAGTGTAGTCAAACTCATCTTTCAGTGACGCTTTTACGTCTACAAGAACAGTACCTTTCCTATTTTCTTTGATTACGAGCCCGTACTCCGGTGTCTTCCCGATTACCCCTGCGGCCAGTGCGCTTTGAGCTGCTTCGCGATTCGTGTAGGCGCCGATGACTGAATTCACGTAAGGTGTAGCGCTTGACTCGGAAAAGGCCACAGTTTCTCCGTATAACGGTACGTTTTCGTTCAGGTAAGGCACACAACTCCAGCTTAATATGGCGCCCAGCCGTTTGTAGGCTTCCATAACTCTCCGAGCCACTTCAGCTTCATCTGTTGGGATGCCAGAAAACAGCCTGTGGAAGTATTTAATGTCATAAACCGGGTTTGTGCTTGTGGGCACCTTGCATTTAGCACCGCCATTGGCTAGAAGCTCGACGAAGTACAAGTCTCCTTCTTGACCGCTTGCGGCAGCATGTGCCCGGCTTATTGGAATCATTTTTTCCGCGTCATATGCGTCGCCTATCGCCGCAAGCAGTTCCATTGCTTTTTGTGTTCCAACGCCGAATTCTCCTTTGAGTATTTTTTCTTCTTCCTTTGTCAGATACAAGTCAATTCACCTTCATACCGAAGTATAACTGCATTCTAACAGACGTTTTGATGTTTTCCTTCCACAAAATTGACAACATTATCAACGCAAATGTCTGAACATCTCGCCTCTGCTTCGGCAGTGTTGAAGCCGATGTGCGGAGAGAGCACGGTGTTGTCGAGTTTGAACAAGGGGGTGTTCTTGCTTGGTGGTTCTTCTGCCAGAACATCCAATCCTGCATATGCTATTTTTCCTGACTTCAAGGCTTCACCCAAAGCCTTCTCGTCAACGACTTTTCCTTGAGACGTATTAATTATGACCACGCCCGCTTTCATCATATTGATCTCTTTTTTGCCAATTAACTTCTCGGTTTCTGATGTTAGAGTCACATGATTGGTGATGACATCGCTTTCTCTCAGCAATGTTTTGAGGTCAACGTACTTGAGACCAAGTTCTTCTGCTCTTTTGGGATTCGGGTACTTGTCGTAACCCAAGAGCTGCATTTTGAACGCTCGAGCTATCTCAGCCACTCGGAACCCGATTGCTCCTGTGCCGATGATTCCAAGAGTTTTGCCGGCCAGTTCTATGCCGCCAAACGGCCGCCAGTCAAAACTTCCTTTTCTGACATGCTTATCAGCTAACGTTAGCTTTCTTGCTGCCGCCAACAGCAAAGCGAATGTGTATTCGGCAACAGCTTCTGTGGCATAGCTTGGAACGTGAGTCACCACAATTCCTCTTTCCTTCGCAGCTTCAAGATCCGCGTAATGACAAGTTGTGGCCCATATCGAAATCATCTTAAGTCTCTTTGCAGAGTCGATGACATTCCTTGTCAGGTTGCTCCAACCGACGATGACTATATCCGCTTCTTTAATTCGGGTTTTCAATTCCTCTGCGGTTCTGGGGGGCTCTTTGAAAACTTCCAAATCGCCAAGAAAACGCAATTTCTTGACATGTCTTTCTTCCAAGTGAACATGATCTACAACGACTATTCTCATTCTAGGTCTCTTTTAACATGGGACAAGTTACTTAATTTCCTTTGCGGGGAAGGTTTTCTTCAACCTTGTTGCAGATGCAAACAGAAAAAGTTGGGCTAGCGGGCTCTTGACTGAACTCTCGGCTCCATCAAAGCCCAGAGCCAATCCACAAATTCTTTGAGGTTCTTGGTTTGTATGTAGATGTCTCCTGGCCCTGTGATCTGGGTGACTAATCCTTCTCCACCAAGCAATGTTTCTTTCAGCCCGCCGAATTTTGTTACCTTGTAATTACATGTATCGCTGAAAGCGACGAGGTGAAAGTTATCTACTATCAGGGTTTGTCCCGGTGCCAGTGTGTGTTTGTCTATTGCTCCGAAGGTGTTTATGAAGAGGTTACCGTTCCCGGTTGCTTTCAACATGAAGAGTCCTTGTCCGAATAGTCCTTTTGTGAACCCTTCCCATTTGACGTCTAAATCCACGTTTTCTGTAGAGGCTATGTAGGCTGCTTTTTGAACTATGTAACCTTGGCTTTGTTTGACCTCTAATACTTCAATGTCGCCTACTGGTGCAGCAACAAACGCCACTTCCCCAGAGCCTTGTGGGGCATTGTATTCATTGACCCAGAACGACTGTCTACCAATCACGGCAAGTCCCAGACTGCCGAGAAGGCTTTTTTCTCTTTTTCGGGTATGAACTTCAATGGTCGGGTCCATGTAGGTCATTGCACCGGCTTCTGCCACTATATGGTCCCCTTGTTCTAAGGTGACAACAAGCATCGAATAGGATGGCCTGTATTTTATTTCATATTTCATACAGCTTCCCTGCTCAAAGAAGTGTATCTTGAAGATATTTTTGATTTGCGTATCCTTAGGGTCACAGTGTTGCTTTTCATAAGACTTTTATATGTGATGACTTGTGGTAATGTATGATTATATCCAAGGACCAAGGTGCTCAAATGGAACCTAGCAAGAAGCCGCTCAACGTGCTTATCAAACAGTTGAACGCAGGAATCGCAGTTGTTCTGAAGAACGGCGGTGAATACAAGGGCAAAATGATCAAGTGCGACGGCCACATGAATATTCTTTTAGAAGGAGCAACTGAATCCAAAGATGACCAGCTGATCACGAACTATGGAAACGTTCTGTTACGCGGGAACAATATACTTTACATAATGCTCGATGTGCCTACGAGATAAGTGTCTTACTTCTTCCGGTAACGTATTTCAAGCTTTCTTGAAGTTCAATCTTTAACGTGTGTTTTCTTCTGAAATACTCCAAAACGTTTTGAACATCGCGCCTAAGCAACATTTCAGCGTTTGGATGTTCGCGTGTCACATATTGCGGCCAATCGATTATCAAAACGTGCTTGTTCGGTTTCAGGATGATGTTGTACTCGCTCAAATCCGCATGTATCACACCGGCTTTCAAGTACGCTTTCCTCACGTTACGCAGGATCTCTTTGAGTATCTTTTCTGGTCTGGAGAGTCTTTTCCAGTTGGCAAGCTCTGCGCCTTCGATCATTCCCATGGCTACGACATGGCGGTTTTGGCTTAGGGGTTCTGGCACTGCCACTTTCTGGGGGAAGAGAAGTTTGATGGCTTGAAACTCTTTTTCAGCAGCAAGTCGCGATTGGAAAAGCCATCCTGCACTATGCGCTGTTGTGTAGCTTCTTTTGCGGACTGTCTGTCGAAAACTGATTCTGCCCAACCTGTGGAATTTCACTGCAATACGCTCGCCTTTTGGGTTCAAAGCATCGAAAACATCCGCCTCCTTTCCTACTCCCAATGATTTGCCAAAAGCTTCAAGAATTCCAGCCTTCACAAGGCCATTTATCGCCAGACAATCGTATCCTGCAAAGTTCAAAGTGTAACCCACATAGGCAGAACGTATCTGGTAAATCAAACCCAGCTTGTTGAGTCGACTTAGCCTGAAGTCCGTGTCTCGAGCCAAGTTGAATTTGGTGAATCTTGCGATCTGTTCTTTTGGCACGAATTCGTGTTGGCTCATTCCTGTTTCTATGGCTTGGAGCACTCGGAGGTCTTCGCTTTCAAGTTCACGAAAGACTTTGACCGCAACGTCAGCCGAAGACATAGTGAAATAAAATAGATGTTTCTGCTAATAAGTCTCATCAAGTTGAACGATCACGGTCTTGGCCGCTTTCACTGATTCCTCAACCATGTTCTCTATCTCAAGTCCCTCTTCAGCCTTCTTCACCCTCTCCAGTTTTGCCCTAGTGGCGGGTTGACTGGGCGCAGCACAGCAGCCCTTGGCTTTGCGGGTTGAAATCCCAAGTGTACCTATTTTTCTTGCGAGAGCTTCCGTTTCTACTTTGTCAAAGCCCAGCAGTGGACGGTGTATCGGATATTTGACAGCTGCCTCATCCAAGACTCTCAGGTTGGTTATTGTCTGGCTTGCTTGTTCGCCGATGGCTTCGCCGGTTACGATGCCTTCTGCCTTCTCAACATCTGCGATCCTTTCGGCTATGCGATACATGATGCGCTTGCATAAGAGGCAGGTTAGTTTTGTCGGCGCTTTGTTCATGAAGGTCTCAAGGTTTTGTCCGTGTGGGATGATGTACATTTTTGTAGAATAACCAATTGACCATTCGAAAAGCCTCTTTGCTATTTCCAATGCCTTCTGTGTACTTGTTTCATCAGTTAATGGAGTGTTATCGAGATAGATCGGCGTGACGGTGCAACCTCGTTTCATTGCAAGCCAAAAAGCCACTGGAGAATCGATTCCGCCGCTGAGTAGGCAGACAACTTTTCCTTGAGAACCAACTGGGAAGCCGCCTGCAGCTTGGAAAGTTTCAGTATAGACAAAGGCTTCTTTTTCCCAGACCTCGATCGCTACCGTACATTGCGGGTTTGTGAGGTCAACATGCAAATTGCGTCCCTTCAAATCTTCTAGTATTTGTCTTCCAATTTCTCTGCAAATATCCATGCTGGAGTACAGGTGTGTTCCGACTCTGTTGCAGCGAACTGCAAAGCTTGTTCCTTCTTTGATTGTGCTGTCTGCCACGCTGAGAGCAGTAATCGCAAGAGTCGGCATGTCAGACGTGGTTTTGATTGCTGGTGAGACGGAGGATATTCCGAAAACTCTGGTGAGTTGCATTGCGGTTTCGCGTGCTTTTCGCGTTTCAACGTAGATTCTTCCTCGTCGACGCGCGATTGCCTCAGGCGCCAGTCCGAAGTGAAACAGGGTGTTCTTGACGTTCTTCAACAGTAGTTTCTCGTAGGCTTGTCTTGTCCATTCACTCTTGATGCCTATTTCCCCGCCGAAGCGCACGATCACAGAATCAAGATTCGTAAAATGTCTCAACCTTTGTTGATGAATTCGCATAGAAGGGAGTGGGGTCAGGCGATTTAACGATTACGTTTGGAGAATGGCCGAATCCAGGCCTGCCTAACATAGTTTTTGATTGAAAAACAGTCAAAAACGACCTACCCCCTCCCCCTAGGTTTTTTTCGCGGACAGTACTTGCCTATGGTTATGGATAGGTCTTCTGTTGTGACTGCGTGGGGATTTTTGAGGGTTGGGATGTTGCTTCTGCTTTCGGATTCATGTTAGCAGTTTTGTAGAGAGTGAAATTTCCGATGGTTCGAGAGAAAGTCTGCTTGAATTATCGCTTGTTAATCTCTTCCATTGCCTCTGCTACCATCAAGTAGAAGCAGGCCAGACCTTTCCATTTTCCCCATTTTTCAGCGATTCTACGTGCTTCTTCTCCTGTGATTCTTTTGTCGTTGCAGTAGAAGTGCGCAATGACTCTTCTCAAGCCTAGATCATCAGCGGGCATTACGTCGTTTTTGTTCATTGCTCTCATTATGGTCAGTTCGGCTGTCCAGACTCCAATACCTCTTATCTTGTCAAGTTCTTCTATGATTTCCTGAGCGTCATCGTAGTCTTTGTAGCTCTCTAAGTCCAGTTTTCCTCTGGCAATCATCTTCGAAATCTCTATGATGTATTCTGCCTTCCTAGTTGACAACCCGCAGCCGCGCAATTTTTTTATGTTCGCAGAAGCCAGCTTCTTGGGCGTTGGATATGCATAGTACACTTCCTGGTTCAAGCTTAAGCTGTCTCCGAAGGCTTTGATTAGGTTCGTCTCTAAAACGTGGGCGACATCCAGCGAGATTTGTTGTTCAATTATTGAATCGACTAGAGCCTCGAAAACTGTTGGGGTTGATGGGATTCTTAGTCCTCTCAGCCTTTTAGTCAGGTCTGTCAAGATTTTGTCGCTAGCTATACCTTCATAGAAAGGGTTGAGGTCAAACTGGGTATTCAGAAGAGCAGTTACTAGCGCTTTGGCTTTGTTCTTTTGTTCTCGAGAAATTTTGTCATTTGACTCCAGTTCAACTGCTATTCTTGGTTGATCAACCGTTCCCAAAGGTTTCAGAGTGATGAGAGCTAGTTGACCGTCAATTCTTATGATCTGCCAGAATTTTCCTTTTTCGTACTTGCGGATCTGTCTGTCGCCACCGGAAAAAAGGCTGACACTCAACTCGAAGTTGAAAGGCGGAATGCATTCAATAACAAATTTTTGAGCCTTGGTCAAGGCTTTTCCCCTGTGTCTGCTTGGCTATTTCTTCGATGCCATTAAAACATCTTTTGATGCGATGTTATGAATACAAGCGTAAGGCAAAAATTGTGCAATTCTAGACTATTAATTCATGAGCTCTGCCTTTCGAATAGCGTTCCTCGGTACCGGTGGCGGCCGATTCGTAACGATAACCCAGAAAAGACGTACTGCCGGAATTCGGATAATGGGTGAAGGCTTGAATCTGCATTTGGATCCAGGTCCTGGCGCACTTGTTCACTCGATAGAGGAGGGAC